>NZ_JBEYRP010000009.1:0-365644 GCF_040704085.1 Streptomyces sp. NPDC047841
GAACTGCTCGTTCGACATGAACTGCAGGCCCGGCCGGGCCAGCTCGGCGCGCATCAGCAGCGCCATCACGCCACCGATCAGGAAGAACGCGAACGCTGTGACCAGATACAGCGTGCCGATCGTCTTGTGATCGGTGCTGGTGAGCCACTGCACGGCTCTGGTGTCTCGGATCCTCTTCACGCCCCGCCTGTGTCCGCGCCCCGCCCGCGGGTCACACTCGGGGGACGCGAGGAACATCACGACAGGAGGGTGTGACGATCCGGCCAGTGCCGGACACGAACCGGGCATGAGCAACGACGAGATCTTCGCCGCTGCCTATCGCGAGCACTACTGGGCGGTCAGCCGTTATGTCGCCAGGCGGCTCCAGGGGCGGACCGACGAGGTGGAGGAAGTGGTGGCGGAGGTGTTCACGGTCGCCTGGCGACGCCGGGCCGACCTGCCGGCCGCGCCGCTGCCCTGGCTGTACGGGGTGGCCCGGAACTGCCTGGCCAACGCGGTACGCGGTTACGGGCGCCGGCGCCGGCTGGTGCACCGGCTGGGCAACGACGAGGCGGCGCACGGCCGGCACATCGAGGCGGGCCCCGACACGGAGGCGCCGGGCGCCTGGGTGCACGAGGCGCTGGACCGGCTGTCCCCGGCCGACCAGGAGATACTGCGCCTCGCCGCCTGGGAGGAACTCGGCGCCGAGGAGATCGCGGTCGCCCTCGGCTGCGGACGCCGCGCGGCAGCCATGCGCCTCCACCGCGCCCGCCGCCGCCTGCGCACGGAGATCGACCACCTGAGCGCTGCGGCACCGCCGTTCGGGCCGCGCCCGAGCCCCGCGGCGCCGCCGCCCGGGGCACCGGCCGAGGTGTCCTCCGGGGAACCGCCGCGCGAAGCGCTGCCCGCGCCGTGCCCCGGCGGACCGCTGCCCGACGGCGACGCCCGTCCCGGCCGGCGGACCTCCCGTCCCGCGCCCACCACCGACGCGACGCTGCGCAAGGACCCCCGACATGCCTGACGAACTCGAACTCCTCCGGCTCGCCAACCCCGTACCGGACGACGGGCCGTACTTCGGCGACGGGCCCCTGGACCAGCGCGCCGAGTGGCGGCTGGAGCGGCTGCTGGGCCGGCCCCGCGCGCCGCGCCGCGCCCCCCGCGCCCGGCTGCTGTGGGGCCTCGCGGCCACGGGCGTCGTACTGGCGACCGCCCTCGCCGCGCTGGTCGGCGGGCCGAACACCCCGCCGGCCCTCGCCGCGCCCCGGCCGCTGGCCGTCCGCGCCGACTCCCCGCCCGTCCCGCTGACGCAGCTCGCCGAACTGGCCGCGACCGCCGCCGCCGACGGCTCGCCGCGCCTGCGCAAGGGCACGCACGTGCAGTCGTGGAGCCTGAGCATGGCCGACGGCAAGCCGCCCGTCACCCTGCCCGAGGAGAGGGTCGTGCGCTGGCGCGCGGACCACAGCCACACCGAGCTGGTCGTGGCGACCGACCCGCGCCGTCCGGGCCGCCCGGTCCTCACCGACGAGGGCGGGGACCCTCGCGTGGTGGCCGACGGCCACGTCCTCAGCCGGGCCACCTACCCGCCGAGCTGGAGCGACGCCCCGCCCGAGGCGCCACCGCCGCACACCCCGGCCGCCCTGCGCGCCTACCTGGCCGAGACCGTCCGTACCGACTCCCTGGACACCCCCGGGCTCCTCGACGCCGTCGCGACGCTGCTGGACCACTGGACGCTGGGCGCGCGCGAGTCCGCGGCACTGGTCAGGGTCCTCGCGGACGCCAAGGGGCTGCGGGCCGCGGGACAGGTGACCGACCGCCTCGGCCGCCCCGGGCAGGCCTACGTGTACGAGGGCGGGGGCGGCCGGCGGATGCTGATCCTCGACCCGCGCACCGGCACCGTCCTCGGCCTGGAGACCACCTTCACCCGCGACGCCCCCGAGTACGGCGTCACGGCGGGGGACGTCATGGACTACAGCGCCTGGCTGCGCTGACCGGTGCCGGGTGCTGCTCGGCGCCGCCCCCGGGCCACCGCCGGGCGTCGCCGGACGACCCCGGGCGGCGGGTCACTGGCAGGCGTTGCCGGGCAGCCGGCGGGTCGCCGCCTGGCGCCTGCTGCCGCCCGGGTCGGCCCAGCCGGCGGGCGCCGCTTCTCGGTGGTCCCTGCCGTCCAGCGCGGCTCGGCCCGCCGCCCGGCGCCGCCCCACGGGCCACCGCCGGGCGTCGCCGGACGACCCCGGGCGGCGGGTCACTGGCAGGCGTTGCCGGGCAGCCGGCGGGTCGCCGCCTGGCGCCTTCTGCCGCCCGGGTCGGCCCAACCGGCTGGCGCCGGCCGGTGCCGCTTCTCGGTGGTCCCTGCCGTCCAGCGCGGCTCGGCCCGCCGCCCGCGGGAATCCGTGCCGTCCAGTCCAGCCGGCCCTACACCCCCAGCTGCCGGGCGGCCGCCGTCACCGTTTGGTCCAGGAGCGTGGCGATCGTCATCGGGCCGACGCCGCCCGGTACCGGGGTGATCAGCGAGGCCCGCTCCACGGCCGAGTCGAAGTCGACGTCGCCGACGTTCCCCGGGTTGTAGCCCGCGTCGACGACGACCGCGCCCGGCTTGATGTCCTGCCCCCGGATCAGCCGCGGCCGGCCGACCGCGGCCACGACGATGTCGGCCTCGCGGACCACGGCCGAGAGCTCGCGGGTGCGCGAGTGGCAGTAGGTGACGGTCGCGTCCCGGGCGAGCAGCAGCATGCCCACCGGCTTGCCGAGGATCGCGCTGCGGCCGACCACCACGGCCCGCTTCCCGGCCGGGTCGACTCCGTACTCGTCGAGCAGCCGCAGGATGCCGCCCGGCGTGGCGGAGACGAAGCCCGGCAGCCCGAAGCTCATCGCGGCGAACGACGCGAAGGTGACACCGTCGACGTCCTTCTCGGGCGCGATCGCCTCGAACGCGGCCCGCTCGTCGACGTGGTCGCCCACCGGGTGCTGGAGCAGGATGCCGTGCACCCCCGGATCGGCCGACAACTCCCGCAGCGTCGAGACGAGTTCACCGGTCGTGGTGGTCGCGGGCAGGGCGACGTGCCGGGACTCGATGCCGGCCTTGCGGCTGCGGTTCTGCTTCATCCGGACGTACGTCACGGACGCAGGGTCCTCGCCGACCAGCACGGTCGCCAGACACGGCGCGGTACCGGTGCGCTCGGTGAGGGCGGCGGCCCTCTCCGCGGTGTCCTCGACGATGCGGCGCGCGGGCGCGGTGCCGTCCATCAGACGGGCCTGGGTCATGCTGCACACTCCTGGGCTGGATCGGCTCTCCTCGCCCAGGCGCGCGGCAACCAGCGCGGACCGCTCCCCGGTGGTACTCCACCTCAGCGCCAGTCACGGCCCGCGTACAGCGTAACCGAGGGTGCGTACGGCCTCCCGGCCCCGACCCCGCTCGGCCTCCTTCCCGCTCCCGCCGTACCCGGCCGGGGCTACTCGTCCCAGGCCTGGATGATCAGCTGATCCGAGATCTTGCCGTCCCGCAGGGTGACCATCGACTCGGCGAGGACCCGGGTGCCGTCCCCGTACTCGCAGGACTCGCAGTAGGCCGCGTGGTCGCCCTGGACGACGCACCGGTCCAGCCTGTGCGTCATGTCGCGGCTGTAGACGTCGTCCAGCAGTTCGGCGATCTGGCCCCGGCCGTGCAGGACCGTGGGGTGACTGGGCTGGTTGTTGCGGTCGACGATGCGGATCTCCGCGTCGTCCGCGTAGAGCGACAGAAGGTTGTTGCCGGTGTTGCCCTCGATGGCCCGGCGCAGTGTGTCGGTGTCGAAGGCGGACCCCGCCGCGGTACCCATGGTGACCTCCTTCAGGTGCCCGTGTGGTCCAGGCGCCGTGCGGTCCGGCCAGGAGCGGGCCGCACGGGCCCACCTCCGAGACTCCTCCGCCCGGGCGGCCCCGGCAAGCCCGGCCGCGCGCTCCACCTCACGGGTGAGCGCGGCCCGCCGCCCGTGTCCGCCCGGGGCCCGGCGCCGTTGCTGAGGGCATGATCTCAACACGACGTATCGCCGCCGCCGTCGGTCTGGCCGCCGGGATCGCCGGCCTCGCCGTACCCCAGGCGAACGCGGCAGGAGCGGGCGTACCGCTCGTCGGGAAGCTCGGCGCGCTGAGCACGCTCGACTCGCTCGCCGTCAGTGACCTCCCGGCGGAGCAGCGGGGCCGGGTGCCGCGGGTCACCGAACAGGTGCAGGAGCTGAAGCACCTCCAGGAGCTGAACCAGCTCAACCAGGTGGAGCAGGTCCTCGCGCCCGCCGCGCCGCTGCTCGGTCTGGCCGGCGCCATCCACTGATCCCGCCCGCCGGCACGAGGGCCGTCCCGCCGGGGCGGCCCTCACCGCTGCCCGGGCCCGCCGGGCGATGCCCGCGCGCCGGTCCGGGAAGATCCAATAACCTCCTCGTGGTCCGCCCCGCTACCGACCCGCTACGGATCGGTGCCGCGTAGTGTCGGTGGCGAAGGCAAACGAAGGAAGGAACCAGACCATGGCGCAGGAAGTCCGCGGCGTGATCGCACCGGGCAAGGACGAGGCCGTACGGGTCGAGACGATCGTGGTGCCGGACCCGGGGCCCGGCGAGGCCGTCGTACGCGTCCAGGCCTGCGGGGTCTGCCATACCGATCTGCACTACAAGCAGGGTGGCATCTCGGACGACTTCCCCTTCCTGCTCGGCCACGAGGCCGCCGGGGTCGTGGAG
Organism: Streptomyces sp. NPDC047841; assembly: GCF_040704085.1. Taxonomy (NCBI): domain Bacteria; kingdom Bacillati; phylum Actinomycetota; class Actinomycetes; order Kitasatosporales; family Streptomycetaceae; genus Streptomyces; species Streptomyces sp. NPDC047841. Next base: position 4,686 of record NZ_JBEYRP010000009.1, read on the forward strand.
TCGGTCGGCGACGGCGTCACCGACGTCGCCCCCGGCGACTTCGTGATCCTCAACTGGCGCGCGGTGTGCGGGCAGTGCCGGGCCTGTCTGCGCGGCCGGCCCTGGTACTGCTTCAACACCCACAACGCGCGGCAGAAGATGACCCTCGCCGCCACCGGCCAGGAGCTGTCCCCGGCCCTCGGGATCGGCGCCTTCGCCGAGAAGACCCTCGTCGCGGCCGGCCAGTGCACCAAGGTCGACCCGGCCGTCTCCCCGGCGGTCGCGGGCCTCCTCGGCTGCGGGGTGATGGCCGGTATCGGCGCGGCGATCAACACCGGGAACGTCGGCCGGGGCGACTCGGTCGCCGTCATCGGCTGCGGCGGTGTCGGCGACGCGGCGATCGCCGGGTCGAACCTGGCCGGAGCGGCGAAGATCATCGCCGTGGACATCGACGACCGCAAGCTGGAGAAGGCCCGCACGCTGGGCGCCACCCACACGGTCAACTCCAGGGAGAACGACCCGGTCGAGGCGATCCGCGAGCTGACCGGAGGCTTCGGCGCCGACGTCGTCATCGAGGCCGTCGGCCGCCCGGAGACGTACCGGCAGGCCTTCTACGCCCGTGACCTGGCCGGCACCGTGGTCCTCGTCGGCGTCCCCACCCCCGAGATGAAGCTCGAACTGCCCCTGCTGGACGTCTTCGGCCGCGGCGGCGCCCTGAAGTCCTCCTGGTACGGCGACTGCCTGCCCAGCCGGGACTTCCCCATGCTGATCGACCTGCACCTGCAGGGCCGCCTGCCGCTCGACGCGTTCGTCACCGAGACGATCCAACTGGACCAGGTGGAGCAGGCGTTCGAGCGGATGCACCACGGTGACGTGCTGCGTTCGGTGGTGGTGCTGTGATGGCCGCGCGCATCGAACGCCTCGTCACCTCGGGTCAGTTCACCCTCGACGGCGGCACCTGGGACGTGGAGAACAACGTCTGGATCGTCGGCGACGAGCGCGAGGTGATCGTCATCGACGCCGCCCACGACGCCGAGGCCATCGCCCGCGCCGTCGGCGACCGCCGGCTGACCGCGATCGTGTGCACGCACGCCCACAACGACCACGTCAACGCGGCACCGGAACTCGCCGACCGCACCGGCGCGACGATCTGGCTGCACCCGGACGACCTGGCGCTGTGGAAGCAGACCCACCCGCACCGCGACCCCGACCGGCACCTCCTCGACGGCCAGGTCATCGAGGCCGCCGGCGCCGACCTCACCGTCCTGCACACCCCGGGGCACGCACCCGGCGCCGTCTGCCTGTACGACCCGGGCCTGGGCGCCGTGTTCACGGGCGACACCCTCTTCAAGGGCGGCCCCGGGGCCACCGGGCGCTCCTACTCGCACTTCCCGACCATCATCGACTCCCTCCGCGACCGCCTCCTCACCCTCCCGCCGGAGACCAAGGTCCTCACCGGGCACGGGGACGGCACCACCATCGGCGACGAGGCCCCCCACCTGGAGGAGTGGATCGCCCGCGGCCACTGACCACGGCCGCCACCGCGCCCCCGCCGCCACCGGGTCCGGTGGCGGCACATCGCGGGGCTCGGCGTAAAAGCCGACAGAAGATGTCCGGCTTCCCGGCGACAGTGGGCGACGACAACAGTCGCAGCGCAGTCGTACCGCACGGGAGGCCGGACATGTCAGGACCGCTGGAAGGCAAGGTGGCGCTGGTCGCCGGGGCGACCCGGGGCGCCGGGCGGGGCATCGCCGTCGAACTCGGCGCGGCCGGCGCCACCGTCTACGTCACCGGCCGCAGCACCCGCGCCCGCCGCTCGGAGTACGACCGCCCCGAGACCGTCGAGGACACCGCCGACCTCGTCACCGCGGCCGGCGGGCAGGGCATCGCCGTGGCCGTCGACCACCTCGACCCGACCGCCGTACGCGCCCTGGTGGACCGCGTCGCGGCCGAGCGGGGCCGCCTCGACGTCCTCGTCAACGACATCTGGGGCGGTGAGAACCTCTTCGAGTGGGACACCCCCGTGTGGGAGCACGACCTCGACAACGGGCTCCGCCTGCTCCGCCTCGCGGTCGAGACCCACGCCGTCACCAGCCACTACGCCCTGCCGCTGCTGCTGCGGCACCCCGGCGGCCTGGTCGTGGAGGTCACCGACGGCACCGCCGAGTACAACCGCGGCACCTACCGGGTGAACTTCTTCTACGACCTCGCCAAGACCTCCGTCCTGCGCATGGCCTTCGCCCTCGGCCACGAACTCGGCCCGCGCGGCGCCACCGCCGTCGCCCTCACCCCGGGCTGGATGCGCTCCGAGATCATGCTCGACGCGTTCGGCGTCCGCGAGGAGAACTGGCGGGACGCCCTGGCGCGGGAACCCCACTTCGCCATCTCCGAGACCCCCCGCTTCACCGGCCGGGCCGTCGCGGCCCTGGCCGCCGATCCGGACGTGTCCCGGTTCAACGGGCGGTCGCTCTCCAGCGGCGGCCTCGCCCGGGTGTACGGCTTCACCGACCTCGACGGCAGCCGGCCGGACGCCTGGCGGTACCTGGTCGAGGTGCAGGACGCGGGCAAGCCGGCGGACGTCACCGGCTACCGGTGAAACCGGGTGCCGGACCGGTGAAAGCGCGCCCGGGTGGCCGTACCGTCGGCCCATGACTGATCCGACTCGCTTCGCAGGACACGGAGTTCTCGTGACGGGCGGCGCCCGCGGCATCGGTGCGGCCGTCGCCCGGCGCCTCGCCGAGGAGGGCGGCCGGGTGCTGGTCACCGACCGGGACCCGGCCGCGGCGGAAGGGACCGCCTCCGCGCTGCGCCGACAGGGCCTCGCCGCCGAGGCGTTCGCCTGTGACGTGGCCGACCGCGCCTGCGTCGAGGCGGCCGTCGCCCACGCCGTCGCCGCGTTCGGCTCGCTCGACGTGCTGGTCAACAGTGCCGCCCACTGCACCGCGGACACACCGCTGTTCGAGGACGACCCCGACGAGGCGTGGGCGCGCGACCTCGACATCACCCTCACCGGCGCCTACCGCTGCTGCCGCGCCGCCCTGCCGCACCTCGCCGCCACCGGACGCGGCGCGATCGTCAGCATCGGCTCCGTCAACGGCGCGCAGGACTTCGGCAACCACGGCTACAGCGCCGCCAAGGCCGGCCTCGGCTCGCTCACCCGCACCCTCGCCGGGCACGCGGCGCCCCGGGGCGTGCGGGTCAACCTGGTCGTGCCGGGCACGGTCCGCACCTCGGCGTGGGAGGGGCGCGACGACGAACTCGACGCGGTCCGCCCCCTGTACCCGCTCGGCCGGGTCGGCGAGCCGGAGGACATCGCCGCCGCCGTCGCCTTCCTCGCCTCGCGCGACGCCGCCTGGATCACCGGGACCTCCCTCGTCGTCGACGGCGGGCTCACCGCCGTCAACACCGGCTTCCGCGCGGCCGTGCGGCACACCTCCTGACCCTCAGCCCGAGGCCGCGGCGAGCACGGCGAGCACCCGGTCCGTGTCGGCCTCGGTGGTCCGCCAGTTGCTGAACGCGGCGCGCAGCCCGGGCACCCCGCCGTACACCGTCGGCGTCACGTACGCCTCCCCGGACGCGGCGACCGCCCGGGCCAGCGCCGCCACCCGTTCCGCGGACGGGTCCGTGGCGAGGGTGAAGCACACGACGTTGAGCCGGACCGGAGCCAGCAGGGTGAGGCCCGGCAGCGCGTCGACGCCCGCGCCGAGCCGGCGGGCCAGCGCCACGTTCCGCTCCACGACCTCCCGGTGCCCGTCCCGCCCGTACGCCACCAGCGAGAACCAGGCCGGCAGGGCGCGCAGCCGGCGCGAGTTCTCCGGCGTCAGATGCAGGAAGTCGGGGTCGGTGCCGGGCAGGCCGAGGTACGGCGAGGCGTTGTGGAACACCGCCACCTGCAGATCGCGCCGCCGGGTGAACTGGACGGCCGCGTCATAGGGGACGTTCAGCCACTTGTGCAGGTCCACGCAGACCGAGTCGGCCGCGTCGAGCCCGTCGACCAGCGCGGCGTGTTCCGGGGACAGCGCGGCGAAGGCGCCGAACGCCGCGTCCACGTGCAGCCAGAAGTCGTAGCGCTCCTTCAGCGCCGCGACGGCCCGCAGATCGTCGAAGTCGACGGTGTTCACCGTGCCCGCGTTCGCGACGACCAGCACCGGCCGGCCACCGGCCCCGGCCAGCGCCGTCTTGAGCGCGGACACGTCGACGGCCTCCCGGCCACCGGGCAGCAGCGGCACCGGCCGCAGCCGGTCCCGGCCCAGGCCCAGCACCGACATCGCCTTCCCGATGCTGGAGTGCGGGCTGCCGGAGAGCACGTCGAGCGGCCCCAGCGCGGCGGCGCCCGCCCGGGAGACGTCCACGCCCAGCCGCTCGCCGGCCCACTCCCGGCCGATCGCGAGACCGACCGTGTTCGCCATGGCCGCGCCCGTCACGAACGCCCCGCTGTGCGCCTCGCCGAGCCCGAACAGCTCGCGCAGCCACGCCACCGTCTCCCGCTCCAGCTCCTGCGCCCAGGAACCGCCCGCCCCGGACAGGTTCTGGTCGAGGGCGGAGGTCAGCCAGTCACCGGCGACCGCCGCGGGGGTGGCGCCGCCGGTGACGAAGCCGAGGTAGCGCGGACCGGCGGAACCGGAGAAACCGGGCGCCCACCGTTCGGCGAACCGGGCGAGGGCGCGGTCACCGCCCACGCCCGCGGCCGGGAGCGGGTCCCGCCCGGGCACCGGTCCGGGCGCGGCGACCGGCCGCCCGGCGAGCCCCGCCACCTCCCGGACGGCGAGATCACGGGCGGCCTGGAGCAGTTCGGGGAGCCGGGCGAGGTCGTCGGCGAGAACAGGGTCCATGCGGCGCAGCGTAGAGGGTCACCGCGCACCGGCCGGGGCGCCGTACGGCCGGAAGTTCACCGTTTCGTCACAGCCTGACCGGAACCACAACCATCCCCGGCCGGGCCGGGTCTAGTAGTCCGACATCGCGGGAATCGCGCTGGAGAGCACCGGGGGAGGCCCGGGCGGACGAAACGGGCAAAGGGGAAGGGGAGAGGCTGACATGGGGGTCATACGCAGACGAGGTGCGGTCGCGCTGGGCGTCACGGGACTGGTGGCGCCGCTGGCGCTCGCGTTCACCGCGACGCCGGCCCAGGCCGCGAGCTGCACCACGCGGACGGGGCCGTACCAGAAGCAGGTGGAGAAGTTCCTGGGCCGGCCGGTCGACGGCAAGCAGTCCGCCACCGACTGCAAGGCCGTTCAGGCCTTCCAGAACAAGCACGGCATCACGCCGAACATCGGCTACGCCGGTCCCGTCACCTGGGGCGTGATGGACCTGATGAACAAGCAGAAGGCCGTCGGGAACAAGCCGAACAAGGACGGCAAGTGCCCGGTGAACAAGGGCCGCATCGCCTGCGTGAACCTCACGCTCCAGCTCAGCTGGATCCAGGACGGCAACCGGCTCGTCTACGGCCCGGTGCCGGTGCGCACCGGGCGCGACGGCTACGAGACCCGCACCGGCCTGAAGAAGATCTACTGGCGGGACATCGACCACGTCTCCACCCTCTACAACGTGCCGATGCCCTACAGCCAGTTCTTCGACGGCGGCCAGGCCTTCCACTCGGTGGGTCTGAGCATGTGGAACCCGCCCGGTTCGCACGGCTGCGTCAACATGACCACCGCGACGGCCAAGAAGTACTGGTCGCTGCTGAAGAACGGTGACGACGTCTTCGTCTACGGCCGCAAGCCCGGCACCTGAGCCCGCCGGGACCGGTCACGCCTCCGGCGCGTCCCCGAAGTCGGGGATCTCCAGCCGGACACCGCCCTGCCGTGCCGATTCGTGCGCGATGACGCCCGGCAGGGTGTAGCGGGCGGCCACCCACGCGTTCACCGACGGCAGCGTCCGCGTGGTGACGGCGGTGACGAAGTCGTCCACGAGGAAGTGGTGGCTGCCCTCGTGCCCGTTGTGCAGGTGGTCGAACTCCCGTGGCAGCCGTGACCGGTCGTGCACCGGCGCCGAGCCGGAGGTGAAGGCCGCGCGCAGCTCCGGCGCGATGTGCGCCAGCGAGGGGTCGTCGGGGGCCAGGGTCGGCTTCGGCTCCAGCAGCTCGCTGATGTCCTCGACCCCCTTCTTGTCCTGCCACAGCGCCACCGTCGCCAGCTGTTCCATGCTGGCCTCCGTCCCGAAGAACCGGAACCGGGACTCGCGGATGTGCGAGGGGTAGCCGACCCGCCGGAACTCGTTCGTACGGAACGATCCGCCGCCCGCCACCTCGAACAGCGCGGTCGCGTTGGACACGTCGTTGTCGAACTGGCTGACCGAACGGTCGAAGACGCCGTCGCCGCGCTCGTCGCGCACCCCGATCGCGGACACGCTCACCGCGTGCGTCTGCCAGGCCCCGAGCACCCCGCCCACCGCGTGCGTCGGGTACAGCAGCGGGGGATAGCTGGCGGTCGCCTTCCAGTTCTCGCCGCCGCTGTACTGGTAGGCCTCGTAGAACCCGAGGTCCATGTCGTGGACGTAGTCGCCCTCGGCGTAGAACAGCCGGCCGAAGGCGCCCGCCGCGATCTGGTTGCGGGCGTGCACGGTCGCCGGGTGGTAGTGGCTGGTCTCGCCCATCATGTACGTCAGCCCGGTCGCCCGGACCGCGTCGATGATCGCGGCCATCTCCTCCACGGTGATCGCCATGGGGACGGCCGAGTAGACGTGCTTGCCCGCGGCCAGTCCCTGGAGGACCAGCGGTCCGTGGGTCCAGCGCTGGGTGAAGATCGCGACCGCGTCGACCGCCGGCGACTCCAGCATCGCCTCGTACGACGGGAACGTGCCCGCGAGCCCCTGTGCGGCGACGAGCCGCTCGGCCCGCTCGGGCAGCAGGTCGGTGACATAGACGTCACCGACTCCGGGATGGGCGTGGAAGATGGTGGCGAACTGCCCGGAGAACTGTCCGGCGCCGACGATACCGAGGGAGAAGGTCATGTGGATTACTTTCGCCACGGAATAATTCGACCGTCAAGAGCCGGGTGAGATCTGCTCGCATCCGCTGTCCTGTGTGAGACGTCCGCGTATGCTGACCCGGTTACTTCTGCACCGGAAGAAAACCAGAGAGGTTCGCTGCCATGACCAGCTGGCTGCCGCTGAGCCCCGCGGAGCGCTCCGTGGCCATCGAGGTGCTGGTGCACGGCCCGCTGTCCCGCACCGAGCTGGCCCGCAGGCTGCGCCTCTCCCAGGGCAGCCTCACCCGGCTCACGAAACCGCTCATCGAGTCCGGGCTGCTGGTGGAGGCCGCCGAGGGGGGCGGGGCGGGCGAGAACCGCCAGGGGCGGCCGTCACGGCCCCTCGACATCGTCGCCGAGTCCCGCTCCTTCCTCGGATTCAAGATCACCGCCGACCGGGTCTACGGCGTCGTCACCAGCCTGCGCAGTGAGGTGACCGGCCGGCTGGACCGGCCGCTGACCACGCATGACCCGGACGCCGTCGCCGCGCTGCTGGCGGAGATGGCCACCGAACTGGCCGGACGCCACCCCGCCCCGGCGGGCATCGGCATCGGCGTGGGCGGACGGGTGCGGGAGCGTGCGGTGGTCGGCGAGTCGGCCTTCCTCGGCTGGCGGGACGTACCGCTCGGCACGCTCGTGCGGGAGCGCACCGGGCTGCCGGTCGTCGTGGAGAACGACGTCGCCGCCCTGGTGGAGGCCGAGACCTGGTTCGGCGCGGGCCGGGGACTCGACCGCTTCGCCGTGCTGACCATCGGCGCCGGCATCGGCTACGGGCTGGTGCTCGGCGGCAGCCGGGTGCCGTACGACGAGGAGGACCGCGGCTTCGGCCGGCACTGGATCATCGACCCGTACGGCCCGCTCACCCCCGAGGGCGCCCGCGGCAGCGCCACGTCGTTGCTCAGCATCCCCAGCATCCGCTACCAGGTGCGCGCCGCCACCGGCCGGGACGTCGGCTACGAGGAGATCCTCGCCGCTGCCGCCGCCGGTGAGCCCATGTCCTCCCGGGTCGTCGACGAGGCCGCCCGGGCCCTGGGCACCCTGGTCGCGCAGATCGCCAACTTCGCGCTGCCGCAGAAGATCCTGCTCGCCGGAGAGGGCGTCGGCCTGATGGACGTGGCGGGGAACACGGTCCGCGACACCATCCGCTCCCACCGGCACCCGCTGGCCGCCCCGGTCGACCTGGAGACGAAGGTGTCCGACTTCCACGACTGGGCGCGCGGCGCCGCCGTGCTGGCCATCCAGGTGCTGGTGCTGGGCCGGACCGGGGGCTGAGCCGGAACGGGCCGGGGGGACGGGGGAGCGGCACGGGCAGTGAATTCCCGCTTCCGGTTGACACATTGACGTGATGAGTAACACGGTCCGGAATGTCCGTATAGCGGGCACTTACTCACAGCGCCTTCACTTCGATCGGCATATGCTTCACAGCATGTCCACCACTGTTGAAGCCGTCTCCGAGCGATCGGCCGCGGAGGTCAACGAGGAGATCCGGGCCCTGTGGCGCCGGTCGGGCGGGACACTGACCACCGAGCAGCGCGCGGAGTACCAGCGGCTCGTGATGGAGTGGGCCGCCGCGGCCCCGCGACCGCACCGGGCTGCCTGACCGACCCCGCGCCGAACCGTCCCGGGCATCCGTGAACACACGGGTGCCCTTCTCATCGTTCTCCCCGGCCTCCCTCAGCCCCACGTCGCCGAGTAGTACCGCTGATACGCCTTGCGGTCCTGCTCGGCCCGGATGTAACGGGTCGCCACCAGGGCGATCAGACTGCCCGCGATGACCAGCAGCCCCGGCCCGACGTTCCGGGTGTCCGTCAGCCGCGCCAGCGGAGTGCCGCCCTGCGACGCGCCCGTGACCGGCGCCGAGGAGCCCGGCGAGGCCGCGTTCGGCGCCATCGCGCCCTGGGCCGCCGAAGCCGCGGGCGCGGGGGAGGAGGTGCCGCCCGGGGCGCCGCCCGCGTTCTGCGCCGACACGAGCAGCCGGACCCCGAGCGCCGTCAGCGCCTTGCTCACCGGCTGGAAGAACGTGGTCCCGCCCGCCGTGCAGTCTCCGTTCCCGCCCGAGGTGACGCCGAGCGCGATGCCCTCGGAGAACAACGGGCCGCCGCTGTCGCCCGGTTCGGCGCACACGGTGGTCTCGATGAGCCCGGTGACCGTGCCCTCCGGGTAGTTGACGGTCGCGTTCAGCGCCGTGACCTGGCCGTCGTGCAGACCGCTGGTGCTGCCGCTGCGGAACACCCGCTGCCCCACCGCCGGATCGGCGGCCCCCGTGATCCGCACCCCCTTGCCCCCGCCGATCGCGACGACGTCGGCGCCCGCGCCGGCCTTGCCGCCGGCGTACTGCACGAGCGAGAAGTCACTGCCCGGGAAGGAACTGCTGACCGTCCGGCCGAGTTGCTGGTCCCCCTGGTTGTCGGCGAACCAGGTGGACCCGGCGGGCCCGCAGTGGCCGGCGGTCAGGATGAAGTCCGACCGCCCATCGGTGACATTGAACCCGGCCGAGCAGCGGCCGCCCGTCGACAGGATCGGCTGCGCGCCGTTCAGCCGCGTGGTGAACGTGCCCTTCGTGCGCTCCATGTGCACGAAGCTGCCGATCCCCGTGGCGACCCGGGTCAGCCGCGACCAGTCCCCGGCCGACACGGTGCGGTCCGCCCGCACCACGACCCGGTTGGTCCGGTAGTCCACCGCCCAGGCCGTGCCCGGCACGCGCGGAGCCGAACGCAGGGCCGCCGTCGCCGACTTGAGCTCGTTCATGCTGTGCGACACGACCTTCGGCTCCGCCCCGGCCCGCCGCACCTCCCGCGCCGCGGCCTGGTCGGTCACCGCGACGACCGTACGCCCGTCGGCGCCGATCCAGTCGCCCGCCGTACGGGCCGTGCCGAGCCGTGCCACCAGTGCGGCGCCGGTACCGCCCGTGGCGGCGAGCGGTCTGGCGGCGGCGGGCGGTGTCTCGCTCGCCATGGCCGCCTGGGCGACCATCGCGCCCCCCAGGAGGAGTCCGCCGACCGCCGCCAGCCGTGTCACTCGCCGGACGACCCGTCGTCGTGCGTGCCGCATGCATGGCTCCCGAAGCCGAACCCGAACGCGCGCTGCCCGTACCGGCACCGCGAGGCCCCCGGATCGTCGAGGGCCCGCTCCTCCATACGGGGGCCGGGGCCACGGCGTTCACCGGCGCCGGTGAACTGCCGTGCGCGGTCAGTTCTTGCGGGCCACCCCGCCGAACATGGCGACCTCCTCCGGCTCGGCCCCGTCGCCGCCCTCCGGGCGCCACCGCGAGCAGGACACCACTCCCGGCTCCAGCAACTCCAGGCCGTCGAAGAACCGGACCACGTCCTCGGGGGTGCGCTGCTTCAGCTTCGGGGTGCCGTGCTCGTTCCAGAACTTCACCGCCTCGTCCACGTCCGGCATCGACGGGCTGGTGATGGTGTGCGACAGCACCAGGTGGCTGCCCGCCGGGAGCCGGTCCGTCAACTGCCGTACCAGGCCGTACGGGTCCTCCTCGTCGCCGATGAAGATGACCACCCCGAGCAGCATCAGCGCCACCGGCTGACTGAAGTCCAGTGTCTTCGCCGCGTGTTCGAGGATGGCGTCGACGTTGCGCAGGTCCTCGTCCAGGTAGTCGGTACGGCCCTGCGGAGTGCTGGTCAGCAGGGCGCGCGCGTGCGCGAGGACGAGCGGGTCGTTGTCGACGTACACGATCCGGGACTCCGGCGCGATCCGCTGCGCCACCTCGTGCGTGTTGTCGGCGGTGGGCAGCCCGGTGCCGATGTCCAGGAACTGCCGGATGCCCACCTCGCCGACCAGATGGCGCACCGCGCGGCCGAGGAAGAGCCGGTCGGCGCGCGCGTACTCCCCGATGCCCGGGTGCAGCCGGCGGATCTGGTCGCCGGCCGCGCGGTCGACCTCGTAGTTGTCCTTGCCGCCGAGCCAGTAGTTCCAGATCCGGGCGGTGTGCGGCTGGCCGGTGCTGATGCGGGAGCGCAGCGACGCGGCCACGTCGTCGGCGGCTGCCGGGTTGTCGGTCACGTGGGTCAGCTCCTGGGTGCCTGAAGGGATGCCTGAGGGGTGTCCGGCGAAGACGCCTGACGGGGACTGCACCGTGCAAGACGCAATCTAGACGCCCGAGTTGATCTCCGCCGCCCGGTCCGGGTTTCTCCGCCGGGAGCCGGCGGGCTTGCCCGCGTGCACCGGGCTTCGCCGGGCAGGGGCCGCTCTCCTACACTGCGGGCATGGACGACACGCGGCTCGACCGGCTCGGGTCCGGCACGTACCTGCTGGTGACCAGCTACCGGAAGAACGGCAGGCCCGTCGCGACCCCGGTCTGGGTGGTACGGGACGGCGACGCGCTCGGGGTGTGGACGGCGGCCGGCAGCGGGAAGGTCAAGCGGATCCGGCGCCGCCCGGACGTCCTCGTCGGCCCGTGCGACGTGCGCGGCAACCCGACCGGCGACCAGGTGCCCGCCACCGCCGAGATCGCCGATCCGGCCACCACCGCCCGCTACCGGGGCCTGATCGCCCGCAAGTACGGCCTCCTCGGCCGCCTCACCCTGCTGGGCAGCCGGCTCCGGCGCGGCCTGGACGGCACCGTCGGCCTCCGGGTGACCCTCGGGGACTGAGAGCCACCCGGGACCGGCGCCCTACGACGCGTCCAGCACCGAACCGGACGGTGCGAGGCCCCCGGTCCCCGGCTCCGCGGGCCGTGGGTCGGCCTGCCGGAACAGCACCGGCTCCGGGGACTCCCGCACCCGGTAGCACCCGGCGACCGCCCCCCGGACCGCCTCGACCAGCACGTCGTACGACGCGTCGGTGCCGTACCGGGTGATCTCCTGCGCCCAGCAGCAGGCGGTCCGCTCGCTGCCGGGCAGCCCGGCGGGGGGTCAAGTCCAGGCGCGGTACGGCTCGTCCACGAGCTGGAAGACCGGCTCCCCGCGCACCGGGTCCTTGGCGGTGGACAGCCGCACCCGGTCACCGCTGTGGATGCCGATCGGCGGGCCCATGACCCGGCCCCGGACGACGAACCCCTCGGCCATCTCTATCAGCGACACATTGCGCGCCGCCGGTGAGTTGCGGTGCACCACCGTGGAGTGGCGGACCGTGCCGACGCCCTCGCTGCGCTCCGTGCGCAGCTCACTGCCCTGGCAGACCGGACACAGCAGCCGGTGGTACATCGCGGTGCCGCACCAGGTGCAGCGCTGGAAGAGGATGGCGTCCTTGGAGTCCGTGGCGGCGGGATCGAGAACGCCCGCCGCGGCACCGGCCACCGGGTGCGAGGTGCTTGCTGAGGGGTGGTACACGCTGGTCAACTCCCTGCGCTCGGCCGGAATCCCGCGTGCCCGGGGCGGACCGGACACATGTGTGCGCGGTTGCCGTGCCACCGCGCACGCCGACAGGGTATGGCACTGAGTGTCACTCGTAAAGGCACTCGGTACCCCTAATGACCCCTGTTCCGGGTCAGTCCCGGCCGAGTGCCGCCTCCAGTTCCCGTACCACCCGCCACAGCGGCGCGTCCCGGCGGGACACCAGCACCACCACGTCGTCGGGCCGCCCCGCCTGCGCGCCGGCCGGCACCGGCCCCGGTCGGCCGAACGTCCTCTGCACGTACCCCAGCGCGTGGTCCACCTCGGCCCCCGGGTCACCCTTCCCCTCCGAACGCAGCCAGGAGCGCAGGGCGTTGTTGTGCGCGGCGACGACCGCGGCCGCGATCACGTCGGCGCGCAGCGTGCCGTCGGGCCGGTCCGCGAAACGGGCGCGGAGGTACTCGGCGAGCGCGCGTTCGTAGCGCCACACCACCGACAGCTCGTACGCGCGCAGCCCCGGCACCTGCCGGGTGAGGCGGTAGCGCTGCACGGAGAAGGCCGGGTTCTCGGCGTACATCCGCAGCACCAGCCGGGCCGCGTCGCACACCCGCCGCACCGGCTCGTGTTCGGCGCCGCCGGCCGCGAGGAAGGCGGTCATGTCGGCCAGGCAGCGCTCGTGGTCGGGGAAGACCACGTCCTCCTTGGAGGGGAAGTAGCGGAAGAACGAACGCCGGCCGACCCCGGCCAGGGCCACGATGTCGTCCACGGTGGTCTGCTCGTACCCGCGTTCCAGGAAGAGCCGGAAGGCCGCCGCCACCAGGGCGTCCCGGATCGGCGGCTTCGCGGCCGGCACCGCGCTGCTGGAGCTCATGGACGGGAACGTAGCACCCGGAGCGCGTGCGTGACACTCAGTGCAGCGCGAGCGACCTGTCGGGGGAACTGAGTGCTTTCAGGGCCACCTCCAGGCGGCCCGGCCGGACCACGGGGGCGCTGGGCGCGAGGGGGCGGTGACCGGGGGTGGCCGGAAGCCGCCGTACCCTGCGGCGTAACCTTTCTCCGCCGTCGCCGCCGCCGTCCAGGACGCCGCCGGCACCGGCACCGGCCCCGCACCGCGCCCGCACCACCCACCCGCCCCACGACCGCGGCCCCCGCGCCGCCCCGAGGAGCCCGCATGCCCGCCGCCCGCCCCCGCCTGCTCTACGTCACCGACCTGGCGTACCAGGCGCGCGGGCGCCGCTACTGCGACGAGGACATCCACCTCACCTCCCGGCTGCGCGCCCACTTCGACCTGGCCCTGTGCCATCCGGTGGACGCGGCGGCCCTGATGGACGGCTTCGACGCCGTCGTCGTCCGCAACAGCGGGCCCGTCCTCGGCTACCGCGAGGAGTACGACGCCTTCCGCGCGCGGGCGCTCGCCGCCGGTACCCGGGTGTACAACCCGCTCACCGGGAAGGCCGACATGGCCGGGAAGCAGTACCTGCTCGACCTGACCGCCGCAGGGTTCCCCGTGATCCCGACCGTCGACCGCGCCGAGGACCTGGACCGGCTGCCGGCCGCCGAGCGGTACGTGGTCAAACCGAAGCAGGGCGCCGACTCCCTGGGCCTGCGGATCGTCCCCGCGGACGGCGTCGCGGGACTCGCCACCGCGGACGTCCTGATCCAGCCGTGCGTGGACTTCGCCTACGAGGTGTCCTTCTACTTCGTCGACGACGACTTCCAGTACGCCCTTCACGCCCCCGACCCCGAGCGCCGCTGGGAGCTGCGGCCGTACCAGGCCACCGCCGCCGACCTGGAGTTCGCCCGCCGGTTCATCGACTGGAACGACCTCGGCCACGGCATCCAGCGCGTCGACGCCTGCCGCGCCGCGGACGGAAGCCTGCTGCTGGTCGAACTGGAGGACCTCAACCCCTACTTGTCCCTCGACGCGCTCCCGGAGGAGGCCAGGGACGCCTTCGTCACCGCGTTCACCGCGTCCCTGAGCCGGTTCGCGCGGGGAGCGCTGATCCCGGCCTGACGGTGATCGGCGCCCAGCCCGGCACCTCGCCCCCCGACGTGCCCCTCAGGGCCGGGGGTTGGTGCGGTGCCACCGGGGCCGGGCGTCAGGGCCGCGGCGCCCGGCCACGGACGCGCAGCGCGGGCACACGCGCCGCACCCGGTCCGCCGCGCCCCCGGACTCCGGGAAGGTGTCCGCCCAGCCGACGTGCGGGAAGCGCGTCAGCCGGGAGCGGCTGAGGGAGAGTCCGCAGACGGTCTGGTTCAGACCCGGTTCCCACGCGTGGACCTCGCCGGCGGGCAGCCGGCGCCGGCCGTCCTCCTCGTCGGTCCACTGTCCGGAGGCGGCGACGGCGTACCGCTTGGGGCGTCCCATGGCGTGCTCCGGAGCCGGTCAGCCGGCCGTGACGGCGACGCGCGGCCGTCCGGTGCGGCCGGTGCGGAGACCCGCGGCGGCCCCGTGTGCCGGGGGCCGAGCGGGCAGGACGCGGGAACGCTCGTGGTCGGTCATCGTGGCACCGTCCTCCGATCGGCTGGACCGCACTCCGCGTGCCCCGCCGGGCGCCCGCCACACCCGCGCGGCGCGGGCGGCCCCGCGGGCCCGGGACGCCGCGCCTCTCGGGCGGGGGGCCTCACTCCGCCGCCCGAGGACCGTCGTCGTAGACCAGCAGGCCGTCACCGCGGAGGCGGACACCGGGCGTCGGGCTGTGCGGCGTGAGGCGGCCGTCGTGCATCAGGTGCAGGACGCTCGCCCCGCGGGCCAGGACGGCGAAGTCGGCGATCAGCCGCCGGTGGCATCTCCACCACACCGCCTCGCTGCACATCACCGCGGTACGCTCCCCGCCCGCCTGCCGCAGCACGCCGTCCATCGCGGTCAGGAACTCCGCACTGCGGGTGTGAGCGGCGTAGCCCCGGAAGGACTCGTTGCGCCAGACGGTGTCCGGTGAGTCCGGCGGGGGCCTGCGCCAGCCGCCCAGCCGCCGCTCCCAGCGGTAGGCGATCCGCTCCTCGGGCAGCCACTCGGCCAGCCGCTGCCGCGACAGGTCCGGGTCGCGGCGACTGCCCGGTGCGGTCCTGACGTCCACGACGGCGGCGACGCCGGCTTCCCGCAGGAGCTCCGCCAGCGCCGTCCGGCCGGCCGTGCCGTGCCCGAAGGTGATCAGCTCCGGGCCCGAGCCGGGGGTCCCGCCCACGGGATCGGTCGGGACAGGGTTCATACACCGAGTGCACCACGTGCGGGCGCGCCGGGTGCGCGGGGTGGGGCTTACCTGCTCAGGGCGTGGGCACTCGAACACGGCACAAGCCGCCGCAGCCGCCCGGTGCCGGCCCGTGTGCGTCCGTGTTCCCCGAAGACGTCCGGGCGCCGGTCCGGCCCGCGTGCGCTGCGGCACGTCGGCGGTGGCAGTCGCCGCATCGGCGAGCCGCGCGACACGTCCTGTCGTCTACGGAAGGGAACGTCATGTATCGCAGTACCGCCCAGCTCCGCGCCGGAGGGTATGCCGGCGCGCCGGACGGAGGCGGGGCGTCATGTGCGGTCTGAGCGGGGAGGTCCGCTTCGACGGACGGTCGCCCGATCTCGCGGCGGTCGAGCGCATGACGGAGCGCCTCGCCGACCGCGGACCCGACGGGCAGGGCACCTGGAGACGGGGCGCGGTGGCCCTGGGACACCGCCGCCTGAAGATCATCGACCTGTCGGACAGCGGGGCCCAGCCGATGACGGACGCCCGGGGCGAGGTCACCGGCGTCTTCAACGGTTGCATATACAACTACCCGGAGCTGCGGGAGGAACTGCGCCGCCTAGGGCACCGCTTCGAGTCGACGTCGGACACCGAGGTGGTCCTCAACGCCTACCGGCAGTGGGGGACCGCCTGCGTGGAGCGCTTCCGCGGCATGTTCGCCTTCGCGCTCACCGAGCACCGGACCGGCCGCGTCGTCCTCGCCCGGGACCGGCTCGGGATCAAGCCCCTCTACCTGGCGCGGACGCCGGGCCGGCTCCGTTTCGCCTCCACGCTGCCCGCTCTCCTGGCCGCCGGTGACGTGGACACCTCGCTCGACCCGGTGGCCCTGCACCAGTACCTGAGCTGGCACGCCACGGTCGCCGCCCCGCACACCGTCCTCAACGGGGTGCGCAAGCTCCCGCCGGCCACCGTGCGGGTCGTCGAACCGGACGGCACGCACCGGGACCACTGCTACTGGCAGCCGTCCTACACGCGCCGGCCCGAGCACGCCGGCATGACGGCCGACGAGTGGCGGGACGCGGTGCTGGACGCGCTGCGCCTGGCGGTGCGCCGGCGGACGGTGGCCGACGTGCCGGTCGGTGTCCTGCTCTCCGGCGGCCTCGACTCCAGCCTGATCGTCGCGCTGCTGGCCGACGAAGGCCGGCGCGACCTGATGACGTTCAGCGTCGGTTTCGAGGCGGAGGGCGGCGAGGAGGGCGACGAGTTCCGCTACTCCGATCTGGTGGCCCGGGAGTTCGACACCGACCACCGCCGGCTGATGGTCCCCTCCGAACGGGTCTCGACGGCCCTGGACGGGGCGTTCGAGGCCATGAGCGAGCCGATGATCAGCCACGACGTGGTCGCCTTCCACCTGCTGTCCGAGCAGGTGTCCAAGGAGGTCAAGGTCGTGCAGAGCGGGCAGGGCGCCGACGAGGTCTTCGCCGGCTACCACTGGTACCCGCAGCTGGCGTCGGTCGCCCGCGAGGACGAGCCGGAGCGGTACGCCGCGACCTACTTCGACCGGTCGCACGCCGACCTCGCCCGGGTCCTGCGGCCCGAGCTGCTGCCCCGCGAGGACGTCTCGGGACGCTTCGTACGGGAGCACATGGCGCGACCGGGCGCGGAGACGGCGCTGGACGCCGCTCTCCGGCTGGACACGCACGTCATGCTCGTCGACGACCCCGTCAAGCGAGTCGACAACATGACCATGGCCTGGGGCCTGGAGGCCCGGGTGCCCTTCCTGGACCACGAACTGGTCGAACTCGCGGCGGCCTGCCCGCCGGAACTGAAACTGGCCGACGGCGGCAAGGGCGTGCTGAAGGAGGCGGGCCGCAAGCTGCTGCCCCACGAGGTCGTCGACCGGCCCAAGGGCTACTTCCCCGTGCCGGCCATCCGGCACATGGCGGGCCCCGTCCTGCGGCGCGTGCGGGAGGCCCTGGAGGCACCGGAGGCCAGGCGCCGCGGCGTGTACCAGGACGCGTACGTGGCGGAGCTCCTCAAGGCGCCCGACGAGCACCGGACCAGGCGGGGCGCGAACGCGCTCTGGCAGATCGCTGTGCTGGAGATATGGCTGCAGACCCACGGAATCACGTGACCGACGACCTGGGCGCGCGGGTGGCGCACGGCCCGGCACCCGCCGTCATCCGCTCCGGACCTCCGGGCCCGGCGGGTGCGGGCCCCGTCCGGTCCCCGGACCGCCGGACCGGGGACGTCCTCGACGCCGCCCGTGCCGCCGCCCCCGCGCCGGTGCCGCTGCCCGAGGCGGGCGGCCCGCGCGACGCGGTGACCCGGCTGCGCGCGCACGGCTGCTGGTACCCCTCCGCGAACGCCGACGGCAGCGAGACGGCGTTCATCTGTGACCGGGGAGGCGTCCCCCAGCTGTGGGCCGGGCCCGTCGACGGCGACGAGGTGCGGCTGCTGGACTCCTCACCGGACCCGGTCAAGGAGGTGTCCTGGTCACCGGACGGCCGGTGGATCGCGTACACCACGGCGCCGGGCGGCGGTGAGCACTCACGGGTGCTCTGCGTGCGGCCCGACGGCACCGGCCGCCGCGTCCTGGCGGGGGCCGACCCGGCCAGCTCCGCCTACCTGGGCTGCTGGGCGCACGACGGCTCGGCCGTCGCCGTCACCGTCGCGGCGCCGGCCGCCGCCGCGTACGGAACCCTCACGACACGGGTCCTGGCGGACTCCGGCCCGGCCGACGGCCTGCTCGCGGGGATGCGCCCGGCGGCCGACTGGGCGGACCGGGACGGTCACGCCACGCTCCTCGGCCCGGCCGCGTACGACGCCGCCTCGGGGGTGGCGCCGGACGGGACGCCGGCCGGCACCACGGCTCCGGCGGCCCGGCCCGACGGCGGCCTGTCGGTCTACCTGATCGATCCCGACGGCCTGGCCTCGCCCGTCCTGCTCACCACCGAGACCCACGCCGCCTCCCTGCGCGTCTGCGACCTCAGCCCCGACGGCGGCCTCGCGCTGCTGCGCCGGGGGCCGCGCGGACGGCGCGAGGCGGTCGTCCTGCGCACCGCCGACTCGGTGACCACCCTCGACATGCCGGTCGCCGACGGCGATCCGTGGATCGGCCGGTTCTCCCCGGACGCGCGGACACTGTGGCTGCGCAGCAACGACGACCGCGAGTACGCCGCCCTCCTCGCGGTCGCCCTCGACGCCGACGGAGGACCGCAGGCGGTGTCGGTCGCGGCGCAGCGCGCGGAAAGCGACCTGGAACTCTTCGCGCTGGCCCAGGACGGCCGCACCGCCGCGCTCGCGTGGAACGTGCGCGGCGCGAGCGAACTGGAACTCGTCGAGACCTTCCCGACGGGACGGACCCCGGACAGCACGGGCCCGGCACGGCCGTTGCCGCTGCCCCACGAGGTCGTCACCCGCGTGACCCCCGCCGGTGCCGGACGCCTGCTGCTCGCGCTGTCGGGGTCGCAGCGCCGCCCGGGCCTGTGGTGGGCCCACGAGGGCGTGTCCCTGCTGCGCACCCCGTGGTCCTCCCAGGACGAGGACGCCGTCCCGCCGGGCCGCCCACCGGTACGCCCCGTCCCCGTGCGGCTGACCGCGCGGGACGGGCTGCCCCTGCACGGCTGGTACTACCGGGCGCCGGGGCGCTCCCCCGACGAACCGGCGCCCTGTGTGATCCACCTGCACGGTGGCCCGGAGGAACAGGAACGCCCGGTGTTCAACCCGCTGTACCACGAGCTGGTCGGGCGCGGCCTGGACGTCTTCGCCCCGGACGTCCGGGGCTCCCTGGGGCACGGCCGCTCGTTCGTCGACGCCGACCTGGGCGCTGGCCGCTTCGCCGCCCTCGACGACGTCGCGGACTGCGCGGTCCACGCGGTCACCGCCGGCCCCGCCGATCCGACGCGGCTCGCGGTCATGGGCCGCTCGTACGGCGGCTACCTCACGTTCGCCTCCCTCGTGTGGCACCCGGACCTGTTCCGCACCGGGGTGGCCGTCTGCGGCATGTCCGACTTCCTCACCTTCTTCGCCGGTACGGAGCCGTGGATCGCGGAATCGGCGGCCCACAAGTACGGCCACCCGGAGCGCGACCGGGAACTGCTGCACGCCCTGTCGCCGATGAGCCGCATCGACGCGCTGCGCGTCCCGGTGCTGGCCGTGCACGGCGAACACGACACCAACGTGCCGCCGGGGGAGTCCCGGCAGTTCGTCCGGGCCGCCCGGGAACGGGGCGTCCACGCGGAACTGCTGACCCTGCGCGACGAAGGGCACGACTTCCTGCGCGCGGACAACCGGCGCCTGTTCCGCCGCGCGGCGGCCGACTGGATGCAACGGCACCTCCATCCGTGAACCCCGTGGGGAGTGCTGAACGGGGCCGCGGCGGGCGCCGTATCTGAGCACGCGGGCCGCAGGAGCCCCGCCCCCGCCGGAGGGACGGAAGGAGAGCCAGGTGCCGACACCGCCCGATCCCGGACAGCCGCCGCCCGGACCGGTCCCGGAGCCCGTCCGGGTGGTGCGCCTGCGCCGCTTCGACGGCCTCGCGGAACTCATGCGGGAGATCCGGCCGCCCGGTCCCGTACACCACGAGGACGACACCCGGGAACTCCCTCCCGTTCCGGCCCTGGTCCCCCGGCCCCCGGGTGTGCCCGGCGCGGGCCCGCGCCGGGCCGCCGTGGCCGCGGCCGTCGCGGCGGCGGCCCTCGCCGGCTTCGGCTGCGCGCTGCTCCTGCCAGGCCGTCAGCAGGCCGCCGCGACCGCCCGCCCGGCGCCCGCGGTCACCACCGCACCACCGGCCACCGCACCACCGGCCACGGCACCCGGCGGCCCGTCGGCCCCGGCCCCCACCGCGCCGGCCGGATCCACGGCCCCCGCCACCGCGCCCGACCCCGACGGCCCCAGCACCCTCCGCCAGGGCGACACCGGACCCGAGGTCGCCGAACTGCAGCGACGCCTGCTGCGCGTCCCGGACGTCTACCGCGACGGCTCCATCAGCGGCACCTACGACTCCGCCCTCACCGAGGCCGTGGCCCGCTTCCAGCTCTGGTACGGCATCAGCGGCGACGAGACGGGCGTCTACGGGAACGACACGCGCCGCGTGCTGGAGTCCCGCACCGACTCCGATGACGATTCATGAGCGGCGCACCGGGCACACGAGGACCACCGACGGCCCGCGCGGGCCGGCGGCGGACGACGGCGGACGGGAGCGAGCGGGATGGCGGACGAGAGCGGCACGCGGGGCCGGCAGGAGCGGCCGGACCTGGACGGCTTCTTCGACCGGCTGGACCCGGACATGTGCGTGGTGACCGCCGCGGCGAGCGGCAGGCGCGCCGGCTGCCTGGTCGGCTTCGCCTCGCAGTGCTCCATCCGGCCGCCCCGGTTCACCGTGTGGCTGTCCAAGGTCAACCACACCTACCGGGTCGCCCGGGACGCGCGGTTCCTCGCCGTCCATCTGCTCACCCGCGACCAGCGGGACCTGGCGGAACTCCTCGGCGGCGAGACGGGCGACGAGGTCGACAAGTTCGCGCGGCTCACCTGGCGGGAGGGGCCCGGCGGCACCCCCGTCCTGGAGGACACGGCGGCCTGGTTCGTCGGTGCCGTCCTGCGGCGCACCGATGGCGGCGACCACGTCGGCTTCCTGCTCGACCCCGTCGAGTCGGGCGAGGGCCGCGACGGTTCCCTGCTGCGCCTCTCCGACGCCGTCACCATCGACGCCGGCCACCCCGCGGACTGAGCGCGGCCACCGTGAGGAGTGCGGCGCCGTCAGCCCACCGCCTCCTCCGCCGCGTCCTGCACGCCCTCCAGGGGCATCCGGATGTCGAGCACGCAGACGTCGTCGCGCCGCTCGTCCGCCAGCATCGTCGCGAGCAGCGCGTCCAGGGAGCCGGACTCGCCGCTGCCGTGGGCGCGCACCGCCTCGGCCAGCCGGGCGAAGCCCGCGTCCAGGCCCTCGCCGGGGCGTTCGACCAGGCCGTCGGTGTAGAGCAGCAGCCGGTCGCCGGGTTCCAGCCGCAGCTCCCGCGACTCGTAGGCGGGGGCGGCCGTCGCGCCGAGCAGCATGCCGCCGGGCCGTTCGAGGAAGCGGACCTCGCCCCGGCGCACCAGCAGCGGCGGCGGGTGCCCCGCCTGCGCCCAGGCGAGGACCTGCCGTTCGGGGTCGTAGCGGGCGAGGACCATGGTGGCGGTGATCTGGCTGTCGCGGGAGTGCAGCAGCAGCTGGTTGAGCCGCGCCAGCGCCCCGGTGAGCGAGGAGCCGGTGCTGACCATGCCCTTCGCGGTGAACCTGAGCTGGGCCATGGTGGCCACGGCGTCGATGCCGTGGCCCGCCACGTCGCCGACCACGAACAGCGCGTCGTAGTCGGGCAGTTCGATGGCGCTGAACCAGTCGCCGCCGACGTGGATGCCGGCCTGCGCGGGCAGGTAGGCGACCTCGACGCGCAGCCCGGCCAGCAGCACCGGCTTGCTGGGCAGCGGCAGCAGGGCGTGCTGGAGCCGGGCCGCCAGCGCCCGTTCGGCCTGGAGGATGCCACGCTGGAGCAGCATCGCGCGCTCGCTCTCCACCAGCGCGAGTTCCGCGCTGCGCTGCGCGGTGAGGTTCTGGACGAAGCCGTGCACCTCGACCGGGGTGCCGTCGGGCGCCGTGACGGCCTCGGCGACCATCCGCAGATGCCGGACCCCCTCGGGCGTCTCGACGCGGAACGGCACGTCGAACGGCCGGCTGTGGGAGACGAGTTCGGCGATCGCGTGGGCCAGCGGCCCGGTGTCCTCGGGCAGGACCAGGTCGGGCAGCTCCTCCAGCCGGACCGGGCGCTGCCCGGGGCGCAGACCGAGCACGGCGTACGTCTGCGTGGCCCAGGAGATCTCCTGGGTGACCAGGTTCCAGTTCGCCCAGCCCAGGTTGCCGAGCCGCTGCACGTCGGCAAGGCGCTGCTCCTGGCGCTCCACCGGGTCGTGCCGCAGCCAGGTCACCACCAGGCGCTCGCCCAGCGGAGCGGCCCGCACGGTGTAGGTGGCGGTGACGGGCACCTCGCCCACCACGTCCTGGTAGGCGAACGGCTCGCCCTCGAAGGGCACCTTGGTCTCCAGGGCCCGCAGGTAGCCCCGCCACAGCGGTTCGCCCGCGACCGAGGGGTAGCTCTCCAGGACACGGCTGCCGACCATGGCCCGGCCGGTGCGGCCGAACACGTCGACCGCCTCCGGCGTCGCGGCGTCGATGAGGTAGTCCTCCACCTCGCCGGAGGGAGCGCGCAGCGGGGTCAGCAGGATCGCCGCGCCCGGCAGCGCGTCGAAGACCGCCTGCACGGTCTGGGAGACGTCCGCGGGCGCGCCGGCGCGCGGGCTGTCGAAGGCTCGCAGCCGGCCCGCGCACAGCCGGGCCACGGCCCGCAGCAGTTCCCGCTCGCGGTCCGTGAACGGCTCGCCGTGCCGGCGCAGCACCCCGAGGGCGACGCAGGCGGCGTCCCCGGCCGGCACCGGCAGCCAGGCCCGGGTGGGCCACTGCTCCGGGGGATCCCCGATGAGCAGGTACCGGGTGCGGTCCCGGGCGATGTCCTCCAGCCAGCGCGGTTCCCCGGACCCCAGGGCGTCCAGCGCGGCCACCCTGGTCACCGGGGGGAGCTGGCGCCACTGGGCGGCGAGGGCGGGGTCGAGGCCGGCGTACCCGATCAGTCCGAGCCCGCCCTCGGGAAGCCGCTCGTACAGCATCACCGCGTCGGCGCCCGCCTCGGACGCGAGGTGGTCCATGAGGCAGCCGGCCAGCTCGTGCGGTGAGCCGACCCGGAGCAGGTCGCGGCCGATGTGGCCCAGGACGTCGGTCAGGTCGGTGGTGCCGGCGGGCACGCCCTCCCAGGAGCGCACGGCGGTGGCCGCGGCGGGGGGCGTGGCGGACTGCTGCCGGGGCTGCAGGGCTCCGAGGGTGAGCCAGCACTGTTCGAGGAGGGTGCGGTTGCCGTCCTTGGCGCGCTGGACCAGCTCCTGGTGGGCGGCGTCCGGGGTGCAGGAAGTGATGGCCATCAGCGCGCCCTTGGCCCGCTCCAGGACCGCGGAGGTGGCGGCGAGGTCCCGCAGCCGTTCCATCTCGGCGCGCTGCCGGGCCACGACTTTGGCCAGCGCGGCGAGGTCGGCGCCGGTTCCGCGGTCCGCCGGGGGCAGGGGCTCGCTCGTCACGCGATGAGCATTGCACATCCGGGCCCGCTCGATCACTCGTCTGCCGGGTCGGGATGCACACGACCGGTGGACAGCAGGGGCGGCCCGGGAGGCGGCGCGGCGAGACGGCGGAAGAAGCGGTGAGGGGCGTGGGGGAGCGGCCCGGCCAGGTCAGCGGGCCGTGCCGCGGGTGGCCAGGGCCTCGCTGACCGCGCGCACGCTGCGGGCGATGTGCTGCAACTGCAGCACTTCCGCCGCGTACAGCTTGATCGTGTGCTCGATCACCGATTCGGGCAGTCCGAGCACGGGCAGCTCGGCCCGCGCGGTCTGCAGGGCGGTGCGCGCGACCCGGATCTCCTGCTGCACCTGGATCTGCGCGTGCCGGGCCAGCAGGACCGGGTACCGGATGAGCGCCGGGTAGCTGGCGTAGCGCGCGGGGATCAGCTCCCGCAGCCACTTGGCGGCCGAGCGCTCCCAGTCGTACGAGCCCGGCGTCTTGACCTGACAGGGCCAGTCTCGACTGATGCGCGTGCTGGTCAGGGTCATGTCCATCGCTTCCGGTGGTGCGGTGTCGGAGGGTGGCCGACGGGTTCGGGGCGGCCCCGGTCCAGGGGATGACCGGGGCCGCCACGGGCGCGTCGCGCAGACGGCGCGCCCCGGTGCACCCCGGGCGCCGACGTGGGTAGGGGACGCGGCGCGGGGTGTCCGTGCGCGGGCCCCGGACGAGCGGGGGAGCCCGCCGAGCAGTATTTATATATGCCGACCCGTTTTCAAGACGTATGAAAACATTCATGCGCGTTATGCGGTGAATCATCCCCGTCCACGGCACGGACGACCGCAAGATCTTCACGGATGCCCGCAACGGGCGGAAGGAGCGGCCGGACCGGCCCCGGCTCAGTCCCTCAGGAAGAACTGGTGCTGCTCGGAGAGCTGTTCGTACTTCTCCAGCCGGGCCTGGGTGCGCTCCGGATCGGCGTCGGTCATGGCCTGCAGCAGCGCCGCGGCCAGCACCCCGGGCGCCGCGTAGGAGTCGAACACCAGCCGGGAGCCGGTGCCGGTCGCGAAGGTGACGTCGGCCTCGTCGGCCAGCGGCCCCAGCGCCAGGTCCGTCACCAGGGCGACCTTCAGGCCCGCGCCGCGCGCCACCCGGACGGCGTGCAGCGTCTCCTGGGAGTGCCGGGGCATGGCGAAGGCCAGCACCCAGCCGCCGCCGGCCTCGCGGGCCTGCAGCAGCGCGTCGTAGGCCACGCTGCCGCCGCGGGTCACCAGCCGCACGTCCGGGTGGATACGGCGGGCCGCGTAGCCGAAGTACTCGGCGAGCGACACCGAGATGCGCAGGCCCAGCACGGTCAGCGGGGTGGAGCGGGACAGCTCGCGGCCGACGTGGATGACCCGGTCGGGGTCGGCGAAGTCCCGCCGCAGGTTCTCCAGGTTCTCGATCTCGGCGTCGACGGCCGCCTGCAGCTCGTTGGCCCGGTTCTCCTCGCCGGGACCCCCGGCGAGGCTGCTCAGCGCGATCGACTGGAGCTTCTCGCGCAGCGCCGGATAGCCGCTGAAGCCGACGGCGGCGGCGAACCGGGTGACGGAGGGCTGGCTGACCCCGACCCGGTCCGCGAGCTCGGTGATCGACAGGAACGCGGCCTCGGTGATGTGCTCGATCAGGTACTGGGCGATGCGCCGCTGCCCCGGTGACAGACGCGGGCCGTCGAACAGCTCCCTGAGCCGGGAGGTCGGAGCGGCCTCGGCCGCGGGCACCGTCCTGCCCGACGTGATCGCTGATGCCTGTGCGCGTGCCTGCTGCGGCGAGGGCACCGGTCGGCCTCCTTTGTCTGCCACGAGGACTCAACATAGCTCACTGCCCGTAGCGACCAGGGGGTTGAGACACCGGGCTCACCGCCGGTACAGGCCGATGGAATGGCCCACTTCGCCGACCGGCCGGCTGCTCGCCAGCAGCCGCGCGAGCCGGCCGCGCGCCTTGGCGGCGGCGGAGTCCGACACCACCAGCAGCCCGTGCACCCGCTCCGGCGGCACCGTGCGCGGATCGGCGGCTTCGATGCCGTAGTACGACGGGACGCCGCTGCCCTTGTACACCAGCCACACCCGCCGGCCCGGGTACCGCTCCCGCAGCCGGTCGGCGAGCCGTCCCAGGTCCTGGCCCCAGTCGACGTTCGAGTCGTGCAGCAGCCGGTGGGTGCGCTCCGGACCGCCGAACGCCTCGTTGGCGTACGGCAGGTAGTACGGGAACGTCCGCAGCGAGCTCACCGCCACCCACAGCACCAGGGCGCCGGTCAGGAGCCCGCGCCACCGCCACCGGAGGGCCGGCACACAGGCCGCCGCCACCGCGAGGAACACCGGCACGGACAGCGCGTACCGGGTGCCGAAGTCCCGCGACCCCGTCATCGCCGCCGCGAGCAGCACCACGGGCGGCACCAGCAGGTACGGCGCGGCCGGACGCAGCCGCCGTACCGCCACGACCGCGACCGCACCGGCCGCGCCCAGCGCCAGCAGCCCGAGCGGGGTCTTCACCAGCAGCGCGGCCGGCAGGTAGTACCAGAGCGAGCCGGTGTACAGGTGCCCGAACAGGTACCCCTGCCAGGGCTGCTGCTCCAGCCCGAACTGCACCCGCATCCCCGCCCGGTACGCCGGCGGCACCGGCAGCAGCTCCACCAGCCGCGCCCGCGCCCCGTGCACACCCGGCACCGGCCCGGCCGGTGCGAACCGCAGCCGGGGGTCGACGACGAGGTACGCGGCCCACACGACGGCGAGGGCCACGACCACGACGACGACGGCGGCGACCACCGCCGACACCGCCGGACGCCGCGCCCCGAGCCAGGGCGCGGGCCACCGCCGCGGGGCCGGGGCGGACCGGTGGGCGGCGAGGGCGGACACCGCCGCCAGCGCCATCAGCACCGGTACCGCGGGCAGGGCGCTCATCCTGGTCGCCGCGGCCGCGCCCAGCGCCGCCCCCGCGAGCGGCAGGTACAGGACGGGGCGGCGCCGGGCCCGCCACACCAGCCAGGCAGCGGTCAGGACGGCTCCGGCCGCCGGCAGGTCCAGCGTGGCCAGGGAACCGTGCGCGATCACGTCGGGCGAGAACGCGTACAGGGCGAGCGCGACCAGGCCGCCCGCCGTACCCGTCAGGTCCCGGGCGAAGGCGGCCACCACCAGCCCGCACAGCAGCGTCACCGCGATCACCGGCAGCCGCGCCCACAGCATCAGCCGCCAGGGATCGTTGCCCGACGCGTACAGCAGGTGCCGGCCCACCTGCCCCTGGTCGCCGGGGTACGACGGGTCGTAGCGCGGGTCCGCCACCGCCACCCCGGCCGCGATCAGCAGCTTTCCGAGCGGCGGGTGCTCGGGGTTGTAGCGCAGCCGGTGCTCGCGCAGATAGTCGGTGGCCGTGGCGACGTACACCGGCTCGTCGATGGTGGGGGTCTGCCGCACCGCCGTGGTGACCATCGCCGCGGCCATCTGCCCGAGGAGCAGGACGACCAGCACCGGCGGCAGCCACCGCCGGTGCCGGCGCAGCCGGGCCCACCGCCCCGACGGGTCCTGTCGTGCCGGGACCGCGGCGGGGGCGGCGGGGGTGAGGACCGGGTGCTGTTCGCGCGCCATCATCCGTCCCGCGGCGGAAGGGGCCGGGCGGCGGCGGGCGGGCCGCTGGGCCCGGTCACCGCCCCGCCCGCCGTCCCGCCGCCCCCGCGGCCCTCACCGCCGCACGAGTCACACCGGCAGACCTTCTGCCGTGTACACGGGTACGGCCCGCAGCCGCCCGGGGTTCACCCCGGCCCGCCACATCCCTGTGCCTGCCGGCACCGGCCTGCGGGAGCGGCCCCGCCGACGAGCGAGGAAGAACGGGCCCGTGACCGGCACCCGTCCGGGTCCGGTCGGCACGGCACCGCAGGCCGGTGCCGGGACGTCAGCTCACGGCGAGCAGCACACCGGCCGGCACCACCAGGTCCGCCCACTGCCGTGTCGTCGCCACCAGCTCGGCGTTGCGCTGGTCCGAGCCGCGCACCCAGGCCACGGCCGCCTCGTGCTCCTTGCCGAACTCCTCGTGGCGGGCGACCAGCCGGCGGATCCGCTCCTCCTCGGCGATCTCGCAGAACCACACCTCGTCCAGGCACGGCCCCACCCGCGCCCACGAACCCTCCCGCAGCAGCAGGTAGTTCCCCTCGGTCACCACCAGCCGGGCCCCCGGCGGCACCGGGATCGCGCCCGCGAGCGGCTGCTCCAGCACCCGCTCGAACCCCGGCGCGTACACCACCTCGCCGTTCTCCTCGCGCAGCCGCCGCAGCAGCGCCGCGTACCCGGCCGCGTCGAAGGTGTCCGGAGCGCCCTTGCGGTCCCGGCGGCCCAGCCGGTCCAGTTCGGCGTCCGCGAGGTGGAAACCGTCCATCGGCACGTGCGCCGCCCACGGCGGGCCGTCGCCGTTCAGCGCGCCCACCAGGCGCTCGGCCAGTGTCGTCTTGCCCGAACCGGGACTGCCCGCGATGCCGAGCAGGGCACGCCGGCCGTCCCGGGGCAGGGCGCGGGCACGGGCGATGAGATCGTCGAAGGTCAGCGGCACACGGAGAGTGTGGCATCCCCCGCCCGCCGGGAGTGTGGCGTGCGCCACTCACTGGACGGCCGCTTCGCGGGGAACAGTCCGGATATGACTCAGCTCGGTCTGCCCGACACCATCCAGGCCTGCCTCTTCGACCTCGACGGGGTCGTCACCAAGACCGCCGTCGTGCACGCGGCGGCCTGGAAGGAGACGTTCGACGCCTTCCTGCGCGACTACGAGGGGGAACAGGGGCGGCCGTTCGACGCCGCCTCCGACTACGACGAGTACGTCGACGGCCGCCCCCGTGCCGACGGCGTCCGCGCCTTCCTCGCCTCACGCGGCATCCACCTCCCCGAAGGCGGCCCGGACGACCCGCCGGACGCCCGCACCGTGCACGGCCTCGGCAACCGCAAGAACGACCTGCTGCTGGAGAAGATCCGCACCGGCGGGGTCGAGGCCTACGAGGGCACCCTGCGGTATCTGGAGGCGGTGCGCGCCGCGGGGCTGCGCACCGCGATCGTCTCCTCCAGCGCCAACTGCCGGGACGTGCTGCGCGCGGTCGGCGCCGAGCACTTCTTCGACGTACGGATCGACGGCGTGGTCGCGGCCGAGCGGAACCTGCCGGGCAAGCCGCACCCCGACACCTTCCTCGCCGCCGCCCGGGACCTCGGCGTCGAGGCGTCCCGCGCGGCCGTCTTCGAGGACGCGCTGGCCGGCATGGACGCCGGGCGCGCGGGCGGCTTCGGCCATGTCGTGGGCGTCGACCGGGTGGGCCAGACCGACGCGCTGTACGCGCACGGCGCCGACATCGTCGTCAAGGACCTGGCCGAACTGGGAGGCAAGCAGTGATCACCGACCGCTCCTACGGCGTCGAACCGTGGACCGTCCGGGAGACCGCCCTCGACCTCGACGTCCTCGCCCAGAGCGAGTCGGTGTTCGCCCTGTCCAACGGGCACGTCGGCTGGCGCGGCAACCTCGACGAGGGCGAACCGCACGGCCTGCCCGGCAGCTACCTCAACGGCGTCCACGAGGTGCACCCGCTGCCGTACGCGGAGGCCGGCTACGGCTACCCGGAGTCCGGGCAGACCGTCATCAACGTGACCAACGGCAAGGTCATCCGGCTGCTGGTGGACGACGAGCCGTTCGACCTGCGCTACGGCCGGCTCGTCGCCCACGAACGCGTCCTGGACCTGCGCCGCGGGGTGCTGGAGCGGACCTGCGAGTGGACCTCCCCGGCCGGCTCCACGGTCCGGGTGCGCTCCACCCGGCTGGTCTCGCTCACGCAGCGGGCCGTGGCCGCCGTGGCGTACGAGGTGGAGGCCGTCGGCAGCCGCAGCCGGGTGGTGATCCAGTCCGAGCTGGTCGCCAACGAGAGCCTGCCCGACCCCGACGGCGACCCGCGTGCGGCGAAGGCGCTGAAGTCCCCGCTGGAGCAGGAGGACGGCTTCGCCTCCGGCAACCGGCTGCGGCTGGTGCACCGCACCCGGCGCAGCGGTCTCAGGGTCGCCGTGGCCGCCGACCACGTCGTCACCGGACCCGAACGCACCACCAGCCGCAGCGAGAGCGGCATCGACGTGGCCCGGCTGACCGTCACCTCGGTGCTGGAGCCCGGACAGACCCTGCGGGTGGAGAAGCTGGTCGCCCACGGCTGGTCCGGCACCCGGTCGCTGCCCGCGATGGCCGACCAGGTCGACGCCGCGCTCGCCGCCGCCGGGCACGACGGCTGGCAGGGCCTGCTCGAGGACCAGCGGGCCTGGCTCGATGACTTCTGGGCCCGCGCCGACGTCGAGGTGGAAGGCGACGAGGAGATCCAGCAGGCCGTCCGGTTCGCGCTGTTCCACGTCCTCCAGGCCGGCGCCCGCGCCGAGCAGCGCGCCATCCCCGCCAAGGGGCTCACCGGCTCCGGCTACGACGGGCACGCCTTCTGGGACACCGAGATGTTCGTGCTGCCCGTGCTCACCCACACCGCGCCCGGCGCCGTCGCCGAGGCGCTGCGCTGGCGGTACAACACCCTGGACGAGGCCCGCGAACGCGCAGCCCAACTCGGGCTCGCCGGCGCCGCGTTCCCCTGGCGGACCATCGCCGGGCCGGAGGGCTCCGCGTACTGGCCGGCCGGCACCGCGGCCTTCCACGTCAACGCCGGCATAGCCGACGCCGTCGTCCGGTACGTCCAGGCCACCGGCGACACCGCCTTCGAGCGGGAGACCGGCGTGGAACTGCTGGTGGAGACGGCCCGGCTGTGGCGCTCGCTCGGCCACCACGACATCCACGGCGTCTTCCACCTCGACGGCGTCACCGGCCCCGACGAGTACAGCGCGGTCGCCGACGACAACACCTACACCAACCTGATGGCCCGCCAGAACCTGTTCGCAGCCGCCGACGCCGTCGAACGCCATCCCGACCAGGCGCGGCGGCTCGGGGTGGACGAGGAGGAGAGCGCGGCCTGGCGGGACGCGGCCGACTCCATGCACGTCCCCTACAACCACGAACTCGGGGTCCACGAGCAGCACGCCGGCTTCACCCGCTACCAGCGCTGGGACTTCGAGGGCACCCGCCCCGACCAGTACCCGCTGCTGCTCCACTTCCCCTACTTCGACCTCTACCGCAAGCAGGTCGTCAAACAGGCCGACCTGGTGCTGGCCATGTACACCTGCGGCGACTGGTTCGAGCAGGGGCACGACGAGGAGCAGATCGCCCGGAACTTCGCCTACTACGAGCCGCTGACCGTCCGCGACTCCTCCCTGTCCGCCTGCTGCCAGGCCGTCATCGCCGCCCAGACCGGCCACCTGGACCTCGCCTACGCCTACACCGCCGAGGCCGCGCTGATGGACCTCCAGGACCTGGAGCACAACACGCGGGACGGACTGCACATCGCCTCCCTCGCCGGCACCTGGATGGCCCTGATCGCGGGCTTCGGCGGCATGCGGCACGACGGCCACCGGCTGCGGTTCGCCCCCCGCCTGCCCGAGCGGCTGCGCCGCCTGGCCTTCAACATCCAGTTCCGCGGGCGCCGGCTGCGCGTGGACATCGGCGCGGACAAGGTGACGTACGCGCTCCTCGACGGCCCGCCGCTGACACTCCGCCACCACGGCGAACCGCTCACGGTCAGCACCGACGGCCCGGCCGTCCGCGCGGTACCGCCGGCCCCCCGGCGCCCCACGCCGCGACAGCCGCCGCACCGGGGACCGGGCGGCGGGGAAGGCGGCGCGTTCGGAGGGTGAGCGGCTGCCGGACCGGGCGGGACGGGGTGTCCGTGCGGCGGCCTGGTGGACGGGTCCGGGTGCCGGTGGTGGCCCGGCCCCGTCACCGGTCGGCGGCCGGGTGCCGCCGCGCATACGAAGCGCCACCGTGCCGGGCTCGCGCCCCGGTCGCCGACGGCACCGGCGGTGAGCAGGGCCGGGTGCCGGGTGCCGGGTGCTGCCGTGCGGGGCTCGTGGCCGTCAGCCGAGCGTGCCGGGGTGAGGAGGGCCGCGAAGGTGCCGGCGGCGAGGGGCGCTGCCGTGCCGGGCTCGTGGCCCTCAGTCGAGCGCGCCGGACAGCAGGTGCAGCAGGTCGCCGGTGGCGTCCGCGGCGAGGAGGGCCGGGAGGGTGCCGAGGGCGAGGACGGCCAGGGCCGCGGACGCAAGACGCGGGGGCGGGCTCGTCTGGAGGGCCGCGATCCGGCGGGTGACGGCCCGGTCGGTGAACTGCAGGGCGCACCCCACACGGGACCGGCCCGCGCTGAGCGCGGCGCGGGCCAGTGCCCGCGCGGTCACCCGCCGGTCCCCGACGACGGCCGCCGCCCGCTCGTCGGCCCACCGCTCCACCAGGAAGGCGACCGCCGCGCGCACCGGTTCCAGCAGCGGATCGGCCGCCGCCGCGAGCGTGACCGCCGACACCAGCAGCCCGTGCCGGTGCCTGAGGTGGGCCCGTTCATGGGCGAGGAGCACCTGTCGCTCGGCGGGGCCCAGCGCGCTCAGCATCGCGGAGGTGACCAGGATCCGGCCCGGCCGCCCCGGGATCGCGAACGCGCGCGGCACCTCCGAGGCGGCGACGATCAGCTCGGTGTCCGCCGGCTGCCCCGCGCCGAGCCGCCGTAGCGCGCGCCGCGTGCACCGCTCGGCGCGCACGGCCCGGTGGACGCGCACGGCGACGGTCGCCAGTGCCAGGCAGGCGGCCAGCCCGATCACCATGGGCACCGGGTCGGTCAGCGGGCGCCCGTCCTCGCGGGCCTCGCGGATCACCGGCGGCGCGTCCCCGAGCAGCGCGGCGGCCAGCAGGAGGAGCGACCACGTGGTGGCGGCCGCCGTCAGCACGGCGGCCGAGGCCAGCACGCGCGCGGCCAGCGCCGGCGCGGCCCGCCGGGCGAGCACGGGGGCGACGGCCGACAGCAGCAGCGACAGCACCAGCGGGGCGTACACGTCGAACATCATGCGCCGCACCTCATGAGCCCGGCCTCACGCGCCGTCCCCGGCGAGCAGGTCGCGCAGCGCCCGCTCCTCCTCGGCGCTCAGCCCCGTCACGAACTGCTGGAGCGCGGCGATCGGGTCCGGCCCCCGGTCCAGGGCCTCGTGCATCGCCTGGGCGGTCAGCTCGGCCGCGTTCTTGGCCGGCCGGTACGCGCCGCGCCGACCGTCGGCGTCCCGCAGCACCAGACCCTTGTCGTACAGCCGTTTGAGGATCGTGTGGACCGTGTTGTACGCGAGCCCGCCACCGATCTCGTGCTGGATCTCCGCCGGGGTCAGCGGTCGCTCGGTGGCCCAGAGGGCGGCCAGCACCTCGCTCTCCAGCGCCCCGGCGCTGCGCCGCTCCGCTCTGCCGCGGGACCTTGTGCCAGCCATGTCCCAACCTTACAGCGCGTAGGGCCGTCGGCCGGATGGCCCTGCCTGCGGGCACGAGCAGGGCGTTCGGGTTAGTTTGTCCGTGTTTTCCCCTACTCCCGTCTCCGGCCCTACAGGCCGTAGGGTGGCTGCGGGCCCTACGGGCTGTAGGGGACGGGGACGGAGGGGTGGAGATGGCCGGCAGTGCGCACGCGACAGTCGACGCGGCGAACCGCGAGCACGCGCGCCGCGCGTCCGCCGGCTCCGGGCGCGCGGTCTGGCCGACGGCGGCCGTCGCCGGGGCCTTCACCCTGGCCCAGCTGGTCCTCGTGCGCCCCGGTCTGGGGCTCGGCTGGGACGAGACGGTGTACGTCAGCCAGGTCAGCGGACACGCTCCCGCCTCCTTCTTCAGCGCGCCCCGCGCCCGGGGCGTCTCCCTGCTGGTCGCCCCGGTGGCGGCGTGGTCGTCGTCGACGGCCCTGCTGCGGACCTACCTCGCCCTCCTCTCCGGCCTCGCCCTGTTCCTGGCCCTGCGCGCCTGGCGCGGACTGTTCCCCGTCCGGGTCCTCGCCTTCGGCGGCGCCCTGTTCGCGTCCCTCTGGGTCACCCTGTTCTACGGCCCGCAGGCCATGCCCAACTACTGGGTGGCCGTCGCCGCCCTGGCCGCCGTCGCCTGCTTCCTGCGCGCCCCCACCGACCGGGGCGCGCTGTGGGGGCTGGCGGGGAGCGCGGCGCTGATGGCGTGGATGCGGCCGGTGGACGCGGTCTGGGCGGCCGTGCCGCTGCTCGCGCTCGGCCTGGCCCGCCGCAACCGGCGGGCCCTGCTCGTCCTCCTCGCCGGGCTCGCCGCCGGCGCCGCCGAGTGGGTGGCCGAGGCGTACACGAGCTACGGCGGTCTGGCGCGCCGGCTGTCCGACGGCTCGGCGATCCAGGGCGGCCTGGGCTGGCACCTCGCCGTCGTGGACCAGCTGCGCGCCCTGGGCGGGCGCACGCTGTGCCGGCCGTGCACCGGCGCCCTGCCGCACCCGCTGGTCACGCTCTGGTGGTGCACGCTGCCCGTGCTGGCCGCCCTCGCGCTGGCCGTCGCCCGGCGCGGACGGCGCCCGGCGGCCACGGTGCTGCCGCTGGCCTGTGCGGCGACCGCCGCGTTCCCCTACCTGTTCCTGATCGGCTACGCCGCACCCCGCTTCCTGCTCCCCGCCTACGCCCTCCTCGCGATCCCGGTCGCCGACGCACTGGCACACCTGGCCACGGGCCCCCGCCGGGCCCGGCCCCCGGACCACCGTCCCGCCTCGGGCACCGGCGGCCGGCTTCCGCTCCTGCGCCCGACCGCGCGCCCGGACCGTCGTCCGCCCCAGGACCCGGCCCGCCGACCCGGCGCACCCCCGGCCCTCCGCCCGACCCCCGACCACCTCCCCGCACCCCGCCCGGCCCGGCGGCCCCTGGCCCTCGTGGCGGTCGGTGCCTGCCTCGCCACCCATCTCGCCGTACAGCTCGTGGTCCTGCTGCACGTGGTGGGCGCCGCCACCGCCGCGCATGACGCCTGGGCACGCACCGCGGTCGAGATGCGACGCCGCGGGGTGCGGCCGCCCTGCCTGGTCACCGGGCAGGAGGCCATCCCCGTGGGCTTCGCCGCCGGCTGCGCCTCCGCCGCGACCAGCGGACCCAACGCCAACACGACCGAGGACGGCATCACCCGGACCGCGCGGCGGACGCCGGTCGCCACCCTCGTGCCGGCCGGGTCCGCGCCGCCCCGGTACGCCCGCCACTGGCCCTCCGTACCGGTCGGCGCGGTCCGGCTCTACTACGTCGTACCGGGCGCCGCCTCATGACCTCACCGGCCGGGCTCACCGCCTCCCTCGGCCGCCTGCGCGCCCGCTGGCAGGCGGGCGCCTGTCTCGCCGTACTGCTCACCGCGCTGTACCTGGTCCACCGGCACTGGCCCACGGTCGAGAGCGGCGCCGGCCGGCTGGCCGTGGCCGATCACGGCTGGCTGCTGGTCGGAGCCGTCGCGGCCATCGGCACCTGGGCGGCCTCCGCGCTCGCCCAGCAGGGAGCCGTCGTACC
Source organism: Streptomyces sp. NPDC047841 (assembly GCF_040704085.1). NCBI lineage: Bacteria > Bacillati > Actinomycetota > Actinomycetes > Kitasatosporales > Streptomycetaceae > Streptomyces > Streptomyces sp. NPDC047841. Next base: position 39,645 of record NZ_JBEYRP010000009.1, read on the forward strand.
GCGGCTGCCCGGACCCCGGCTGGTCGCCGCCCAGTTCGCCGCATCCGCCGCGAACCACCTGCTGCCCGCGGGGCTCGGCGCGGGCGCGGTGAACCTGCGGTTCCTCACGCGCTGCGGGCTCCCGGCCGGCCGCTCGGCCGGCGCGCTCGCCGTCAAGGCCGCCGCGGGCGCCGCCGTCCGCCTGGCGCTGATCGCGCTGCTCGCCCCGGCCTGCCCCGGACTGCTGCGCCTCCCGCACCTCTCCCCGGCGGCGGTCGCCGTGGCCCTGGGTGTCGTCGCCCTCGCGGCGGCCCCGCTCGCCACCCCGTGGTGGCCGCGCTGCCGACGGGCGCTCGCCGGCGTGGTGGCCGACCTGCGGGCGCTGCACGCCTGCCCGGCCCGCGCCGCCGCCCTATGGGGCGGATCGCTGGCCTTCGCCGGGCTGCACGCACTGGTGCTGATCGCCGTCACCCGCGCCGTCGGCCTGCCGCTCGCGCCGCTCCAGGTGGCCCTGCTGTACCTCGCGGCGAGCAGTGCCGCCGCCCTGCTGCCCTCCCCGGGCGGCCTCGGCTCGCTGGACGCCGCCCTCGGTCTCGCCCTCACCGCCGCCGGGACCCCGGGAGCCGCCGCCGCGTCCGCCGTCCTCGGCTACCGGCTGCTGACCGTGTGGCTGCCGCTGCTCCCCGGCCTGCTGGTGCTCGGGGTGCTGGTGCGCCGCAAGGCCCTGTGAGCACGGGGGAGTTTCCCGCGCGCCGGCTCCAGGTAGGACTCGAGTACCGCCGTGCGGCACTGGAGGGGGAGTCATGCCGGGCAACGACAGCGCGGGCCTGCCGAGCGAGGCCTTCTTCACACCGGGGACGTCGTCCTTCACCGAGTTCCTGACCGCGCACCGCCCCGGGCTGCTGCCCACGGCGCCCCCGTTCCCGCCCGGGGTCCGGGTACCGGCGGACCGCTTCCCGCACGGCACCACCGTGCTCGCGCTCACCTACCGCGACGGCGTGCTGATCGCCGGGGACCGGCGGGCCACGATGGGCAACCTCATCGCCCAGCGCGACCTGGAGAAGGTGCACCCCGCCGACGACCACACGGCCGTCGCCTTCGCCGGCACCGTCGGCCTCGCCCTCGACATGGTGCGGCTCTACCAGGTCGAGCTGACCCACTTCGAGAAGGTCGAGGGCGTCCCGATGACGCTCGGCGCGAAGGCGACCCGTCTCGCGGCCATGATCCGGCAGAACCTCGCCCAGGCCATGCAGGGCCTCGTCGTCGTCCCGCTGCTCGTCGGCTACGACCTCACCGCGCCCGGCGGCGGACGCGGCCGGATCTTCGGCTTCGACGCGGCCGGCGGGCTCTACGAGAAGCGGCACTTCCACGCCGAGGGCAGCGGCTCCCCGTACGCACGGGGCGCCCTGAAGAAGCTGTACCGGCCGGACCTCTCCCGCCGGGAGGCGGCCCTCGCCGCGCTCCAGGCGCTCTACGACGCGGCGGACGACGACTCGGCCACCGGCGGCCCGGACCTGAGCCGCCGGATCTTCCCGGTCGTCTCGGTCATCACCGAGGACGGCTTCGAGCGGCTGCCGCAGACGGAGACGGAGGACCTGAGCCGCGAGACGGTCCGGCAGCGGGCCGGCCGCCCGGACGGCCCGCACGCCTCACCCTGACGGGCCCCGGGCCGTCAAGCGTGGACGGCCGGCCCGGCCGGACACTCCGCCGGCCGATCCGCCCGGGCGCCGGCGGGGTTAATGATCCGGTCACGGGAAACGCGGACCAGGACCGCCCGCGAACCCGGAGGAGGCGACCATGAGCGACCAGCAGTCCGAGCAGACCCCCATGGCGGACGACGTCTACCAGCCCACGGGCAGCAACGAGGAACAGGAGGACGCCGGCCCTCTGGACCTCCAGGACGCGGTCGGCGAGCGCTCCTACGACGACATGCTCGACGAGGGCTACTCCCCGCCCGAGCGGCCCCTCGGCGTCACCAAGCACGGCACCACCGCCGCCGAGCAGCACGAGGGGGAGACCCTGGACGAACGGCTCGGCCAGGAGGTCCCCGACGTGACCCCGCCGGCCGGCGACGAGATCGGCGACCTGCCCGGCGGGGAGGGCGAGCCGGTCGACCCCGAGGCCGGCGCGGCCCGCGCGGGCCGGCTGGTCGCGCCGGACGAGGGCGCCCACGCCGACACCACCAAGGAGGAGATCGCCGAGGACGTCGGCATCGACGCCGGAGCGGCCGGTGCGGAGGAGGCGGCGATGCACGTCGTACCGGACGAGACGCGACTGCCGGAGTGACCGCCGGCGGCGGCGCACCGCGGTGGCCCCGCCGCCTCCGCGCGGCACCCCGCACACAGGACACCGGCCGGGCGCCCGCCCGGCCGGTTCCCCGTTCGTCCCCGTGCTCCCCGGATCGCCTAGGGCAGCAGCTTCTCGATGGCCGCCGTGCCCTCCGACTCCAGCTTGCGACGCGCCCAGTCGAGGGTCTTCGGTGTGACGTCCCTGCCCGCCGCCATCACCAGGTCCTCAGGGGTGACGTCCCTGGCGGGCGCGGAGTGGAGCAGGGCGTCCGGGGTGCAGACGTCGTCCGACGAACGGGACTCTTCGGGTGTGGATGTCGACATGATGCCTCCTCCTCGGTCCGGATGACCGCATCCGTGCCGGTGCCTCTCGAACGGGGCACACTCTCACCATTGCCCTCCCCGGCGCACCCTGCATCCGGAAAGCGCCCCGGGGGCGGGTGAGGACCGCCTGCCCACCCCACGGCGAACCACTCGCCTAAGCTGGAAAACACTCGCAACAGGCACATACCGCCCGCACCGCCCCGCTCACCGGGAGGCCGCCGATGGCCGAATCGCCGTTCCACGGGAACGGACCCCGCGACCACCGCTACCTGCCCATCGCCGAGCACGGACTCATCGGCGACCTGCGCACGGTGGCCCTCGTCGGCAGCAACGGCACGATCGACTGGTACTGCTGCCCGGCCTTCGACTCCCCGAGCGTCTTCGCGGCGGTCCTCGACGCCGAGCGCGGCGGCCGCTTCGAGCTGGCCGCCGCCGTCCCGGCCCGCACCAAGCAGTTCTACTTCCCCGACACCAACGTGCTGATCACCCGGTTCTTCACCGAGGACGGCGTCGGCGAGGTACAGGACTTCATGCCGGTCGCCGGCGAGGAGCCCGGGGACGCGGGCCGGCACCGGCTGATCCGGCGCGTGGTGTGCGTCCGCGGCACCGTCCCCTTCCGGGTGCTGGTCGCCCCCCGCTTCGACTACGGCGCCGCCGCGCACACCGTGCGCCCCCTGGACGGCATGGTGGTGTTCGAGTCGGCCGTCCAGTCGCTGTCGCTCACCTCGACCGTCGCCCTGGAGTGCGACGGGCGGGACGCGCGCGCCGACTTCAAGCTCGGCGAGGGCGAGTCCGCCGTGTTCGCCCTCGACCAGGTCGACGGCGAGGTGTCCCCGCGCGGCTGCGCCCACGAGGAGGCGGAGCACCAGTTCAACGCCACGGTCACCTACTGGCGGCGCTGGCTGCACCAGTCCCGCTACCGGGGCCGCTGGCGCGAGATGGTGCACCGCTCCGCGCTCACCCTGAAGCTCCTCACCTACGCCCCCACCGGCGCCATCCTCGCCGCGCCCACCACCAGCCTGCCCGAACAGCTCGGCGGCGAGCGCAACTGGGACTACCGGTACGTGTGGGTGCGCGACGCCGCCTTCGCCGTCTACGCGCTGCTGCGGCTCGGCTTCGCCGGCGAGGCCGAGGCGTTCATGCGGTTCCTGACCACGCACATCAGCCCCGGCTGCGGCGACGGCTCCGGCCCGCTGCAGATCATGTACGGCATCGACGGCCGCACCGAGCTGCCCGAACGCGAACTGCCGCACCTCGAAGGTCACCTGGGCTCCGCCCCGGTCCGGGTCGGCAACGCCGCCGCCGGCCAGCTCCAGCTCGACATCTACGGCGCCCTGATCGACTCCATCTACCTCTACGACAAGTGGGCCCAGCCCATCTCCAGCGGCCAGTGGGACGACGTGTGCAGCCTGGTCGACTGGGTGTGCGACCACTGGGACCAGCCCGACGAGGGCGTGTGGGAGACCCGCGGCGGGCGCAAGGACTTCACGTACTCGCGGCTGATGTGCTGGGTCGCCATCGAGCGGGCCATCCGCCTGGCCACCCACCGCGGGCTGCCCGCCGACCACCGCCGCTGGCGCCAGGCCCGCGACACCATCTACCGGCGGATCATGGAACGCGGCTGGTCGCGGCGCCGGAACGCCTTCGTGCAGTACGAGGGCGGCGACGTGCTGGACGCGTCCCTGCTGATGATGCCCCTCGCCAAGTTCATCGCCCCCACCGACCCCAAGTGGCTGTCCACCCTGGACGCCCTCACCGAGGACCTCGTCTCCGACTCGCTCGTCTACCGCTACGACCCGCAGGCCAGCCCCGACGGACTGCGCGGAGACGAAGGCACCTTCTCCATCTGCTCGTTCTGGTACGTCGAGGCCCTCGTCCGGGCCGGCCGGCTCGACGAGGCCCGGCTGGCCTTCGAGAAGATGCTCACCTACGCCAACCACCTCGGCCTGTACGCCGAGGAGATCGGCCGCACCGGCGAGCAACAGGGCAACTTCCCGCAGGCCTTCACCCACCTGTCCCTCATCAGCGCCGCGTTCAACCTGGACCGCGCGCTCGGCTGAGGTCCGTCACCGGCATGTCACAGCCCGTACACGCGCCACAACGGCCGACGTCAACGACGACGGCCGCGCCGAACCGGCGGCCGCCGCGCCCGGCGAGCAGGGACGGCCCGATCCGGCGGTGTGCCCGCGGGGCGCACGGGTACCCGGCGTGCCGGCAAGCGGAATCGGCACAGGGTCGACAGAAGGAGGAGACCCCGGATGACCAGCACCAGTGAGACCGGCGACGTCACCGGCACCCGCGACAAGGACTACAACCTCATCTGGTACGTCGAGGCGTGCCTGAGCAACGCCCTGCGCCTGGAGCAGTACATCCAGGACGCGGAGCGGGACAAGGACAACGAGGTCGTGGAGCTCTTCCGCAAGGCACAGTCCGACAGCCGCAAGGGCGCCGAGCTGGGCAAGCAGCTGCTGCGCTCGCGGCTCGACGGCGGTTGAGCGCCGCTCGCCTCAGGCGAACCGGGAACTCGGGACCGGCCCGGCGGACCGCACACGCACCCGTTCGCCGCGCAGCCACGTGCCCTTCACGGCCGTGGCGAACGCGGCGAACTCCGTGTCGCCGTCCGCCGGGCCGTCGCCGTCCCCGGGGTCGGGCGACGGGTCCGCCGCGGTGATCCCGGCGGCGATCTCCGCCTCCGGCCGGTCGTCCGCCGGCCCCTGCTCGACCCCGCCGTCCGCCGACGGGCGCAGCTGCGGACCCCACGGCGCCACCACCGACTGGTACAGCAGGCCCGCGCTGTCCGGGGTGATGGCGGGCGGGTCCGTCCAGCAGCACGCGTGCGCGTGCAGCACCTGCCCCGGGGCGCGTTCGAACAGCTTCCCGATCAGCTCCGGCCCGCCGTCGTGCGCCGCGAGTCCGTCGAGGTCGTACGCCACGACCACCGTGTCCGCCCGGCCCGGCGCGAACGGCTCCGCCGGCAGGTCCAGCACCTGTGCCGCGGCCAGCCCGAGGATCCGTGAGTCCCGGTCCGGCAGCAGCGACACCGACCGGGGCCGCACCCCGGTGGCCGCCAGCAGGTCCCGCAGCCGCAGCAGACCGCGCAGACACCGGTCCGGGGTGTCCTGGAGCCAGGCGTAGCGGCCGTTCATGCCCGCGTCGAAGCCGTAGGGGGACAGCGTGCCGAGGACCGTGCCGCCGAGCACGTACTGCCAGCCCCGCAGATCGGCCCCGTCGAGCCGGCCCGCCCGCTCGGCATCGGCGGCCCGCGCCAGCATCCGGTGCTGCCGGTCCCGCGCCGGCCGCCACCGCTCGTCCTCCGGGTCGCCCAGCAGCGCGTGCTGACGCCGGGCCAGCTCCAGGTCGCCCCCGAAGACGGCGTTGAACACCAGCAGATACCGGTCCGGCCAGTCCTCCAGACGGTCCTCGTGGCGGGTGAGTTCGGCCACCGCCTCCCGGTGCCGGCCCCCGGCCTCGTACGCCGACACCAGCTCCCGCAGCACCCGCAGCGACCCGCCGCTGAGCCGAAGTGCCGCACGCAGCGCGGGAACCGCCAGATCCGGCACCTCGCGTTCGACACACGCGTACCCGAAGCGGTAGAGCGCCCGGGGGTCCTCGGGGGCGGCGGCCAGCGCGGCCGAGGCGTCGGCGAGGTCGTCGAAGCCGGCCGAACCCGCAGCCCGCCCCACCACCAGGGCCACCTCGGCGAGCGGCTGGTCCTCGCCGGCCTGCCGTACCTGCCGCAGCGCACCGGGTACGTCCCCGGCGTCCAGGGTTTCCCAGGCGGTGCGGAGGGCGGGTGACGTGAACCGGTCGGTGCGGCGATTCCTGCGCGAGAACATGCCGAAGATCATCACCCGGGGGACCACGGGTTCTCAAACGATTTGCCCGCACCCCGCACCCCGTACGCTCAGGGAAGCGGCTGCTCGGCCCAGATCACCTTGCCGTTCGGGGTGTACCGGGTGCCCCACCGCCCGGCGAGCTGGGCGACCAGGAACAGGCCCCGCCCGCCCTCGTCGGTGCTCGCCGCGTACCGCAGGTGCGGCGAGGTCGTGCTGCGGTCGGACACCTCGCAGATCAGCGTGCGCTCGCGCAGCAGGCGCACCCCGATCGGGGGGCGCCCGTAGCGGATGGCGTTGGTGACCAGCTCGCTCAGGATCAGCTCCGTCGTGAACGCCAGCTCGTCCAGGCCCCAGTCGGCCAGCCGCCGGGTCACCGAGTCCCGCACCTCGGACACGGCCGCCGGGTCGGACGGCACCTGCCACTGTGCGACCCGGTCGTCGCCCAGCACCCGGGTACGGGCGACGATCAGCGCCACGTCGTCGCTCGGCCGGGCCGGCAGCCGGTCCAGCACGGTACGGCAGGTGTCCTCCGGGGAGGCGCCCGGCGTCCGCAGCAGCGCGTCACGCAGCAGGCCCAGCCCCTCGTCGATGTCCCGCTCCCGGTCCTCCACCAGACCGTCGGTGTACAGCACCAGCCGGCTGTCCTCCGGTAGTTCCAGCTCGGCCGTCTCGAACGGCAGCCCGCCCAGGCCCAGCGGCGGTCCCGCGGGCACGTCCAGGAACTCCACACCGCCCTCCGGCCGCACCAGCGCGGGCGGCGGATGACCGGCCCGGGCCATCGTGCACAGCCGGGACACCGGATCGTAGATCGCGTACAGACAGGTCGCGCCCGTCACCACGGACGCACCCGTCACCGATGTCTCGTCGTCCTGGTCGAGCCGGCCGACCAGCTCGTCCAGCAGGCTCAGCAGTTCGTCCGGCGGCAGGTCCAGCGAGGAGAAGTTGTGCACGGCCGTACGCAGCCGGCCCATCGTCGCCGCCGCGTGCAGCCCGTGCCCCACGACGTCCCCGACGACCAGGGCCACCCGGGCACCGGACAGCGGCAGCACGTCGAACCAGTCGCCGCCCACCCCCGACTGGGCCGGCAGATAGCGGTAGGCGAGATCCAGGGCATCCTGCTCGGGCAGGGTGCGCGGCAACAGGCTGCGCTGGAGGGTGACCGCCATGCTGTGCTCACGGGTGTACCGGCGGGCGTTGTCGATCGACACCGCCGCCCGCGCCGCCAGCTCCTCCGCGAGGGCCAGCTCCTCGGCGTCGAACGGCTGCGGCTTCTCCGCACGCCAGAAGTTCGCCACGCCCAGCACCAGGGCGCCCGCCCGCAGCGGCACCGTGATCAGCGAGTGGATGCCGAACGCCAGCACCTGGTCGGTGCGCTCCAGGTCCTGCGCCCGCCAGCCGGGTTCGTCGCGCAGCCGCGGCACCACGACCGACTGCCCGGTCGTCAGGGCGCGCGCCTGCGGCGAGGTGGTCACGAACCGGATCCGCTCGCCGAGCGGATACAGCGGGGTCTCCTTGCGGATGCCCACGCAGGCCGTGCGGCGCAGTGCCGTCCCCGGACGCGGCTCCTCCCCGCCCAGCACCGCGTCGAACAGGTCCACCGTCGCGAAGTCCGCGAGCCGGGGCACCGCCAGCTCCGCCAGCTCCGCCGCGGTCCGGGTCACGTCCAGGCTGGTGCCGATGCCCACCCCGGCCTCGTACAGCATGTTCAGCCGCTCCCGCGCCACCTCCGCGCGGCCCGACAGGGCGCGCAGCTCGGTGGAGTCGCGCAGCGTGGTGACGCTGCCCGGCGGGCCGCCGCGCAGGTCCGTGGGCCGCTGGTTGACCGCCAGCAGCCGGTCCTTGACCAGGTGCACCTCGTCCGTGGCGACCCGCCCCGAGGCCAGCAGTCCCGCCGTCTCGTCGTCCAGGCCCAGCTCCAGCACGTGCCGCTGCTCGGCGTCCGCCGGCAGGTCCAGCAGGCGGTGTGCCTCGTCGTTGGCGAGCAGCAGCCTGCCGTCACCGCCGACGATCAGCACACCCTCCCGGACCGCGTGCAGCACCGCGTCGTGGTGCTCGTACATCCTCGTCATCTCGTACGGCCCGAGGCCGTGCGTCTGGCGCAGCAGCCGTCTGCTCACCAGGGCCGTGCCCGCGGTCGCCAGCGCGAGCGCGGCGGCCGCGGCGGCCAGCAGCAGCGGAAGCTGCTGGTCGGCGGCCCCGCCCACGTGCGCGGTGGTGATCCCGGCCGCCACCAGGCCCACCACCTGGCCACCGGTGTCCTTCACCGGCACCACGACCTGCACCAGCGGCCCGATGGTGCCGGTGATGTGCTCGGTGACCGTGCCGCCGGCCACGGCCGGGGCGATCGTGCCGACGAACTTCTGGCCTATGCGGCCGGGCTGCGGATGGGTGTAGCGCACGCCGTCGGTGTTCATCACGACGATGAAGTCCACGCCGGTCGCCTTGCGGGCCGCCTCCGTGCGCGGCTGGAGCACGGCCGTGGGGTCCGCGGAGCGCAGGGCGGCGGCCGTGCCGGGCGCGTTGGCGAACGTCTGGGCCACGGCGAGGGAACGGTTGCTCGCCTCGGTGTCGCTGTCGTGCCGCACCTGGAGCACCTGGGCGACCACCGCCGAGACGACCAGGAGCAGCACGATCACCACTTGCAGGACGAAGACCTGCCCGGCCACGCTGCGCCCGGTCACGGCCGCCCGGAGCACCCCCGGCCGGCTGCCGCCCGCGCCGCGGTCCCCCGGTGGCGGGCTGTGCGGTGCGCGCGGGTACCCGAAAGGTCGGGGCGGCCGGGTCACGGGCCGGCCGGGCAGTCGCACCATGTGCCCATGTCTACACTGCCCGGCGCCGTCAGGCGAGACCATCACCCGAGGCGACGGCAGCCGGGCGCCGGACCGGGCCCGGGGGAGCGCGGCGGCCGGTCACCGGCCGGTGCCGGGCGGCGGGCGGCCAGCAGGAGGGCCACGTCGTCGGGGCGGGCCGTGGCGTGCCGGGCGGCGGCCGTCAGCCGGTCGGCGACCCCGGACAGGGACCGCCCGCCGCCCCGGCCGGCCCCCGCACCGGCCTGGGCGAGCGCCAGCCGCAGCGCCGCGATGCCGTCGTCGATGTCGGCGCCGGGCCGCTCCACCAGGCCGTCGGTGTACAGGGCGAGGATCGCGTCCGGTTCCAGCCACAGCTGGGTCACCGGGTACCGGGCGTGCGGATCCACCCCGAGGACGACACCCCCGGCGATGTCCAGCAGCCGGGTCCGGCCGTCCGGGCAGCGCAGCAGCGGCGGCGGATGGCCCGCCCGGGCGATCCGGGCCAGGCCGGTGGCGGGGTCCAGGCGGAGGTAGCAGCAGCTGGCGAACTGGCCGGGGTCCAGGTCGATCAGCAGGTGGTTGGTGCCGCTGAGCACCTCGTCCGGGGGCCGGTCGCCCAGCGCGAAGGCGCGCACCGCGCTGCGGAGCTGGCCCATCGTGGCGGCCGCCTGCACCCCGTGCCCCTGCACGTCACCGATGACCAGGGCGAGCCCGTCCCCGGCCTCCACCACGTCGTACCAGTCACCGCCCACGTCCATGCCCTGTGTTCCCGGCAGGTACCGGCCCACGGTCTCCACCCGCGGATGCGTCGACAGCCGCCGGGGCAGCAGGGCCTGCTGGAGGCCGCGGGCGAGGGCCGCCTCGTCGTCGTAGCGCCGTGCCCGCTCCATCGCGTGCGCGATCAGCCCGGCGAGCGCGGTGAGGACCGCGCGTTCCTCCGTGCTGAACCCGCGCTCGTGGTCGAAGCCGAGGATGCAGGAGCCCACCCGCCGGCCGGAGGCGATCAGCGGCAGGAAGGCACGCGAACCCACCCGCGCGTCGAGGGGGAGCCCCGGATAGGCCGCCGCGAGCTGCCCCATGGACTCGAAGAACAGGGGACGGCCGGTGGTCAGGGTCTCCACACCGGGCACGTGCGCGTCGAGGCCGATGCCCTCGAACGGCGCGAGGAACCCCTGCGGGAACCCCGTCTCCCAGGCCAGGTACAGATGCCGGTCCTGGAGCAGGTAGATGGCCAGCCGCCGGCCGCCGAACGCGGGCAGCAGCTCCTGCATCACCACCGCCGACACCTGCCGGGCGGTCACCGCGTCCGTCAGCGCGATGGCCAGCGCGATCGGCCGGTACAGCGGCGCCATCGCGTGGGCGCCCGCCACCGTGTGCTCCGCGTCCTGGACCTCGGGCACCGGCCCGCTCGCGGCGTCCACCCGGCTGGCCGGGACGAGCACGCAGGTCAGCAGGTCCGTGCCGGGATGCACCGACACCGCCAGCCAGGCGCCCTCGCCGGGCCCGTCCCGGTCGCCGGCCGGCCGCCGGGCGTGGAAGTGCACCGGTTCGGGGCAGAGCAGGGCCCCGCGCAGGTGGTCGTCGTACGGCGGCCCGGTCAGCCAGGGCAGCTCGTCCCACAGCGGCTGCCCCAGCAGCCGCTCCCGCGCCCGGCCCGTGAGCCGGGCCGCCGCCGGGTTGGCGTACACGATCAGCCCCAGCCGGTCCACGCACAGCACGCCCTCCGGCAGCAGGTCGGCCGCACCGTCGGCGGAGGCGGCCGTACCGGGTTCGAACACCACCCCGTGGACCGCCGTCCCGGCCCGGTCCGCGGGGTCCGGCCAGAGGTCCAGCAGCCGCGGTGTGCCGTCGCAGGCCCGCACGTTCAGCGGTGCGCCCGGCGGTTTCCCGGCGGCCGTGTCGCGCAGCGCGGCCAGCACCCGGTGCGCGTCGGCGGGGGCCACGGCGTTCGCGAGCTCCGTCATCGTCCCCGCGAACTCGCCGGGGCGCAGACCGAGCAGCGCGTGCAACCGGTCGTCCGCACGGACCAGGGAGGCCGACGGGTCCCAGCTGAAGCGTCCTACGGCGGCCCGGGCGGGCCGGCCCGCGGGCGGCCGTACGCACAGCGGCTCGCCGTCCCAGGTGATCGCGCTCTCGTCCCCGTCGGCCAGGCCGAGCAGCTCGGTGCCCAGGCCCTCGGCCAGCCGGCCCAGCAGTTCCCGGTCCAGCAGGTCGTCCACGGTGTCCGTCACCGCCGGGTACAGGACCGTGAGCACCCCCAGCGGCCCGGTCCCGCCCGGTACCGGCACGTGCACCGACCCGAACGGGAAGGGCAGGCCGGCCGCGAACTGCGGATACCGGCGCATGGTCTCCGTGGCGTTCGGCAGGACCACGTGGACGCCGAGCCGGTAGGCGTCGGCGACCGGGAACGGCCGGCCCACGTGCAGCCGCCACCAGGACCTGAACAGCGGACCCGGCAGCCCCGTGAGCACCGCGAGGCGCAGCAGGCCCGGGGCGCGGGAGCGCAGGTACACGCCCGCCACCCGGCCGCCGGCCGAGGTGAGGGCGCCGGTCGAGACGTCCGCCAGCAGCGCGGTCAGCCGGGCCCGCGTACGGACCGCCTGCTCGTCGCTCCCGGCCATCGGTCCCACCTCGTCCCGTGCGGCTCCAGGTGGATGACACAGCAAGAATGCGCCACGAGACGCGCGGAACGCACCTGGGCGGGGCGGGGCGAGCGGGGGAGGGAAGGGTAGGGCCGGCGCGGGGGCCGGGGTACGGGCGGGGGGAACCGGGTCAGGCTCACCGTGGGGCGCCGGGTCAGGCTCACGGCGCGGGGAGCGGGGCGGCTCACACCAGTGCCCCGTCCGAGTGGCGGGCTCCCGTGCCCGCTCCTAGTAATGGACTCCGTGACGCGGCGACCGCAGACGGGGCGCGGGTGCGGTCGCACTCTTCTCCTGGAGCCGAGATGACGACCTGTTCCTCATCCCCTCGTCCCGACGACTCGGTGATACCCACGGCACCGGATGCCCCCGGCGTCCCCACCTCGTCCGCGGACCTGCTCACGCCGCCGGTACGGCCGCTTCCCCCGGAGGGACCCCTGCACGGCGACCCCCTGCGCGGCCTGGTCCACGCGGCCGTCGCCGACCGCCCGGTGGAGGACGTGGTCCGGCTCATCACGCTGCTGGAGAGCGCGCCCGAGCCGGCCCGGATGACGTCCGACGTGCTGCGCGCGGTCGCGGTCGAACGGTCGGTGGAGGACGTCACCCGTCTGGTGACGCTGCTGACCGAACCGCCCCGGGACAGCGACAGCGCCGACGAGGCGATCCGGGCCGCCGCCCAGCGCCGCCCCCTGGAGGACGTCTCCCGGCTGGTGCAGTTGCTGCACCGCGGCCCGGTGGAGTCATCCCACTGCGCGGAAGCCGCCGTGCGGGCGGTGGCGGTGCACCGGCCCGTGGAGGAACTCGCCGAGCTGATCGGCCGGCTGGCGGCGGAACGGGAGGCGGGCGAGGCCGAGGAGCGGCCGGTGTCCGTCGCCCCCGCGCCACCGGCGGTCGTGTGGGAGGTGGGGTGGTCGGCCCCGGAGGAACCGGCGGAGGCGGGGTGGTCCGCGGCGGGGGAGCCGGCGCCGGCGGCCCGGCCGGCCGACGCGGGGACGGTGAAGACGCGGCGCATCGTGGTCGATGGGCGCCCGAGGGCGCCGTGGTCCGGTACGGAAGGGCGGGCGGGAGGACGACAGGCCGCCGCGGACCGGGCCGGGGACGACCGGTCGCCGACGGCAAGCGTGCGGGCCGCCCGGTGTGCCGCGTCGCTGGTGTTCCTGTGCGGGACGGCACACGCCCCGCGCTACTGGGCCGGGCTGTCCCACGGCGCCCTCGGGGCCACCCTCCTCGCCTCGGCGCTGTGCGGCCTGCTGGCGCTCGCCCTCACCGCGCGCGCGGTGCCGGCCCGGCTCGTGGCGGCGACGGCCGCGGTCGGCGTCACGGCGGTGCTCGCCGCCGGACACGTGCTCGGCGGGCGGTTCGACCTGCCGGACCCGGCCCGGCTGCGCGCGGCGACCCTGGCACCGTCCTGGCTCGCCGGCCCGACGGCCGCGGCAGCGGCACTCGGCGCACTGGCGGTCCTGCTCACGGCCCTGACGACGGGCCGGGCCCAGCCCGCCGACCCCGGTTGAGTCCGGCCTGGGAGCCGGGCGCCCAGGGGCGCAGCACCAGGTGGCCGTCCTCCCGGGTGGCCGCCATCGCCGAGGGGAACGTATCCGTCTCCAGGCACAGGGCCACGTCCTCGGGACCGACACCGGCCCACCCGCGCCGCGCACCGTCGGCCAGCCGTGCGGCGGCGGCGGAGCGCCGGGCCCGCGCCAGGTAGGGGCCCGCGTCGGCGTCGTCCGTCCGCACGCGTTCCGCGATGTACTGCGCGCAGGCCAGATCCTCCTCGGCCCGTCCGCCGTCCCCGGTGACCACGAAGGTCACCGCGTCCGCCCGTACCCGTCGCAGCGCCCCGGCGGTCGCCCCCGCCACAGCGAAACTCGCGCACAGCAGCAGTCCGGCGTCCGCCACGGCCAGTGCCCCGGCCGTCCCGGCGGTGGTCTTCTGGACGACCGTACGGCCCCGCAGGTCCAGCGCACGCAGCCGGGCGGGCGAGTTGACCAGGTCGAACCCCGGTGACGGCGCCCCGTCCTGGCAGGCCGGCCAGTGGGGGTGACGGGCCTTCAGAGCCAGCGCCTCCCGCCGCGTGCGGGCGAAGACGATCCGCTCGGCACCGCGCCGGAACGCCCAGGCGGCCACGGTGAACGCGCGCATCACGTCGACGACCACGGCCACGCCGGGAGCCGTCGGGGCACCGGGTACGCCGGTGAACACGGGTCGCATCGCCCCATGGTGCGCGGCAGCGCCCGGGGTGCGGTACACCGCGCCCGGCCGTTTTCAGAGCTCGGTCGTCCCGGGCGGCAGCGGCCGGGCGGCGCGCAGGCTGCGCAGGGCGAGGAGCAGGACGCCGATGTCGTCCAGGTAGACCGGGTCGGGCAGCAGATCGGTGGGCAGCACCAGATACGCGACCGCGCCCCAGAACACCCACCGGGGCCCCGTCGGCAGCCCCGCCCGCCGCAGCGTCCGCCGCGCCCGCACCAGCCGCACCAGCAGACCGACCGCGACGGCGAGCAGCACCACCGCTACGACGGCGGCGAGTACCAGCAGGGTCGTGGTCGTGTCCATCTCGGCTCCTTGCGGGAGTGGGGCGTCCTGTGCACCGTACGACCGTCCGTGTACCCCGGCGAACGCCTACGATGAACGGCCGTCCGCATTACCGCCGGTGCCCGTGGCCCCGGCGCTGTCGTCCGCCGGCGCCGTGCCGTTCACGGCAGGATCCGCGGCGGACCCCTGCTGCTGCCTGCCCTTGGCCGTCAGCTTCAGCCGCTCGAACGTCCGCGTCAGCTGTTGCAGGGTGCCCGGTGCCCGCGAGGCGGGGCGCTGCTGGGGGAGGGCGGCCACGGGGACGTCGCGGTACGCCGCCAGGGCCTCCAGCGCCTGCTCGGCCGCCTGCTTGTACAGGTCCCGGGACTTCGTCATCGCCTCCAGCGCCTCGGCGTACATGGCGACCAGCCGCCGCTCGCGCTCCAGCTCCTCCTGGAGGGTCAACAGGGTCCAGTTCTCGCGCAGATCGGTCAGCGCCTCCTCGGCGTCCGCCGGCAGCGGCCGGGGCAGGGCCACGAAGTGCCGCAGCGCCGCGATGAGTCCGGCCGGCTCCGAACCGTCCAGGAAGACGGTGCGCACGCTGTGCTCCCGGCCGTCGTACGCCTCCGGCGCCGGATCCGGCGGCAGCAGCACCGCCCCGCCGCGCGGCACCTCCACGCCGAGGTCCTTCAACGCCCAGTTGACGGCGCGCAGTTGCTGCGGTGCGGCCCGGTGCTCGATCACGCGGTGCCGCAGCCCGGGCGGCAGCAGCCGCGCCAGCGGCAGCCGGCCCCGCTCGTCGGGTGTCATGGCCTCGTGCACGACGACATGGACGCACCACGCCTCCCGGGCCGCGTCCCGCAGCAGCCGCCGCATGTCCTTGTCGTCCTCCGGCAGCGCGTTGACGTGCCGGAGGCGCAGGCCCGCGACCGTGGCGTGGTGGTCCCAGGAGCCGTCGTCGTCCTCGCCCGGGCCGCCCTCGGGCCAGAAGAGCGTCGCGGGCGACGGCCAGGCGTCGTCCCACGGGCGCTCCGCCTCCGCGACCAGCCGCCACTCGTGGCCGGGCAGCCGGCCCTCCGGTGGTACGAGGGTGAGCCGGGCCCGCACGGTCACCGCCCCGTCCGCTCGCCAGCGGGCCTCGAAGACCCGCCGGTCCGGGTCCCCGGCCGGGGGCGGCTCGGCGAAGTCGTCGATGTCACCGCTCTCCTTGTGCCGTCGCAGGGTGCGGCGGACGGCGTTCTCGGGGGCGGGACCGGTGTGGCGGCCCCGGGCCGCCCAGAGGGTCTGCGGGGTGGTGGCGCGGTCGCCGGCGGAGTTCGACATGAGCCAATCTGCTGATGGGGGCGGGTGGGCCTCCCAGTATCACCGTTCGGCGGGGCGACACGGCGCTGGGGGCCCGGCCCCGCGCGTCGCCCCGGGGTGCGCACGGAGCGCGGGGCGGGCGCCGTACGCCCGGAGTGTGCGCGGTGCGCGTCGGGTGAGCGCGGTTCACCCGTGCCCGGCCGGCGGTCCCGGCCCCCGCAATGTCCGGCGAACGGGGCCCGCCCGTCCATCCGCTCAGGGGCGGCCCCGTTCACCCCTGCCGCCACGCACCGCAACGCGGCGGGGGCCGGCGCACCGGCGCCGGCCCCCAGGGGCCCGGAGGGAGGGGGTCCTACGCTCCGCTCTCCCGCAGCATGTCCTCACGCTCGACGAGCTTCACGCGCTCGCGGCCCTGCGGCTCGCCCAGGGCACGCTCGGCGGCGTCCAGCTTGTACCAGCCCTCCCAGGTGGTGAAGCGGACGTTCCGCTCGGCGAGGAAGGCGTCCACGGCCTCCGGCTCGGGGGAGGCCGGGGTGTGCAGACGGCCGCCGGCGTAGTCGTCCAGCAGGTTGGCCACGGTCTCGTTGGCGTCGCCCTTGGTGTGGCCGATGAGGCCGACGGGGCCGCGCCGGATCCAGCCGGTGACGTAGGTGGACTGCAGGTGGGTGCCGCCCTCCTCGATCACCCGGCCGCCCTCGTCCGGCACGGTTCCGGAGTCGATGTCCCAGGGCAGCTTGGGCAGCTTCTCGGACAGGTAGCCGACCGCGCGGTAGACCGCCGTGACGTCCCAGGTCTTGAACTCGCCGGTGCCCTTGACGTTGCCGGTGCCGTCCAGGGCGGTGCGCTCGGTGCGCAGGCCGACGACCTTGCCGTCCTCGCCGAGGATCTCGGCCGGCGACTCGAAGAAGTGGAGGAAGAGCTTGTGCGGGCGGTCGCCGGCGTCGCGGATCGCCCAGTTCTCCAGCGTCTTGGCGACCATGTCGGCCTGCTTGTTGCCGCGCCGGGTCTCGATCGAGCCCTCGTCGTAGTCGATGTCCTCGGGATCGACGATGACCTCGATGTTCGGGGAGTGGTCCAGCTCGCGGAGCTCCATCGGGCTGAACTTCGCCTGTGCCGGGCCACGGCGGCCGAAGACGTGGATCTCCATGGCCTTGTTGGCCTTCAGGCCGTCGTAGACGTTCGGCGGGATCTCGGTCGGCAGCAGCTCGTCGGCGGTCTTGGCGAGGATGCGGGCGACGTCCAGGGCGACGTTGCCGACTCCCAGCACGGCGACCTTCTCGGCCTCCAGCGGCCAGGTGCGGGGCACGTCCGGGTGGCCGTCGTACCAGGAGACGAAGGCGGCGGCGCCGTAGGAGCCGTCCAGGTCGATGCCGGGTATGCGCAGCTCGCGGTCGGCCATCGCGCCGGTCGAGAAGATCACAGCGTCGTAGAAGGCGCGCAGGTCGTCCAGGCTGAGGTCCGTCGGGTAGTCGACGTTGCCGAACAGACGGATCTGCGGCTTGTCCAGCACCTGGTGCAGGGCGGTGATGATGCCCTTGATGCGCGGGTGGTCCGGCGCGACGCCGTACCGGATCAGGCCGAACGGGGCGGGCATCCGCTCGAAGAGGTCGATGGAGACACCGGGGTCGGCGGCCACCTCGGACTTGAGCAGGGCATCGGCGGCGTAGATCCCGGCGGGGCCGGCTCCGACAATGGCTACCCGCAGGGGGCGCGGCATGATCAGGTTCCCTTCGAGCGTGAATGGGCGACGTGATCAGGAGCCTAAACTAAGGCACACCTAAGTCGGTACGCGGGTCCCGTCTATGACCTCATAAGCTGATCTTATGCCCCTGCCAGGGTTGCCTTATGGGCACGGCGGGGCCGGCCGCCCGGGGCCGGGCCCCGTCAGGCCGGCCGGACGATCCGGTGGATCGCGGCCTCCCCGGCGCCGTAGATCGACTCCTCGCGGATGGACGACCCCGGTCCGGGCGCGTGCACCATCATCCCGTCGCCGACGTACAGGCCCACGTGCCGGTCGTCCTTGAAGAAGATCACCAGGTCACCGGGTTCCAGCCCGGCGGTCGTGAGCGGCGTTCCGGCCAGCGCCTGCTCGTGCGCGGCACGCGGCAACGTGACACCGGCCGCCTTCCACGCGGCCTGGGTCAGGCTGGAACTGTCGTAGGAGTCTGGCCCGGTCGCACCCCACACGCACGGTTTCCCGAGCTGCGCCCGAGCGAAGGCGATGGCCTTCGCGGCACGGAGGGCGCGGGGCGAGTGGATGGGCGCGGGTGCCGGCAGGGGGAGAGGCAGGGGGAGGGGGACGGAGGTGTCGGTCACGGGAGCGGTGATGCCGACCGGCGGAGCGCTCGTCGTCGGCGCTGCCGGCGCAACAGGTTCCGCACTCTGTTGCTGCCACGGGGCGGCCGAGGCCATGACGGACTGCGCCGTCGCCGTCGCCGTCCCTGTCGCCGTCGTCGTCGCCGTCTGCGGCTGCGGCTGCGTCTGCGGCTGCGGCTGAACGGCGGCGTCCGGCGAGCCCGGTCGGGCGGTGCGCCCGGACAGCAGGTCCCGCGCCGTGTCGAGCTTCCGCCGCACCCCGGCCTTCCAAGCGGTGGGGGACAGGCGGACGAATCCGGCCGACCCGGGGAGGGCCCGGGGGGGCTGCACCGCCGCCCGCTGAACGACGGGCGGCGCGGCGACCGGCACGACGGCAGGGCTCGCCGGTCCGGCCGTGGCCCAGCCGACCGGTTCCGCCGTTCCCGTCGCGCCCCAGCCGGACGTCTCAGCCGTACCGCCGCCCCACCCGATCCCCGCGCCCGGAAGTTCCCTACCGCTCGCGGCATCGACCAGCGCGGTCGGACCGGTGTCCAGCACGGGCAAGGGTCCGGTTGCCTGGAGCCCGGCGGTCCGTGAGGGCTCCGACTGCACGGCCCCGCCCGGCAGGGCCCCAGTCGGCAGGGACCCGCCCGGCAAGGCCCCGCCCGACAGGAACCCGCTCGTCGGTGTCGTCACCGGGCCCGTCACCGGGCCCGTCGTCAGCTCGGCCACCGCCCGGCCGGTGTCCAACTCCCTTCCGGGGGACCGCTGTCCGGGCAGGCCGCCCGTCCCCAACGCCTGCCGCTCACCGCCCGGAAGGGCGCGGGTCTCCCCGCCGCCCGGGAGGCCGGGGAGTCCCAGGGTGTCGCCGCCACCCCTCGGGAGGCCGAGGGGCTCACCGCCGCCGGCCGGCAGGGCGCGGACCTCCCGCTCACCCCCCGGAAGCCGCGACTCGTCGATCGGCTCCCGCGAACGCGTCGGCGCGGCGGACCTGTCGGGCAGCCGGTCCGCCGGCAGTACGGCGGGGACGGTCGGGCCGACAGCGGCGCGTGCCGCGTCGAACCACTTCCGGGCGACCTCGTCCAGTGCCGGGTCCTGCCGCCGGCCCGCCCGCTTGGCCAGCGGTACGCCACGCGAACGCGTCCGGGCGGCCATGGCCCGGGTCGCGTTGAAGTTACCGGTGTCGTTCTCCGCCCGGTCGTAGAGGGATGCGATCCGCTGTCGCACCTCGTCGCGGCTCTCCGGCGACATGGAAGACGTGCTCCTTCCTTGCCCCGCAGGGCAGTTGGGCGGCTCGCCGGGGCAGAGCCGGGCGGCGGCCTCACGTCAACCTAGCCAACGTGTGTACCTCGTGTGAAGGTTGAGGTGTGAAATGTCCGATACATATTCGTGATGTTCGCGACGGCGTTCGACGGGGAAAGGGTGGCGACCATGGTTTCCTGTGAGGTCCCGGTGAATTCGCGATCCTGTTGAACACAGCGGCTCCGCCCGCCGTATGAAGCCGGGGAACTCCATGATCGGCCGCCGGCCACACCCACCGGCGGTCAGACCACCGGCGATCACACAGGGGACGACCTTGGTACGCAACAGGCGCAGACGCCCGACCGGCGCACGACGCGCGACCCTCGCCGCGGTCGCCCTGATGCTCGGGGGAGCCGGACTCGTCGGGGCGAACGTCTACGCCTCGGCCACCGAGGGCCGGGGCGACGGCTCCGGCGGCACGGACGCCTCCGGCCGCGTCCTGTCCTCGGGCATGGCGACCATCGACTGCCCCGATGTCGGCGGCCGGCTCACGGCCGTGCCGGACGCGGCCCGCCCCGAGGTCGACCGCGAACTCGCCGCGCTGGACCAGCAGATCGCGGCGGCGTACCAGCAGGTGCCGCAGGCGGGGCGGGCCGGCGGCCAGGACGCCGGTTCCGCCGCGGAAACCGTCATGAAACCGCTGGAGGAGAAGCGGTCGGAGTCCATCGGACGGATCGCCGACGCCATCGGCCGGTCGGGGGAACGTCCGCAGGGCCTGGACGATCTGGCCGCGTGCACCCTGCGCCCCGGCGACGACGGTCAGGCCACCGGCACGCCGGACGACGGCGGCCGGCAGGGCGGCACCGGCCAGGAGCAGGACGGCGCCGGCGCGGACCAGGGCGGCGACGCGCAGGGGCAGAACGGCAGCGGCCAAGGACAGACCGGCAGCGGCCAAGGACAGACCGGCAGCGGCCAAGCGCAGAACGGTGCCGGTCAGGGCGGCAACGGGCCCGTCGTCTCGGACTACGCGGACATCACCTCCGTACCGCCCGAGGCACCGGCCCCGCCGCCGCAGGCCGGCGCCTCGCGCGGCACCTTCACCTCCGACTGCGGGGTCAACGCGGGCGGCCTGTTCAACTCCGACAACGTCATCGTCGCCCCCGGCGTCTCCAACGGCGCCCACCACTTCCACGACTACGTCGGCAACCAGGGCAACAACGCCTTCGCGAGCGACGAGGACCTGGCCGAGGCCGGCACGAGCTGCGCGGACCGGGGCGACAAGTCGTCGTACTACTGGCCGGTGCTGCGCCTGCAGAACGGCACCCAGGAGCGGGACGCCGGAGCGCCGGGCGGCGGCACGGAGGGCAACGCGGGCCGGATCGTGACGCCCACGCAGGTCACGCTGACCTTCGTCGGCAACCCGCGCGGCAAGGTCACCGCCATGCCGCGCCTGCTGCGCATCATCACGGGCGACGCCAAGGCCTTCGTCAACGGCCCCGGCAACGCCAACGCCTCCTGGAGCTGCACCGGTTACGAGAACCGGCAGCTGAAGGACAAGTACCCGCTGTGCCCGCCGGGCAGCGACGTGGTGCGCACCTTCCGTTTCCAGAGCTGCTGGGACGGCCGCAACATCGACAGCGCCAACCACCGCACCCACGTGGCGTTCACGGCCGCCGACGGCTCCTGTCCGGCGGGCTTCGTGCCCATTCCGCAGCTGGTCCAGCGCATCGTCTACGACGTCGACGCGCCGAGCCTCGCGGACGGCGGCCGCACCGTCCCGCTGTTCGCGGTGGACTCCTTCCCCGAGCAGCTGCACAAGCCCGTCACCGACCATGGCGACTTCATCAACGTCTTCGACGAGAAGCTGATGCGCGAGATGGTCGACTGCATCAACTCCGGCCGCAGCTGCGGCCCCTCGGCCGACGACGACTCCACCGCGACACCGACGCCGGCGCCGACGGCGAGTCCGAGCGCCACCGCGGCGCCGGGTGAGGGCTCCGCCGAGGGCGGCGCCGGGAACGTCACCTCCGCGCCCGCGCCGTCGGCGTCCCGAGCCGGTGAGGCGCCACGGCACGACGCGACGACGGCGCCCGCCCGCACCACCAAGCACGACACGGACGACAAGGCGGCACCCGCCGCGTCCGCCAAACCACGGTCCACGCCGGCGCGTTCGGCACCGGCCCCGTCCGTCACCGCGCCGGGTCGGGCCGCCACGGCCACCGCCACCGCGCCGGGTCAAGGCGCCACCGCCGCCGCGTACGCCCCACCGGTGGCCGCGGCGACCGCACCCCAGGCGAGCCGGGGAGGTCTGGCGGAGACGGGCGCCCGGCTGTGGCCCGCGGCGATCGGCACGCTGCTCGCGCTGTCGGGTCTGTTCATGCTGCTCCGGGCCAGGCGCATGCGCTACTGACCGTTCGCGTACGGCGGCGGCCCCCTCCGAGGCGGTCGCCGCCATACGCCGCAACCCTCTTGTGAGAGCGCTCCCAAGACGTGAGGATGGGGCATGCCGTCCCTCCACCCGAACCCGCCGATACGGCCCTACCGTCCCGCCGACCGCGACGCCGTGGCCGACGTCTGCGTCCGCACCGCGCACAACGGGGGCGACTCCAGGGCCCTCTACCCCGACCAGCGCCTGATGCCGTCGCTCTTCGCCGAGCCGTACTGCCACTTCGACCCGGACCTCGCCTTCGTACTGGACGACGGCACGGGCCGGGCCGTGGGGTACATCGTCGGTACGGCGGACACCGAACGCTTCGTGGAGGACTTCCGGCGGAGCTGGATCCCCCGGCTGGCCGGCCGCTACCCGGAGCCCGCCGCGCCTCCCCGCACGCCCACGGAGGAGATGATCAGCCTCCTGCACCACCCGGAGCGGATGCTCGTCCCCGAACTGGCCGCCTACCCAGCCCACCTGCACATCGACCTGCTGCCACCCTGGCAGGGGCAGGGTCACGGCCGCCGCCTGCTCCACACCTTCCTGGACGCCCTGAGCGGACAGGGCGTCCAGGCGGTCCACCTCGGCATGGTCACCGTCAACACCGCCGCCCGCGCCTTCTACGACCGGGTCGGCTTCCACGAGATCCCGGTCGCCGACGCGGGACCCCTCACCTACCTGGGCCGGGCCACGGCGCGGGAGCGGGCGGCGGACCTCAACTCAGCCTGAGCGTCTGCTTGGCGAGGTCGTACGCGGGCCGCATCTCCTCGTGCTCCTGGGTGTCCATGCCCCCGAGGTGCAGGACGACCGGACCGTCGGGCGTGCTGACGGCGAAGGCGCTCTCCTTCTTCGTCTCGTCCAGCAGCTTGCTCGTGTACAGGTACTCGACCTCGACCGCCGAGACACCGCCGCCGGTCCTGAAGGAGTGGTACCTCGCCTTGCTGACGTTGTCCTCGGCGGCGACGAACGCGCGCAGCACACCGCCCGCGTCCTCGTCGCCGGCCTTGCCCGTCCACACCCGCAGGAAGCCGATGTTGCCGGCCGGCTTGGCGTCGATCTCACAGGCGGCCGTGACCGGGCCCTGCCGGAGGAAGGCGTCGGCGAGCGCCCCGCCGAGGCCGCCGTCCTCGCCCTTCGATGACGCGGCCAACTCCTTGGCGGCGTCTATCGGCTTGGCCTTCCAGTGCCGGGCGATGCCGAAGCTCACGGGCAGTTCGCAGGCCGAGCCGGCCGCGCCGATGGTGCCGCCGCGCGCCGCCGCGCCCTTGGCGCCCGCGCCCCCGGCCGTCGTACCCTTCTCGCTCGCCGACGCGCTCGCGGACTCCTTCCCGTCACCGTCCGCGGACTCGGCGCACCCGCCGAGCACCGCGGCGAGCGCCGCCGCCACGACGATGCGGCCTCCGACGGTCCCCACCCCGACCTGCACTGTTGCCTCCCCTTCGGTTCAGAGGCGTCACTGTAACCGAGGGCACCGACAACGCCGGCCGCGATGCGGCCCACCGGAAGCGGCTCACCGCGTGCCGCTCACCCGCTGCCCCTCACCCGGCCTCGCGCACGCAGTGCAGGAAGAGTTGCGGCTCGGGCTCCGCCTCGGGAGTGCCCGGGGTGAACAGGGCCTGCTCCTCCGCCAGGACCGTCAGGCCCGCGCCGCGGACCAGTGCGGTGAACGCCTCCGCGGCGAAGCTCGTGACCCGGACCGGCTGCCCCATGAAGAGGCCCTCGGCGTCCTCCAGGTCCAGCGGCACGGTGGCCAGCGCGACGAAGCCGCCGGGCCGTACCGCGCGGGCCAGTTTCGCCACGACGGCCGTCTGCTCGGCGCGGGACATCTGCAACAGCGAGAAGTAGGCGCACGCGGCGTCGAACGAGTCCTCCGGCAGCGGCGTCTCCCGGATGTCGGCGAGCCGGAACTCGGCCCCGGGCACCTGCCGCGCGGCCAGGTCGACCATGACCGGAGAGATGTCGATGCCCAGCACGTGGTGACCGGCCTCGGCCAGTGTCTGCGCGGTCGGGCGGCCCGTCCCGCTGCCCACGTCCAGCACCCTGCTGCCCGGCGCCAGCCCTTCCACCAGCCGGCGCAGCGACGCCCGGCGCGGTGCGGAGCCGGCGAACGCCTGCTCGTAGGCGAGCCCCAGCGCGTCGAACACCACGGCGGCCTGTGCCCTGCGGTCCTCGTCGACCACGACTGCTCCTCCTGTCGGTCTCCGGCCGCACGTCCCGTCCCCGGCAAGCCGGTCGCACGGCCTTGAACTGTGCCTCGAACTGCGCCTCGAACCGTGCCTCGAAGTCTGCCTCGAAAGGCGCCCCGGAGCGGCCGTTTGCGGGGGACGGTACGCGCACGGCAGGGTGCCGGGTGTGCCTACCCTGCTGATCGTCCATCACACCCCCTCACCGAACTGCCAGGCCCTGTTCGAGGCCGTCGTCTCGGGAGCCACGACGCCCGAGATCGAGGGCGTGCGCGTCGTACGCCGGGCGGCCCTGTCGGCCACCGCCTCCGACGTGCTCGAAGCCGACGGCTACCTGCTCGGCACGCCCGCCAACCTCGGCTACATGTCCGGCGCCCTCAAGCACTTCTTCGACCAGGTCTACTACCCCTGCCTCGACGAGACCCGGGGCCGCCCCTTCGGCTTCTACGTCCACGGCGGCAACGACGTCACCGGTGCCGTCCGCGCCGTCGAGACCGTCACCACCGGACTCGGCTGGCGCCGGGCGGCCGAGCCGGTGACCGTCACCGGCGAACCGGGCAGGGCCGATGTCCAGGCGTGCTGGGAGCTGGGGGCCACGGTGGCGGCGGGGCTGATGCCCGACGCCTGAGCCGCCCCGCTGATCCGCCGGTCCTAACGCCTCGGCTGGGCCTACGACGTACGGTGGCCGGACCCGGACCCGGACCGGGTGGCCGGGCGCCGTCGGGACGATCCCTGGCGGTCGCCGCAGTGCGCCGGCGTCCCGGTGTCGTGCCGGTGCCAGACGGCGTCCACGACGCGGCCGTCGGGCAGGGTGTGGCGGCGCGGGCCCTGGTCGGGGACGAGGCCCGCGCGGGTCAGGGCGCGCCGGCTGGCGGCGTTCCCGGGCTCGGCCCCGGCCCGGACCGTGGCCAGTCCGAGGTGGGCGTGGGCCAGTTCCAGGCCCGCGCGGAACAGCTCCGCGCCCAGGCCCTGGCCACGGCAGCCCGGCGCCAGCCAGCCGCCCATCTCGCCCGTCACGTGGTGCAGTTCGAGAGCACCGGCGTAACCGAGGCCGGACCGGTGCACGCAGACCAGCAGGAGGGGGTCGTCCGGACCGGGGGTGAACGGTTCCGCCAGCTCGCGGGGGATACGGCGGCCGTCCTCCCCGGCGGGCCGCCAGGCCAGCAGGGCCCGGCGGACGGCGGGGTCGGGCAGCACCTCGTCCGCCTTGGTGCCGAGCCACCGTTGCGCCTCCGCGTCGGCGCTCGCGGCGAGCGCCGCCGCCACGTCCAGTCGGGTGCGCGGGGTGAACAGCAACAGCCGCTCGGTGCGCAGGACATGCCGCCCGGGCGTACACCGCCCCGGCATCACAAGCCCCGACGCGATCCGGCCCCGGCGGAACAGCGACCAGCCCATGAGACCCCGCATCCCGGCACACACGGCGGACACGGCACCGGTCCACCGAGAGCACGGACGCTCCGCACCGGCGGTGAATCTAGCGGGTCGCGGCCGGGACGTCGTACGGGGTCTCCGGGAACCGGCGCCACCGGTCGTGGCCAGGACGCCGTGGTGCACGCACGCGCGCCGGGGGTCCGGCGGCTGGGGTGCCGGCGCCCGGGCCGGCCGCCGCTCGCGTCAGCCGGCCTGCTCCTGGGAGCCGGGCTTGGGACGGGTGCGGGTCCAGGACGGGTCGGCGGCCGGGGCGGGGGTGGGGGTGTGGTGCATGGCTGTCCTTCGGACGAGTGGGGGATGGTCCGGGGGCGGTGCGGTGAGCGCGCGCGGGGGTCGGTGGGGCCTCTCCCCGGGCGCGGCAGGGTCTCACCGCCCGTAGCGGTGCTCTTCGGCGGAGGGCGGGGGCGGGACGTGCGGCCCCGGAGGCGAGGCGGTCGGGGCCATGGGGCCCAGGGAGTCGACCAGAGCGCTCGCCTCCGGGTGGTCAGGGGCGCCGGCCGGGGCCGGCAGCCGGTGCGGCGCCGTCGCCGGCGAGGACGACGGCCGTTCCCGCACGGCGAGTCGTCCGTCCTGGCCGGCCGGTCGGGGGAACCGTCGGTGGGGGGAGGGCGGAGCCATCGCCGTGCGCCTTTCGTCCGGCCTCGCGGGTGAGGGTGCGGGCGTCGGCCGGCCGCTCGGGCAGCAGACGTCCCACCGCCTGAGGGCAGGCCGTGGCGGTGGCCTGCCTCCCCGGACCGGCAGCGTCGCCTGCTCCTCGGGTCGGCCGGAGCAGTGAGTCCACTCTGGCACCCGCCAACCACGCTCCGCAACCGACAGGTTGAAATTTGCAGGCGGCGAAGTGCATGCTGCATCGGCCGGAACGTGATCGAATGGGCGGCGCACACCGATCGCGTGCGAAGGTGTCCTGGGACCTGACGAGGGGGTGGGTGTGACCGCGGAGACCGACTGGGGCGGCGCCCCGTCCGTGCTGCGCATGATCCTCGGCAGACGGCTGGAGGAGCTGCGCACCCGGGCCGGCCTCAGCTACGCCGACGCGGGCGCCGCCATCGGGGTCAGCCACTCCACGATCCGCCGCATGGAGGCCGCCAAGGTGTCCCGGCTGCGGCTCGCGGACGCCGAGAAGCTCCTCCGGGTCTACGGCGTCACCGACCAGCAGGAGATCGACACCTTCCTGCAGTCCGTGCGGGAGGCCAACAAGCCCGGCTGGTGGCACACCTACCGCGACGTCATGCCCGACTGGTTCTCCGCCTACCTCAGCCTGGAACAGGCGGCCCTGCACATCCGGGCGTACGAGAACCAGTTCGTGCACGGCCTGCTCCAGACCGAGGACTACGCCCGCGCCTTGCTCACCACGGCCGGCCCGCACCTCTCCGCCGAGGCCGCCGAGCGCCGCGTCGCCCTGCGCATGCGCCGCCAGCAACTGCTCGCCAGAGCCACGCCGCCACGGCTGTGGGTGGTGATGGACGAGACCGCGCTGCGCTGGCCGGTCGGCGGCCCGGGGGTGATGCGCGCGCAGATCGACCACCTCATCGAGGTCAGCCGGCTGCCCCAGGTCACCGTGCAGCTCATGCCGTTCGCCAACGGCCCGCACCCCGCGCTGTCGGCCGGTGCCTTCCACCTCTTCCGGTTCCGGGCCCGCGAACTGCCCGACATCGCCTACCTCAGCGGCCTCCTCGGGGCCGTCTACCTCGACAAGGCCGACGAGGTCGTGGTCTACCGGGAGGCCCTGGACCGGCTCAGCGCCCAGGCCGCGTCCGCCCGGAAGACCGAGACCCTGCTCGCCGCGCTGCGCAAGGAGTGGTGACCCGCCCCGACACCGCCCGCCCCACCGCCTGCCCGCCCCGCCCTCGTACCTGCTGACGCGAAGCCCCGAGCCCCACCCGACCGAATGGGAGACACGGCGTTGCCCGACAACGGATGGCCGGCCGACCGGATCGACACCGAGAACGCCCACTCCGCCCGCATCTACGACTACATACTCGGCGGCAAGGACTACTACCCCGCCGACAAGGAGGCGGGCGACGCCATGTCCCGGGAGTGGCCCGCGCTCCCGGTGCACATGCGGGCCAACCGCGACTTCATGAACCGTGCCGTGCGCTGGCTCGCCCAGGAGGCGGGCATGCGCCAGTTCCTGGACATCGGCACCGGCATCCCGACCTCGCCGAACCTGCACGAGATCGCCCAGGCCGTGGCCCCCGAGTCCCGGGTCGTCTACGTCGACAACGACCCGATCGTGCTCACCCTCTCCCAGGGCCTCCTGGCCAGCGCCCCCGAGGGCCGGACCGCGTACATCGAGGCCGACTTCCGTGACCCGGCGGCCATCCTGGAGGCCCCCGAGCTGCGCGAGACCCTGGACCTGAACCGGCCCGTCGCCCTCACCGTCATCGCGATCGTCCACTTCATGCTGGACGCCGACGACGCGGTCGGCGTCGTACGGCGGCTGCTGGAGCCGCTGCCGTCCGGCAGCCACCTCGCGATGTCCATCGGCACCGCCGAGTTCGCCCCCGAGGAGGTGGGCCGGGTCGCCCGCGAGTACGCGGCCCGCAACATGCCGATGCGGCTGCGCACCCTGGACGAGGCCCACGCGTTCTTCACGGGTCTGGACCTGGTCGAGCCCGGCATCGTCCAGGTGCACAAGTGGCACCCCGACGGCAGCGGCGAACAGGGCATCCGGGACGAGGACATCGCGATGTACGGCGCGGTCGCCCGCAAGCCGTGACAGACCCGGGGCCGGGGTCCGACCCACCTCCCGGACCTCGGCCCCGCCTCCCGTCGTACGACGGCCGGGGCGGTCGCCGGCCGCTACCGTGAGCCCATGTACACCACCCGCGTCACCCGGCACGTGGCCGCGCCACCGCACACCGTCTACCGGGCCCTGACCGACCCGGAGGCGGTGGCGGCCTGGCGGGTCCCGGCCGGCATGAGCGCCCGCGTGCACACCTTCGACGCCCGCGAGGGCGGAACCTTCCGCGTCTCCCTCACCTACGACGACCCGGCGGGCGCCGGGAAGTCCGGCGGGCGCACGGACACCTACCGGGGGCACTTCGCCCGGCTCGTGCCCGGCGCCCTGGTCGTCGAGGTCTTCGCCTTCGAGACCGGCGACGACGCCCTGCGCGCCACGATGACCATGACGACGACGCTCACCGCGGCCGACGGCGGCACGGTCGTGGAGATCCGGCACGAGGGCGTCCCGGACGCGGTTCCGCCCGAGGACAACGAACGGGGCACTCGCATGGCCCTGGACAACCTCGCCCGGCTCGTCGAAGGGCGGGAGCCCCTGCCCGGGAAATGACCGGAAAGAGCGGAGCGGAAAGCGGAACCGGGGCGCGGGAAAAGCGGTCTTAAGGGCTGTCGACGACCGGGATCGGACCGGTCGCGAAGAAACCGGGGGAATGGGACACATGTCCATGCGCAGCCGTAAGACCCTGCTCACCGCCGCGGCCCTCACGGCCGGCCTCACGCTGGCCGCCGTCACACCCGCCCTGGCAGGAGCCTCCGCGGACGGCACGACCCGTGCCGCCGCCGTGTCGTCCGCGCAGGGCGACCCGCGGAACGTCACCCAGCACGTGGCCGACTTCTACGGCGCCTACATCGACGCCGTCTGGGCCACCGAGGACCCCACCGCCGCGGCCAGTGCCAAGGCGCTGCGCGGCTTCTACCTCTCCGCCGCCGCGCGGAAGAAGGTCGCCGCCTTCGAGAAGAGGGAACACGCCGACGGCATCCTCTTCGCGCAGAACGTGCCGGTGAAGTGGAAGGTCGCCTACACCGGCTCCGGCGCCGGTCACGCCACCAGCAGGGTCACGCTCACCTGGGGGGACGGGCCGCACCCGCAGGTCAGCCGGATCGATGTTCGGTCCGACCTGAAGACCCTGAAGATCACCGACCTGAAGCCGGCCGGCTGACCCGGGGCACCGGGCACGGGTCCCGCCCCGCCCCATTCGGAGCGGGGCCCGAGCCCACCGGCCGGCCGGGCGGGCGTGCCCGCGGGACCGGTGGGCGCGCCCGCGGTCAGGCGTTGGGGTCGAAGGGGATGCCCGACGGCATGGAGTGCGCCAGCGCGTACTGGAAGTCGCCGTCGTCGATCTTGATGGTGGCCGCGCCGAAGTCCGCGCTCAGCAGCTTCTCGCGGTAGCCCGCCGGATACCCGTTCCAGCCGACCAGCCGCGGGTAGAACCAGCCGCCCGTCACGTTCTCCGGCGGCTCGTCGTTGGTGTTGGCGAACCGGAAGCAGTGGGTCGAGACGCCGTCCTTGTGGTACACGATCTTCGGGTGGGTGCCGTCGAAGCGCACCGAGGAGCGGGCCGCCACCTGGTAGCCGGAGTGCTGGGACACCGAGACGTACTGGACGGTGTCGTCCTTGATCCACACCACGACGTGTTCCCAGTCGTGGGTGTGCCCGATGGCGGCGGGTCCGAGGGTCGCCTGGTCCTTCTCGAAGTAGCTGGCGTACATCACCGCGCACCAGCCGTTGTTGCACTTCTCGCGCGAGTAGGTGTTGGCGTTGGCGAGCTGGGCGTAGTCGTGGCAGTGGCCGTTGACGTCACCGCCCAGCTTCAGGCCGGGGTTGATGGTGCCGTCGCTGCCGATGGCGGCGGTGGCGTAACAGCCGTCCCCGTCGTAGTCGTAGGCGGGGGAGAAGGTCTGTTCCAGGCCGTCGGCGTTCTGCGGCAGCAGTTGCAGGACGCTGGCGCCCGCGGTGCCGGGCGAGCTGAGGACGAGGGCGAGCGCGCCGAGGGCGGCGGCGAGCGCGGAGGTCAACTGACGCACGTGGGCTCCCTGTTGTCGAGGCGCCGCAGATTCTCGCAACGTCTCGGCAGGGCGGGCCACCCTCCGAACTGAACTTTGCCACAAGGACAGTTGAACGCGGCGGCGGAAGGCGCCGGAGCGGGTGCCGTCGTACCGCTATCCGCCGGAAGTCAGGTGTTCGCCCTGGTTCCGGCCGTAAGGCGCGGATCGGGCCGATGGCCGGACCGTGTTCCGGCGGGGCCGGGGGGGGGCTCACCCGTGGCGGGCCGTCTCGCCGCGGCCGTGGTGGCGGCGGCGCTCGACGGGGGTGCGGTGTACGGCGATGAGCGCGGCGTCGTCGCCGAGCCGGCCGCCGGCGTGGGCGAGCAGATCGCGCCGCAGGCGGTGCATCAGCGCCTCGGGGCTGTCCTCGGTCCACCGCACGACCCGGTCGGCGAGCGGATAGAACCGGTTGTGCTCGTCCCGGGCCTCCATGACCCCGTCCGTGTAGAGCAGCAGCGTGTCGCCCGGTTCGAAGGAGAACACGTCCAGGGTGTGCTCGGCAGCCGCGTGCACCCCGAGCGGCGGAGCCGGGTGCAGGCTGGGCACGGTCACCACATGGCCGGGGCTCAGCAGCAGCGGCGGCGGATGGCCGCAGCTGGTCATGGTGACCGGGCCGCGCTCCGGGATGTCGAGCAGCAGCGCGGTGGCGAACCGCTCGCCCTCCTCCTCCGGACTCTCCAGATCGGCCGCGTAGCGGGTGACGCTCTGGTCCAGCCGGGTCGCCAGCTCGGCCAGCGGGATGCGCCGGTGGGCGCTCTCCCGGAACGAGCCGAGCAGCAGCGCGGCCTCGCCGATGGCGGGCAGCCCCTTGCCGCGGACGTCACCGATGAGGAGGCGGACCGAGCCGTCGGACACGGTCGCCGCGTAGAGGTCGCCGCCGATCTGGGCCTCGTCCTCGGCGGCCAGGTACAGCGAGGCGATCCGCAGCGGGCCGATCTGCTCGGGCAACGGCCACATCAGGACGTGCTGCGCGGCCTCGGCGACCGTGCGGACCTGGGCCAGCTGGGCCTGCCGGCGCTCGCGCAGGACGCTGTAGACGACGGTGAGCACCACGAGGATCACGAGGGTGACGAGCTGCACCATGTGATTGCTGGTGGCGAGCCCGCCGCGGTGGGTGCCGATGAGCAACTGGCCGCCCACCGCCAGTGCCCCGACGCCCGCCGTCACCCGGGGGCCGGCGAAGGACGGGGTGAGCGCGGGCGCGATGACCAGGGCCGGTCCGAGATGGATGTCCCAGGGCAGCCGCAGGTCCACGATCGTGATCACCACGATGAGCACGACCGGGAGCGCCAGCAGCGCGTGGACCGAGCGCCACGGCTGCCGGAGACGGACGCGCGGGGCCCCGGGTGCCATGCCTACCAGCGTGCTCCCGGCCTGGTCACCCGGCCACTCGCTGCCCGGCCGGCCGCCGGCCGCGGAACCGGCGGACCGGCCGCCGGGCAAGCCGCCTCGGGGGGCCGGCGCGGGCGATCCCCTGCGGCGGGTGCCACTTCGGGCGGTCCCAGCCTCGGGTGGTCCCGCCTTGGGTGGTCCCGCCTGGCGGTGTCACCCCGGGCGATCTGTGCGGGCGAGGACACTTCGGGGGCTGGTTCCAGAGCGGTCGGTTCTACCTCGGGGGTGCCAGCTCGGCCGTTCCCGTCTCGGGAGATCCTGTGCGGGCGAGCACACTTCGGGGGCTGGCCCCGCCCCGGCCTCGGCCGACCCTGCCCCTGGCCGATCCCTCCTTGGCCCCGGCCGACCCCGCCCCGGCCGTGTCCGTACCCCAACGCGCGGCACCCCAGCTACCGGCGCCCCGGCTGGCCCCGCCCCGGCCCCCGGCCATCCCGCCCCGGCCCCCCGGCAACCCCACCCCGGCCTCGGACGAGTGAAGCCTCTCGGTGACGTCGTGTTGCCGGCGGCGCGCCGGGTACCCGTACCGACCCCGGGGCCGATCCGGCCGTCCCGGGAAGCAGGGTGCCGAATGGAGAGGTCATGACGCACAACGGGGAGGACACCGCACCCCTCAGGCGACCGGATGTCACCGAACTCCGGCTCGCCTCGGACGGTCCCGACCTGGAGTTCTCGTCCGCGCCGGAACCGGCGCAACTGCCGCACGACCGCAGCCAGGCGATTCTGGAGGCGACGAAGGAGATCGGCTCGCTCCTCAAACGCGCGGGCCACCCCTTCGCGCTCGCCGGGAGTGTGGCCGTCTACGCCCACGGCGGCAGCCGCTACCTCCAGCACGACGCGGACTTCGCCATCCTTCCCGACGACGCCGAGGCGGTGGCCGCCACACTGAGCGAGGCCGGCCTGCCGGTGCGGACCCCACCGGAGGACTGGCTGCTGAAGACCACCTGCCACGGGCAGAACGTCGACATCATCTTCGCGCTGGCCCACCAGCCCGTCACCCGGGACATGCTCGACCGGGCCCACGTCCTGCCGGTCGACTCGGTGCTCATGCCGGTCCTGTCACCGACCGACCTCATCCGCAGCCTGATCAGCGCCTTCTCCGAGCACTACTGCGACTTCGGGTCGGTGCTGCCGGTGGCCCGCGCGGTCCGCGAGAAGGTCGACTGGGACGAGGTCCGCGCGACCTGCGGCGGCGAGCCGATGCCGGCCGCCTTCCTCTTCCTCCTCGAACGGCTGAACGTGATCGATGCCCAGGAGGGGCAGCCATGACCGAAACGAGCCCGCCGCCCCCGCCCGCGGCAGGGAATCTCGACTACCGTGTCGCCCACCTCGCCGAGCACCTGGCCTCCGGAGACCTCGCGGAACTCGGCGTACGGCTCGAACTGCGCGGCGACACCGTCCTGCTCACCGGCACCGTGCCGTCCACCCAGTGCCGGGACCACATCCTGCGCATGGCCCGCGAGGAACTGGCGGGGCACCCGGTCCACAACGACCTGCTCATCGCCGGGACCTCCTCGCCCGACCACGGAGAGGACCTGACATGATCCGCGTCGCGGCCGTGGGCGACATCCACATGGGCCCCGAGAGCCAGGGCACCCTGCGGCCCTCCTTCGAAACACTGCCCGAGTGCGCCGACGTCCTGCTGCTCGCCGGCGACCTCACCCGCCACGGCACACCGGAGGAGGCCGCGATCGTCGCCCGGGAGATCAAAGATCTCGGGGTGCCCGTCGTCGCCGTGCTCGGCAACCACGACCACCACGACGAACGGCCCGAGGAGGTCACCGCGATCCTCCGGGACGCCGGCGCGCACGTCCTCGAAGGGCAGGCGGCCGTCGTCACCGCCGACGGCGC
The DNA here is from genome assembly GCF_040704085.1 of Streptomyces sp. NPDC047841. NCBI lineage: Bacteria > Bacillati > Actinomycetota > Actinomycetes > Kitasatosporales > Streptomycetaceae > Streptomyces > Streptomyces sp. NPDC047841. The sequence continues at coordinate 72,920 of NZ_JBEYRP010000009.1, forward strand.
CCGCATCGGGGTCGCCGGGACCAAGGGCTTCGGCGGCGGCTTCGTCGGCCGCTGCGCGGGGGAGTTCGGCGAACCGCTGATGAAGGAGTTCGTCCGCTACACCCGGCGGAGCGCCGACGGGCTGCACAGCGCCCTGAAGAACCTGCACGAGTGGGACTGCGACGTGCGGATCGCGCTGACCCACTTCTCGCCGGTGCCGGACACCCTGGCCGGGGAGCCGCTGGAGATCTACCCCTTCCTCGGCAGCTACCTGCTCGCGGAGGCCATCGACACCGGCGGCGCCGACTTCGCGGTGCACGGCCACGCCCACGCCGGCACCGAGCACGGCATGACCAGCGGGGGCGTGCGCGTACGCAACGTCGCCCAGCCGGTGATCGGCCAGGCGTTCCACGTGTACCACCTGCCTGGCCGGCACGACTGAGGGGCGGTGAGCCGGGGCCGGGCAGGTCCGGCCGGCGCCCGGTGGAGCTGTCGTATCCGGCGAGGCCCACGCAGCCCGCTCCCCGGGCTTCACGCCGTCGTGCTCAGCGCCCCGCGGGGGCGTGCGCGTACGCAACGTCGCCCAGCCGGTGATCGGCCAGGCGTTCCACGTGTACCACCTGCCTGGCCGGCACGACTGAGGGGTGGTGAGCCGGGGCCGGGCAGGTCCGGCCGGCGCCCCCCGGAGCCGTCCGGTGGAGCCGTCCGGCGGGGCTCACGTTGCCGCGCCCAAGCAGGGCGTCACGCCGCCGTGCTCAGCGCCTGGCGGCCCGTGACGTCGCCGTCCCGCGCGGCCAGTGCCAGGGGCACCGGCTCGCAGCGGCGGCGGAGCAGCAGGCCCGCGGCGATGGGCCCGGCGATGAGCAGTCCGCCGGCCACCAGCGCGCCGCGTGCGCCGGCCCACTCCATCAGCAGGCCCAGCAGCGGCGGACCGCCGAGGCTCCACACCGTGCCGACGCTGCTCCACACGCCGAGCACCCGGCCCCGCAGGTGCGGCGGCGGATCCGTCTGGAGGACGGCCGTACCGGCGGTGTCGGAGACGGACTCCACGATCGCCATCGGCAGCACCAGGACCAGCAGCACGGCCAGTGACGGCGAAAGCCCCGCCACCACCTGGAGCAGCGCGCCCCCCGCCGCCAGCAGACCCACGGTCCGCACGGACGGGCGGCGCAGCCGGGCACCGAGGACCGCGCCGAGGATGCCGCCGACCGCGAGCACCGTGGACACCGTGCCGAACGCCCCGGCGCCGCCGGCCAGCGGCCCGGTGACGAGGACGGCGAGCGTCAGGCCGTAGTTGCGGCCGAAGACGGAGCTGAGGCCGGTGATGCCCGCGAGCGCGACCAGGCGGGGCCGGCGCGCGAAGAAGGACAGGCCCTCCCGTACGGTCATGCCCGCGCGCGCCGGAACCGCCCGCGCCCCGGCCGCCGGCTCCCCGGCGGACCCGGGCGCCGGTCGCAGGAACGGCACCACGGCGGCCACGAACAGGAACGACAGCCCGTTCGCGGCGTACGCGGCGGACGTGCCGAGGAAACCTACGGTGACCCCGGCCAGCGCCGTGCCGGCCAGCCGGCCCGCGCTGTGCACCAGCGCGCCCACCCCGATCGCGGACGGCACGTCCGCCACCGGCACCAGATCGTTGCCGAGCAGGGCACAGGCCGGTCCGTCGACGGTGGCGATGAGGCCGGTCACGCCGGCCAGCACCAGCAGCGCCGTCATGTCGATCCGGTCCAGCGCCACGAGCAGCGCCGTGGTGAAGGCGACCGCGCCGAGCAGGGCCTGGCTGACCGTGACCGTCAGCTTCCGGGGCCAGCGGTCGACGGCAGCGCCGCCGAGCAGGCTCACGAACAGCGCGGGCGCCGCCTGGACGGACATGGACAGCCCGGTGGCCGCCGCCGAGCCCGTGATGTGCAGCACGAGCAGGTTCTGCACGGTGAGCTGCATCCACGTGCCGGCGTTGGAGACGAAGTTCGCGGCCGACCACCAGCGCATGCCCCGGTGCCGCAGGGAACGCCACGGCGAACGCGGGGCCGGGGCGGTGATGGACAGGGACGGGGGCTGGGCAGGGTCTGAAGACACGACGGGACACTCGACAACCGGGAAAACGGAACGACCGGCGAGCCCGTCGGATCGGCAGCGCTGCACGGCCGGGGCTGCCAGGTCAGGGCGCCGACCATGGTGGCAGACGGGACGGCACGGCCGACGCCGCGGTGTCCGCCGGTGTCCGGTGACCTCCGTCAAACGGCGGCTGCCCCCGGGGAGTTGGGGTGTGCGTGGGGTTCCTCACAGGGTCCGTTCCGCCCTGTCCGTCCCGGTACGCGAAGGGGTACGGGGAACCCGACGGCAGCCCGGCCGCCGGGTGGGGTCCCCCCGTCGGGCGCGCTAGCGGTTGACGGCCCTCATCCCGGCCTCGTCGTACCGCTCACCCGCCGCCGCGGGCAGCTCCGCGTCGATGCGGGCGAGGTCGTCCTCGGTCAGCTCGATGCCCACCGCGGCGGCGTTCTGCTCCAGGTAGGCGCGTCGCTTGGTGCCCGGGATCGGCACCAGGTCCTCGCCCTGGGCCAGCACCCACGCGATGGCCAGCTGGGCCGGGGTCACGTCCTTCTCGGCGGCGATCTCCTTCACCTTCTCCGCCAGCCGCCGGTTCGCCTCCAGATTGGCGTCCGTGAAGCGCGGGTTCGTGCGCCGGAAGTCGTTCTCGTCCAGCTCGTCGGGGGAGGTGAAGCGGCCCGCGAGGAAACCCCGGCCGAGCGGCGAGTACGGCACGAAGCCGATGCCCAGCTCCCGGCAGGTGGGCAGCACCTCGGCCTCCACGTCCCGCGTCCACAGCGAGTACTCGCTCTGCACCGCGGTGACCGGGTGCACGGCGTGTGCGCGCCGGATGGTCTCCGCGCTCGCCTCGCTCAGCCCGATGTACCGCACCTTGCCCTCGGCGACCAGCTCACCCAGCGCGCCGACCGTCTCCTCGATGGGCACGTCCGGGTCGACCCGGTGCTGGTAGTACAGGTCGATGTGGTCGGTGCCGAGCCGCTTGAGCGAGCCGTGCACCGAGCTGCGCACGTGCTCGGCCGAGCCGTCCTGCCGGCCGACCGTGCTCATGTCGCCGGGGACGGCGTCGTCCATCCGGTAGTTGAACTTCGTGGCGATGACGTACTCGTCGCGGTGGCCCCTGATCGCCTCACCGACGAGCGACTCGTTGGTGAGCGGCCCGTAGACCTGCGCGGTGTCGAGGAAGTCGATGCCGAGTTCCAGGGCGCGCCGGATGGTCGCGATGCCCTCCTCCTGGTCGGCGGAGCCGTAGAAGGCGGACATCCCCATGCATCCGAGTCCGATGGCCGATACCTGGAGGTCCCGCAGCCTGCGCTTGTGCATGTCCTGGTCACAGCCTTTCGTGCGTTCGTCGGTCGTGCTCCGGGGCGCGAGGGCCTTCTTCCATCTAGCGACGGAATCCGGCACCCGGCATCCCGTGGGGGGAGCCGGGTGCGGGCCGCGCGCACCGGCGCTCTGCGACGCTACGAGCTGGAGCGCTCTCGAAGTCAAGCCGTGCCGGACGGGAGGGTCTTCCGCGGCGTCACGGATTCAGCCGTACCGGCAGCTCGTACAGGTCGTTCTGCGTGACCACCGGCTTGTTGCGCAGCTCGGCCGCGGGGACCGCCAGGTCGAGGCCGGGGAAACGGGCGTACAGCGCGGGCAGGGCGACGCCCGCCTCGAGGCGGGACAGGGCGGCGCCGGGGCACACGTGCGGGCCGTGGCCGAAGGAGATGTGCCGGTTCCTCGTGTCGCGGGTGATGTCGAACTCCCCGGCGGTCGGGCCGTGGGCGCCCTCGTCCCGGCCGATCGCGCCGTACGACACGATCAGCGCGTCCCCGGCCGGGATCACCTTGTCGCCGACCGGCACGTCCTCGGTCGCGAAGCGGATCAGGACGTGGGAGGTGGGGGTGGAGTAGCGGAGGGTCTCTTCGACGACCGCGGACCAGTCGGCCCGGCCCGACAGCACCAGGTCGCGCTGTGCGGGATGGGTGGACAGGTTCACGACGGCGTTGACGATCAGCGAGATCGTGGTCTCGTGGCCCGCCGCCACCATCAGCTGGAGGGTGGAGACGATCTCCTCGTCCGTGAGGTGGTCGCCGTCCTCGGAGGCGAGGATCAGCGCGCTGGTCAGGTCGTCGCCCGGAGCGGCCCGCTTGGCCGACACCGTCCGCGCCATGATCTGCGCCAGCTCGGTGAGGGTGGCGACGACTTCCTCCGGCGGGGTCTGCGTGGAGAAGAACTTCTCGAACAGCACCTTCAGCCGGGGCAGCAGATCCTCGTCGATGCCCATCAGGTCGGCGATGACGTACATCGGCAGCGGATAGGCGAAGGCCGCCTTCAGGTCGACGGTCCCGCCGTCCGCGGGCAGCGCGTCCAGCAGGCCCTGGGTGAGCTTCTCGATCCGCTCCCGCATCCGCTCCACCCGGCGCGGGGTGAGCGCCTGCGCGACCAGGGTGCGCAGCCGGCGGTGGTCGGCGCCGTCCACCGTGAGCATGGAGCGGCCCGGGTTGGCCAGGCCGATCAGCGGCCAGTCCGCGGGTATCTCACCGCGCCGCCACGCGCCCCAGACGTTGATGTCCTTCACCAGCCGCGGGTCGGTGAGCAGTGCCTTGGCCTCGGCGTGGTGGGTGACGGCCCACGCCGGGACCCCGCCCGGGAGTTCGACGGCGGCGAGCGGGCCGGCCGCGCGCAGCGCCGCGCTCTCGGCGTCCAGGTCGGTGACGAAGGGATCGAGGGCGATGCGGGGTGCTTCGGTACCGGTCGTCATCGTGACGTGCCTCCCAGGGCGGGGGTCGGGTACGGCGGGTACGGCGCCGCGTCCGGGGACGGCCCCCGGGCGGGCGGCGGAACAGCGGTTCGGCCGGGGCGGCGCGGGTCAGCGGGCGGGTACGGGGCTGAACCGGACGGGCAGTGCGGACAGTCCCCGCAGCCAGGGCGAGGGCCGGCGCGTGAGGGACTCGGCGGGCACCGCCAGATCGATGTCGGGCAGCCGGTCCAGGACCACCTCGATACCGGTCCGCGCGATCACCTCGGCGATCTCCTGCGCGGGGAACGGACAGCGGTGCTCGCCGTGACCGAAGGAGAAGTGCGCGTTGTTGCCGCCGGTCAGCGCGGAGGCGTCGGTCCGCACCTGCGGGTCGGAGTTGGCCCCTTGCAGACCGAGCAGCAGCAGATCACCGGCCTTGACGCGGCGGCCGCCGAGGTGCGTGTCACGGGAGGCCCAGCGGCCCGCCACGTTCTGCGTCGGCGTGTCCTCCCAGAGCACCTCGTTCATCGCCTCGGCGACGCTGTTGCGCCCGCCGAACAGGGAGGCGGCGAACCGGTCGTCGGTGAGCATCAGCCGCAGCGAGTTGCCGATCCAGTCGGCGGTCGGCTGGTGCCCGGCCGCCATCATCACCATCAGGTCCTGCGCGATCTCCTCGTCGCTGAACCCGCTCTCGTCGGCCAGCATCCGGGAGACCACGTCGGCCGCCGGCTCCTTGCGCCGGTCGGCCAGCAACTGCGCCATGGACGCGGCCAGATGGGCCTGTCCGGCCAGCGCCCGCTCCCGCCCGTCGATCATGTCGTTCAGGGCGGTGACCAGCCCCGGGCCGTCCTCGTCCGGGAAGCCGTACAGCCGGGCCAGGACCCGCACCGGCAGCAGCATCGCGTACTGCCCGACCAGATCGGCCTCGCCCGCCGCGCACAGCGCGTCGATCAGCTCGTCCGCGAACCGCTCGGCGTGCGCGCGCAGTTCGAACGCGTCCACCGCCTCCAGCGCGTTGCTGATCATCGCCGCGCGCTGCCGGTGCCGTTCGCCGACCGTGTAGAGGATCGACGGCTGCTTGTGCCCGATCATCGGCAGCAGCGGCCAGTCCGCGGGGACGTTCTCCCACTGGTTCCACAGGTCCGAGTCCCGGCTGAACAGCACCGGGTCACCGGTCACCTGGTGCAGTTCCCGGTAGCCGAGCACCAGCCAGGCCGGGATGCCGCCGTCGAGCAGTACCGGCACGACGGCGCCGTGGTCGCGCCGCATCTCCCGGTACAGGCGGGCGGGTTCGGTCTGGAACCGGGGTCCGCTCAGCGGGACGGCGTCGGGCGTGGTCACACGAGCTCCTGTCGGGGCAGGACCGTCCGCGCGGACGGGTCGGCGTACCGGTTCTTCACGTGCTGCACCAGCGTGATCAGCACCTGCTTGCCCGACTCCCGGGAGCGGGCGTCGCAGTCGACCAGCGGCACCTGCGGATCCAGGTCGAGGGCCTCGCGGACGTCCGCGCCGGCGCGGACCGGACCGCCGAAGTCGTTGCAGGCGACGATGAACGGCGTGCCGTGGTGCTCCAGCCGGTCGATGGCGTACCAGGAGTCGTCGATGCGCCGGGTGTCCACCAGGACGACCGCCCCGAGCGTGCCGGAGAACAGCCGGTCCCACAGGAACCAGAACCGCTCCTGTCCGGGCGCGCCGAACAGGTACAGCACATTGCGGGCGTCCAGGCTGATCCGGCCGAAGTCGAAGGCGACGGTGGTGCCGGACTTGCCGCGCACCTGGCGGATGTCGTCCACGGTCGCACCGGCCTGCGTCATCGTCTCCTCGGTGTTGAGGGGACGGATCTCGCTGACCGAGCGGACCAGCGTGGTCTTGCCGACGCCGAAGCCGCCCACGACCACGATCTTGAAACCTTGGTCGGCGGAGGCACCCAGCGGGATGCGCGCGGGAGTGCGCGCGTCAGAGGTTGCGGAGTCCAACGAGCACCTGCTCCAGGATGTCGGGATCGGTAATGGCCGGTCTGCGCGGGTGCCGGGCGCTGACCCGGCCCGCCGCGAGCAGATCACACAGCAGCACCTTGGTGATGCCCACGGGCAGCCGCAGTTCGGCGGCGATCTCCGCCACCGAGGCGGGGAACCGGGTCAGCTCCAGGATCGCCACGTGCTCCGACTGCATGCCGGCCGCCGGCTCCGACTCGGCCACCACGAGGGTGACCAGGTCGAAGGGGTTGTCGGGGCCGGTGCGGGTGCGTCCCTGGGTGATGGTGTACAGCCGGTCGGGGGCGTCGTCCCGGCCCGGGCGGTTCATGCCCGGGCGGCCCCCGTCCGGCCGGTCGCTGTCCGGTCGGCTCATGACGTGCGGGGCGGAGCGGTGAGGTGCTCGCCGAGCTGCTCCACCAACTCGCTCATGTTGTGGCCGATGACGCCGGCGTCCGCGTCCTCCGTGGCGACCACGGCCAGATGGGCGCCGTCGCCCGCTTCCACGATGAACAGCACGCCGCCGTAGAACTCCGTCATCGCCGAGCGGACACCGCCGCTGCCGTCGCCGAACTCCACGGACGCGCCGTGCGACAGCGACTGGATGCCGGCGGCGATCGCGGCGAGCTGGTCCGCCTGGTCGACGCTCAGCTCCGGAGTGCGGCACAGCTTCAGCCCGTCCCGGGACAGCACGAGCGCGTGCCGGGCGCCCGGGGTCCTCTCCAGCAGGCCCTCCAGGAGCCAGGTGAGCTTGTCGTCGGCGGTGGTCGGGCCGGTCATGAAGTGGTGTCGCCTTCCGGGTACGCGTGCGGGTGGGAGGGGGCGGGGGAGCCGTGTTCGCCGGCGCCGTGCGGGGACTCGCCGGCCGGCACACCGTCGTCCGGCGGCGGGGTGGCGGCCCGCTCGTCCGGTGCCGTGGTGTGCGCGGGGTCGGTGGTGCGGCCACGGGACCGGTCCGGTGCCGAATCTCCCGGGGTGGAGCCGGGGCGGCGGGTGCCCGGTGCGGGCGGCCGCACCGCCTGACGGAAGCTGCTGAAACGGGCGGCGCGGGTCCTGCCCGTGTCGGCGGCGGGGGCCGCGCGGGGTGCGTCGGCGGCCGGGGAGGCGTGGTGCCGCGGGTCGTCCTGCGCGGTGCCGGGCTCGGCACCGGCGGCCGGTGCGGTGCGGTGCCCGGCGGTGTCCGTCGCGGTGGCGTGCGTGGCATCGTTCGACGCGGAGCGCGGTGCGTCGGTGGCCGAAGCGGTGCCGTGGTCCGCAGTGCCGCGGGCCGTACGGTGCCCGGGCGTGTCCGGCGTCGTCCGGGCGCGTTCCGCCCGGGCGAGGGTGCGGCCCCGGCGACGCCTGGGCAGACCGGCCGGGCCCTCCTCCGACGGCGCGGCGGGCTCGTGGACGACGCCGGTGTCCACGGCCTCCCGTACCGGCGCGGAAGGGGCGCTCTCCGGCCCCGGGGCCGCGGCGGACGGCTCGGCGGCCGCGGGGGCGGGGCTGGTCAGGATCTCCTGCGGGATGAGCAGCAGCACGCCCGTGCCGCCGCGCGCCGACGGCCGGAACGACACCGTGAGTCCGTGCTTGCGGGCGAGGCGGCCGACCACGGCGAGCCCGAGCCGGGTGCCGGTCAGACCGCCCAGCTCGAAGACGTCACCGGAGACCGCCCGCTCGGCGCGGCGCAGCTGCACCTCGCCCATCACCAGCCCGCTGTCCTCCACGGACACGATGACCCCGGCCGGCACCTCCTCCACGTAGACGTGGACCTCCGCGGTCGGCGGCGAGAAGTTGGCAGCGTTGTCGAGGAGTTCGGCGAGCGCGTGCATCACGCCCTCGGCGGCGTGCCCGGCGACGGCGGCCTCGCTGACCGAGTGCACCCGCACCCGCCGGTACCCGGCGATCCGTCCCATCGCGCCCCGCAGGATCGACTCCATCCCGATCGGCCGCGCCCAGCGGCGGCCCGAACGCGCCCCGGTGAGCACGGCGATGGAGTCCGCGAGCCGGCCGGCCTGGGCGGTGCGGTGGTCGAGGTGGAGCAGGTCGGCCAGCACGTCCTCGTCGGTGTGCCGGTCCTCCATCGCCCGCAGGTCGGCGAGGGTCGCCGTGGCGAGGGCCTGCATGCGGGCGGCCGCGTTGGAGGTCGCGGCGACCGCGGCGGCCCGGTCCCGCCGGGCCCGCTCCAGCTCGCCCGTCAGACGGGCGTTCTCCTTCGCCAGCCGGTTCAGCTCCCGTGCGCCGTCCTCCTCCAGGCGTGCGCGTTCGGCCGCGAAGGACTCCGTGAACTCGGTGCGCTGCTGCGCGAGTTCGTCGATGAGCCGCTGCTGCTCCTGGCGCGCCTCCTCGGCCGTACGGGCTTGTTGCTGGAGCAGCCGTCCGACGTCCTGGGTGACGCTCTCCAGCCGGCGCCGGGTGCCGCGCGCGGTCCGCAGGGCGTGCGCGGCCGTGGCGACCGCCGCGCTGAGCAGGACCGCCGCCGCGCCCGCGCCCGCGGCGAGCGGGGTGCGCACCGAGTCCGGTGCCGCCGCCACGGCCGCGCAGACCCCGAGGGCCGACAGCACACCGGTCACGGCGAGGGCGGAGACGAACGTACGGAGGGAAGGTCGGTCGCCGGGATGCGTGGGCGCGGTCATCGGTCCGGTCTGGTCCTTGCGGCGGAGGCGGCAGGCTGGGGCGGGGCTGGCGGGAACATCGGGTGGGTGAGACGTGACACCGGTGGTGAACTGGCCGTCACTATACGAGAGTTCGTGATCGAAATAGAAAGGTTCCGTGCCTGTTCTCGTCCGCGGTAGCGAAAAACGCCTGTCTCCGAGGACGGTTCCGCGGCGGCGCCGGTTGCCTCCCGGCCCCGGATTTCAGCGCCGTACGCCTGTGGGCCTTCCCACACCGGCGCGCCCCCACGGCGGATCTTGACGCCGGCCTCCCGGCTCGCTGGACTGCACGGGTGACGGGTCGGACCGGAGCGATCGGCGCATCCGTACGATGACGCCTGAAGCGGACGTATGACGGACGAAACGCCTCGCACGGTCGGACCGCCGGGCGCGAGGTGAAGGGGGCGGTGTGCGTGACGGGGGAACCGACGGCGACGGGCTGCCGTGCCTCATGACCGCTGAAGGGCGCACCCCGCGCGTCCGTCCGCTGCTCGCGCGGCTCGCCCGGTTCACCGGGCGGACGCTGTGGGGCGAGTGGCACGCCGTCGTCGTCGACCCGGTACGGCGGCTCGCGCGGCGCGGACTGTCCGGGCTGCTGCTGGCCTTCGTCGCCGCGTCCGGCGTCGTCTTCTTCCACGACATCGCCCAGCACCCCACCGGAGCGCTGTGGGTGGAGCGGCTCGGCGGGGTCCGGGCCGAGCTGCCGCTGTGGCTGTCCCTGCTGCGCACCCCCGTGTCGCTGTACGTCCCCGCGCTGGACCTGCCGGTCTGGGCGGGCATCACCCAGCTGTTCCTCGCCTTCGCCCTCGCCGAACTGACCCTGGGCCGGGCCCGGACCCTGGTGATCGCCTACGCCACCACCCTGGCGGGCACCCTCACCGCCCGCCTGATGATCGCGCTCGGGCCCGGCTGGTGGGGGTTCGGGCTGCCGCCCGAGGCCGGGCAGGTCCTGGACACCGGGCCCTCGGCGGCCGTGGTCGGTCTGTTCACCTACTTCTCGGTGGTCCGCCGCGCGCCCGTGGTGTTCACGCTGACCGGCGGCTCGATGGTGTGGGAGTCCATCGCCGTCCCCAACCTGGCCGGCCGCGAGCACCTGATCGCGGTGGCCGCGGCGCTTCTGCTCGGCCTGCTGAGCGGCCGGGGAGGACGGTTCCGCTCCGCCGTACGGTCCCTGTGGCCCGCGCGCCGACGGCCCTCGCGCACACCGCCGCCCGCCCCCGGCCCCACTCCGGCGGCCGACCGCCCCGGAAACGCCCGGACCAAGGTCCCGGCGCATTGCCTCGAACGCCAGGCCGGCCGGTGACGCCAGGCCGGCCGGTGACGCCCGACCCGCTCGGCGACGGCCGGCGAGTTCCGGCACCGGGCGCGGGTCCGCACCGGCCGTAACGCGAGGCGTCCGGCCTCCCGGGGCATCGCGTCGCGGCGCGCCCGTGTGGCGCGGCCCACCCCGTCAGTGTGATGGTTTTCGCACATCGACCCGTGCGGGCACCCCCTAGGGTGGCCGCGAGTACGGCAGGTGTGGCTGACACCAGGGTGTTCGTCGCCGGCAGGCAGCTGAAGGGAATCCATGATGTTCCGCAAGGTGCTGGTCGCCAACCGTGGAGAGATCGCGATCCGCGCGTTCCGGGCGGGCTACGAACTCGGCGCGCGCACCGTCGCCGTGTTCCCGCACGAGGACCGCAACTCGCTGCACCGGCTGAAGGCCGACGAGGCGTACGAGATCGGGGAGCCGGGGCACCCGGTGCGGGCCTACCTCTCCGTCGAGGAGATCGTGGGCGCCGCCCGCCGGGCGGGCGCCGACGCCGTCTACCCGGGCTACGGCTTCCTGTCCGAGAACCCCGAACTGGCCCGCGCCTGCGAGCAGGCCGGCATCACCTTCGTCGGCCCCAGCGCGGCCACCCTGGAGCTGACCGGCAACAAGGCCCGCGCGGTCGCCGCCGCCCGCGCCGCGGGCGTGCCCGTCCTCGGCTCCTGTCAGCCCTCCACCGACGTGGACGAACTGGTGCGCGCCGCCGAGGAGATCGGCTTCCCCGTCTTCGTCAAGGCGGTGGCCGGCGGCGGCGGGCGCGGCATGCGCCGCGTGGAGGACCCGGCTCAGCTGCGCGAGTCCATCGAGGCCGCCTCCCGCGAGGCCGCCTCCGCGTTCGGCGACCCGACCGTCTTCCTGGAGAAGGCCGTCGTGGAGCCCCGCCACATCGAGGTGCAGATCCTCGCCGACGGCGAAGGCAACGTCATCCACCTCTTCGAGCGGGACTGCTCGCTCCAGCGGCGCCACCAGAAGGTCATCGAGCTGGCCCCCGCGCCCAACCTGGACCCGGAGCTGCGCGACCGGATCTGCGCCGACGCCGTCCGCTTCGCCCGCGAGATCGGCTACCGCAACGCCGGCACCGTGGAGTTCCTCCTCGACCGCGACGGCAACCACGTGTTCATCGAGATGAACCCGCGCATCCAGGTCGAGCACACCGTCACCGAAGAGGTCACCGACGTCGACCTGGTCCAGGCCCAGATGCGGATCGCCTCCGGCGAGACCCTCGCCGGCCTCGGCCTGTCCCAGGACACGGTCACCCTGCGCGGCGCCGCCCTCCAGTGCCGCATCACCACCGAGGACCCCGCCAACGGCTTCCGCCCGGACACCGGCCGGATCAGCGCCTACCGCTCCCCGGGCGGCTCCGGCATCCGCCTCGACGGCGGCACCACCCACGCCGGTACGGAGATCAGCGCCCACTTCGACTCGATGCTGGTCAAGCTCACCTGCCGGGGCCGCGACTTCCAGGCCGCGATCGGCCGGGCCCGGCGCGCGGTCGCCGAGTTCCGCATCCGCGGCGTGGCCACCAACATCCCGTTCCTCCAGGCGGTCCTGGACGACCCCGACTTCCAGGCCGGCCGGATCACCACCTCCTTCATCGAGCAGCGCCCGCACCTGCTGACCGCCCGCTCCTCCGCCGACCGGGGCACCAAGCTGCTCACCTACCTCGCCGACGTGACGGTGAACCAGCCGCACGGCCGGCGGCCCGACGTGCTCGACCCGCTGACCAAGCTGCCGCCGCTGCCGGCCGGCGAGCCGCCCGCCGGCTCCCGCCAGCTCCTCGTGGACCTCGGCCCCGAGGGATTCGCCCGGCACCTGCGCGAGTCGCCGACCATCGGCGTCACCGACACCACCTTCCGCGACGCCCACCAGTCCCTGCTCGCCACCCGGGTGCGCACCAAGGACCTCCTCGCCGTCGCCCCGGTCGTCGCCCGCACCCTGCCGCGGCTGCTCTCCCTGGAGTGCTGGGGCGGTGCCACCTACGACGTCGCGCTGCGCTTCCTCGCCGAGGACCCCTGGGAGCGGCTGGCCGCCCTGCGCGAGGCCGTCCCCAACATCTGCCTCCAGATGCTGCTGCGCGGCCGCAACACCGTCGGCTACACCCCGTACCCGACCGAGGTCACCGACGCCTTCGTGCAGGAGGCCGCCGCCACCGGCATCGACATCTTCCGCATCTTCGACGCCCTGAACGACGTCGGCCAGATGCGGCCCGCCATCGACGCCGTGCGCGAGACGGGCACCGCGGTCGCCGAGGTCGCCCTCTGCTACACCGCGGACCTCAGCGACCCGTCGGAGCGCCTCTACACCCTCGACTACTACCTGCGCCTCGCCGAGCAGATCGTCGAGGCCGGCGCCCACGTCCTCGCCGTCAAGGACATGGCCGGCCTGCTGCGCGCCCCGGCCGCCGCCAAGCTCGTCTCGGCGCTGCGCCGCGAGTTCGACCTGCCCGTGCACCTGCACACGCACGACACCGCCGGCGGCCAGCTCGCCACGTACCTCGCCGCGATCCAGGCGGGTGCCGACGCGGTCGACGGCGCGGTGGCCAGCATGGCCGGTACGACCTCCCAGCCGTCGCTGTCCGCGATCGTCGCCGCCACCGACCACTCCGAGCGGCCCACCGGCCTGGACCTCCAGGCGGTCGGCGACCTGGAGCCGTACTGGGAGGGCGTCCGCAAGATCTACGCCCCGTTCGAGGCGGGCCTCGCCTCCCCGACCGGCCGCGTCTACCACCACGAGATCCCCGGCGGGCAGCTGTCCAACCTGCGCACCCAGGCCGTCGCCCTCGGCCTCGGCGACCGCTTCGAGGACATCGAGGCGATGTACGCCGCCGCCGACCGCATCCTCGGCCGTCTGGTGAAGGTCACCCCGTCCTCCAAGGTGGTCGGCGACCTGGCCCTGCACCTGGTGGGCGCCGGGGTCGGCCCGGACGCGTTCGAGTCGACCCCCGACAAGTACGACATCCCGGACTCGGTGATCGGCTTCCTGCGCGGCGAACTGGGCACGCCGCCCGGCGGCTGGCCGGAGCCGTTCCGCACCAAGGCGCTTCAGGGGCGGGCGGCGCCCAAGCCCGCGCCCGAGCTGTCCGCCGAGGACCGCGAGGGGCTGGCGAAGGACCGCCGGGCCACCCTCAACCGGCTGCTGTTCCCCGGCCCGGCCCGCGAGTTCGAGACGCACCGCCAGTCCTTCGGCGACACCAGCGTCCTCGACAGCAAGGCGTTCTTCTACGGCCTGCGCCCGGCCAAGGAGTACGCCGTCGACCTGGAGCCCGGCGTCCGGCTGCTGATCGAGCTCCAGGCGATCGGCGAGGCCGACGAGCGCGGTATGCGGACCGTGATGTCCACGCTCAACGGCCAGCTGCGGCCCATCCAGGTCCGTGACCGTGCGGCGGCCTCCGACATCCCGGTGACGGAGAAGGCCGACCGCTCCGACCCCGGCCATGTCGCGGCACCCTTCGCCGGCGTGGTGACCCTGGCCGTCGCCGAGGGCGACGAGGTGGCGGCCGGTGCCACGATCGCCACCATCGAGGCCATGAAGATGGAGGCCACGATCACGGCCCCCAAGGCGGGCCGCGTCTCCCGCCTCGCCATCAACCGCATCCAGCAGGTGGAGGGCGGCGACCTCCTGGCGGAACTGAGGTGAGCGGGGGCCGGGGCCGCCGCGCGTGAGCTGACCCCGGCCGATGAGGTGGCGCAGGCGGGCGAGAGGAGGTCCGGGTCGTGCCGGGTGGCGGACGCGGCACTCGGCACGTACACGGCTCGCCCCCGGACGGCCACGGAGGCCGGGTTCGACAGGCCCTGCCGTAGCCCACGCCGTGACCTGCCCAAGACCGGCCGTGCCGCCCGACCGGAGGAGGCGCCAGACGGTGCCGCGCGCTGGTGCCGGTGGCGTAGTGCCGGGCGGACGGGGGAGTCGGGGTATGTGACCCCTCCTCGGTCGGCGCGCGGGGTCACACCACCATGAGGGGGGAACGGGTCACCGGTGCGGGAGCCGGGGCCGCGGGACCGCCCGGCGGGGCGGTGCGCGTGGACCCTTGTCAGTCCCAGAGCGGATACGTCATGACCTGCTTGAAGCCCTCCGGACGACCCTCCTGGTAGGTGAGGCTCATCCGGCTGAAGCGCTGCACGTCGGGGTGCTTCTTCCAGGGCTCGGTGTCTTCGAGTCGGACGGTCACCGGGTACGCGTGGAAGGAGCCGGCCGCGCAGTACGGCTTGCAGTCGTTGACCATGTTCGTGCCCACCGCGGTGGCCCCCGCCGGACTCCACTTGGTCCAGTGCAGTCCGGTGAGACGGCTGTTTCCGTCGCCGCAGGCGAGGATGAAGTCGCCGGGGCGGACGGTGCGGTTGAACAGGCAGTCGACCAGGACCGGCTGCGACGCACCGGCGTGGGACGGCGAGGCGCCGGCACGTGTCCGCGTCGTGTCGGTGACCGGCGGACCGGCCGTTGCCGTGGTCATGGCCGCTGTCAGGAGGGCTCCCGCCGCCAGGAGGACCGCCGTTCCCGTCACTGATCCGCGCATGGTCGCTCCCACCCGTCGTGCTGTGTCCGACCGCGTGCACCCGACGCTACGACCGTCCCGCCGTTCGCACCAGTCGCGCAGGTCGGGCCGTGTGTCAGCCGTGCGAGACGGTCAGCCCGTAGAAGGCCACGCGGGCCCCGTTGGTGGTGCTGTCCGAGGAGGACTGGTTGTAGGAGCCCGCCTTGAAGTACTGCTTGTACGGCTTGAAGGAGGACGGGATGGCGTAGTGCGTGGTCGTGCCGTTCACGGTCAGGTCGATGGTGTTCCCGCCGGAGACGGCGATGGTGTAGCTCCAGGTCTTGCCGGTCGACACGTGCCCGACGGGGTGCTGGGTCTGGCCGCCGTCCGGCGAGTCCTCGGTGCCGAGGACGATGTCCCCGTTGGCGCGGTAGTACAGCTCCACCAACGGCTTGGTGGAGGAACCGCCGGAGCCGAGGTGGATCTGGCCGACGCAGACGTTCTTGGTCACGGACACCACGCGCAGCGTCGCGCTCAGCCGGTGGCTGCCGCTGAGCGCCCAGTCGGCGGCGGAGCCGTCGCGGTTCATCTCGCGCAGCTCGGAGCGGGCGTACTGGGAGTTCGGCGTGGTGACGCCCTTCTCGGGCGCCCAGAACGTCATGGCGCCGTCGCGGGTGTCGGTGTAGAAGTACGCGTCCTGGTAGCCGTTCGCGCCCTGGAGCCGGGACGACGGGATGGTGGTGGGCTTGCCGGGGGAGCCGACGGGTTCCTGGAGCTGCCACACGGACAGGTCGAAGTTGCCGCCGGGCGCGACACGCGGGTCGGCCGCGTCCGCGCCGCCGGTGCCGAGCGCGGTGAGGGCGAGGGCGAGCACGGCGGTGGCCGCCGCCGCGGGTATCCGGGATCGGGTCATGTGGGGGGTCCCTTCTTCGGACCGGATGCGGGCCGGTTACGGGCCGGGTGCGAAGCGGAGAAGCGTTCATGAGGGTGAACGCTGAACTCATGCTTGTTCGCCGATGACCCGAGAAGTTAAAGGTCTGAACCAGACACGTCAAGAGTCGGCGGCCGGTTCGCACGCGGACGCGTCCCTCACCAGGAGCCCTTCCGTACCGCTCGGCACCCCTGGCCCCTGACCGCGCTGGTGCCGACGTCGTCGACGCGGTCGCAGTGCCAGTCGTGCCGCCCGGCCCGGTCCTCGACCCAGACACCGTCACCCTCGGTGATCTCGGCGACCTTGGCGCATCCCTCGCCCGCGAGCGTGCCGGTCTCCTGGTGCTCGGAGGTGCTCGCGCAGTCGTAGGAGTAGGGCTGCGGCACGGGCGCGGCGAGGGCGGCCGGGGCCGGCAGCGCCCCGGCGCACGCCGTCAGCAGGCCGAGGCAGAGGGCGGTCACGGTCCGGCGGCACGTGGTGCGAGCGCGCATGAGGTGTCCCTTCCGGTGCCCGGCGGTTGAGCGGGCGGGGCGCTGATCCGGTCCCGGCCCCACGCGGTAGCGTTCCACCCGGCCGGCCGCCCTGAAGCACCGCTCACCCGAACGGGGACGGCCGGTGGGACCGCCGGTGGTCTCCCCGCGCGCGGCGAACCGTCAGGAGAACCCTCTCGGGCGCCCCGTGACCGCCCGTCACGGGGACGGGCTCGCGATGCGGAGCGGCGCCGCCGGGGCCGGCGCGGTGGCACCGGTCCCGCCGGTGGCGTCCGCCCACCAGTCGGCGCCGTCCTCGGCGTAGCGCAGCAGCACGCCCTCGCGGATCGCCCAGGGGCAGACGACGGCCCGGGGCAGGCCCATCAGCTTCAGCGCCGTGTGCCCGACGACCGCTCCGGCCAGGCTCTGGGCGGCGCGCGGCGCGGAGATCCCGGGCAGCTGGGAGCGTTCGGCGGCAGGCAGCCCGGCGAGGGCGTGCACCGCCGCGCGCAGGTCCCGGCAGGCCAGCTCACGGTCCACGAAGGGACCGAACCGGCCCGGCGCGGCCCCGCACAGCCGCGCCAGCTGCTGGAACGTACGGGACGTGACGGCGGCGGTGCGCGGACGCTCCCAGCGGATCCGCGCGGCCACGTCGCGCAGTTCGTGGCGGATACGGCGGCGCAGCTCCTTCAGCTCGCCCGGCCCGGGCGGATCCTGGAGGCCCAGATGCTCCCGGGTCAGCCGGCTGGCGCCGAGCGGCAGGGACGCGGCGAAGTCGGGCAGCCGGCCCCGGCCGAAGGCCACCTCCAGCGAGCCGCCGCCGATGTCGAGCAGGGCCAGGGGACCCGCCTTCCAGCCCAGCCAGCGCCGCGCCGCCAGGAAGGTCAGCTCGGCCTCCGTCTCACCGGGCAGGGTGCACATGCGGATACCGGTGCCGGACGCCACCCGTTGCAGCACGTCATGGCGGTTGGGGGCGCCGCGCACCACCGCGGTCGCGAAGGCCAGCGGGCCCGCCGCGTGCCACCGCCGGGCCGTGGCGCCCGCCGCGGCCACCGCCTTCACCAGCCGCTCCACCGCCTCGTCGGCGATGGTGCCGTCCGGGCCGACCTGTTCGGCAAGGCGGAGCTTCCACTTGACGGTGTGCACCGGCAGCGGAACGCCACCCTCCACATCCGCGATCACCAGTCGGACCGTGTTCGACCCCGCGTCCACCACACTCACCCGCATGGCGGGGAGGTACCCAGTTCCCCGGCAACCACCCTTCACACAGGGGGCGTGCCGGCGCACGGCGCAGCCGGCCACGTGCCTCGGGAGCGGCTCGCGCGGCGGTCGGAGGCGGACCGGGAGCGTGAGGTGCACGGGCCGGGAACCAGCGGACGCCTGCCTCGCACCAGGTTCACCCGAGGGCCGGTCACCGCAGTGGCAGCCGTCACACCACGTGCCCCGCCAGGCACTCGGGAGGGCCCGCGTGTCCGGATCCTGGCCCCGTGTGTTCCGGACGGCCCCACCGCTGCCCTTGGATGGTCACGGCCACGGTCGGTGCGCGCAGCGGCGGATGAGGGAGCGGACGCGATGAGGGTACTGGTGATCGGCGGCGGCATCGCGGGGACCGCGACCGCGCTGGGCCTGCACAAGGCCGGTGTCGACGTCACCGTCTACGAGGCGCACCCGGACACGGCCGAGGACATCGGCGCCTTCCTCACCCTGGCGAGCAACGGCATGCGCGCCCTGGCCGAGCTGGACGCCACGCACGCCGTCACGGCCGTCGGTTTTCCGCTGACTTCGCTGCGGCTGCTGGACAGCCGGGGCACCGAGCTCGCGCACGCACCGCTGGGCGAGGCGGACGACCCCGCCCTGCGCTACCGGTGCCTGCGCCGCGGCGAGCTGAACGCGGCGCTCCAGGGCGAGGCGGTCCGCCGCGGTGTCCGGCTGCGCCACGGTGCCCGGCTGGTGTCCGTGACGGACGGCCCGTACGACGTCACCGCCCACTTCGCCGACGGCTCGACGGCCACCGGTGACCTGCTCATCGGCGCCGACGGCCTGAACTCCACGGTGCGCGGCCTGCTCATGCCCGGGGCCCGGCCCGGGTACGCCGGCCAGCGGGTCTACTACGGCTACACCGCGAACGCGCCCGCACCCGGCCCGGACGGCGCCATCACCATGGTGCGGGGCGCCACGACCGCCTTCGGGTACGCGGTGTCGCCGGCGGGGGAGGCGTACTGGTTCGCCCGCACCGGCGGCGGTCCGCTCCCGGCCGAGGACCTCGCCGCGCCGCCCGCGGTCCTGCGCGCGCAGTTGCTGCCGCTGCTGAGGGAGGACGACACCCCCGCCGCCGCGCTGGTCGAGGCCTGCGCCGACGCCCTCATGGTCACCAACGCCACGGAGCTGCCGCTCGGGACCGTCTGGCAGACCGGGCGGGTCCTGCTCGTGGGCGACGCGGCCCACGCGGCCTCCCCGGCGACCGGCCAGGGCGCCTCGATGGCCCTGGAGGACGCCGTGGTCCTGGCCAAGGCCCTGCGCGATCTGCCCGGTGTGGGGGCCGCGTGTGCCGGGTTCGAGCGGCAGCGCCGTCCGCGGGCGGAACGCAACATCGCCGTCAGCGGCGGCCTCACCCGCGGCACCCGCCCCGCGCCCGGCACGCCCCCTTCCGCCGGTTCGGACGAGCAGCTCATCCGCCAACTCACCTGGGACACCCGGCTGTCCCCGCCCCCGCCCGAGCCGGGCTGACCCGCGCCGACCGCCGGGTGAGCGGGGGGCGACATCGGTACTTGAAGCCAAGGCCCTGCGCGACTGTCGAAGCGGCGGGGTCCGCGAGTGCCGGGTTCGAGCGGCACCGCGCACAACATCGCACGCCAACTCGCCTGGGACACAGCGCTGTCCGCAACCCGGCCCGGGCCGGGCTGACCCGCGCCCCGCCGCGTGCGGCAAGCGACCGAGCCGACTGCCGGGTGAGCGGGGACGACACCGGCAGTCGAAGCCAAGGCCCTGCGAGATCTGCCCGGTGTGGGGGCCGCGTGTGCCGGGTTCGAGCGGCAGCGCCGTCCGCGGGCGGAACGCAACATCGCCGTCAGCGGCGGCCTCACCCGCGGCACCCGCCCCGCGCCCGGCACGCCCCCTTCCGCCGGTTCGGACGAGCGCCTCATCCGCCAACTCACCTGGGACACCCCGCTGTCGGCGCCCCCGCCCGAGCCGGGCTGACCCGCGCCGACCGCCGGGTGAGCGGGGGCGACATCGATAGTTGAAGCCAAGGCCCTGCGCGACTGTCCGAAGCGGCGGGGTCCGCGAGTGCCGGGTTCGAGCGGCACCGCGCACAACAGCGCACGCCAACTCGCCTGGGACACAGCGCCGACGAGCAGCTCATCCGCCAACTCACCTGGGACACACCGCTGTCGGCGCCCCCGCCCGAGCCGGGCTGACCCGCGCCCCGCCGCGTGCGGCAAGCGGCCGAGCCGGCCGCCGGGTGAGCGGGGGACAGCACCGGCAGTTGAAGGAATCTGGTGTCCGAAGGCTTGTGGGACGGTTGGTTCATCTCTTAAATCAAAGCATGAACTAAGCCGTGGGTCTTACCCGTTGCATCCCCACACGTCTGGAGCCGCCGCATGAGACTGAGAGCACTGGGCGCAGTGCTGGCCGCCACGGCCGCGCTGCTCGCCCTGCCCGCCACGCACCCCTCGGCCACCGCCGCCGAGACCCCCCTGTCCCAGGGGAAGACCGCCACCGCGTCGTCCGAGGAGAACGGCGGCACCGCCGCCGCCAAGGCCGTCGACGGCGACACCGGGACCCGCTGGTCCTCGGCCGCGAGCGACGACCAGTGGGTCCGGGTCGACCTCGGGGGCACCGCCACCGTCACCCGGGTCGTCCTGAACTGGGAGGCCGCCTACGGCAAGGACTACAAGGTCCAGATATCCGGGGACGGGAGCACCTGGACCGATCTGAAGTCCGTCACCGGCTCCGACGGCGGCGACGACACGCTCGACGTGTCCGGCCGGGGCCGCTACGTACGGATGCTCGGCGTGCACCGGGCCACCACGTGGGGCTACTCCCTCTGGGAATTCCAGGTGTTCGGCACCGCGGACGGCGCCCAGGCGGGCTGCGGCACCGCGAACGCGGCCCAGGGCAAGGCCGCCATGGCCTCCTCCACCGAGAACGCCGGCACCCCCGCCTCCGCCGCCGTCGACGGCGACACCGGGACCCGCTGGTCCAGCCAGGCCGCCGACCCGCAGTGGCTGCGCATCGACCTCGGTTCCGTCCAGGACCTGTGCAAGGTGGACCTGAACTGGGAGGCCGCCTACGGCAAGGACTTCCAGATCCAGGCGTCCTCCGACGGGCAGAGCTGGAACACCCTCAAGAGCGTCACCGGGGCCACCGGCGGCACGGCGTCCTACGACGTCAGCGGCTCCGGCCGGTACGTCCGGATCTACGGCACCGCCCGCGGCACCGGCTACGGCTACTCCCTGTGGGAGGTCGCCGTGCACACCGGCGCCACCGGCGTCCCGCCCGTCCAGGGCGGCGGCGACCTCGGCCCGAACGTCATCGTCGTCGACCCCTCGACCCCGGGCCTGCAGCAGAAGTTCGACGACGTCTTCGCCAAGCAGGAGTCGGCCCAGTTCGGCACCGGCCGCTACCAGTTCCTGCTCAAGCCCGGCACCTACAACAACATCAACGCCCAACTCGGCTTCTACACCTCGATCTCCGGCCTCGGCCTGAACCCCGACGACACCCAGATCAACGGGGACATCACGGTCGACGCGGGCTGGTTCAACGGCAACGCCACCCAGAACTTCTGGCGTTCGGCGGAGAACCTCGCCCTCAAGCCCGTCAACGGCACCGACCGCTGGGCCGTCGCCCAGGCCGCGCCCTTCCGCCGCATCCACGTCCAGGGCGGCCTCAACCTCGCTCCCAACGGGTACGGCTGGGCCTCCGGCGGCTACATCGCGGACTCCAAGATCGACGGCACGGTCGGCCCGTACTCCCAGCAGCAGTGGTACACCCGGGACAGCTCGGTCGGCGGCTGGACCAACGGCGTGTGGAACATGACCTTCAGCGGTGTCCAGGGCGCCCCCGCCACCAACTTCGACAGCGGCCCGTACACCACCCTGGACACCACCCCGGTCTCCCGCGAGAAGCCGTTCCTCTACCTCGACGGCTCCGCCTACAAGGTGTTCGTCCCGGCCAAGCGCACCAACGCCCGGGGCGTCTCCTGGCCCGCGAACGCCGGTACGTCGCTCCCGCTCGACCAGTTCTACGTCGTCAAGCCCGGCGCGACCGCCGCCACCATCAACCAGGCCCTCGCCCAGGGCCTCAACCTCCTGTTCACCCCCGGCGTCTACCACCTGGACCAGACCATCGACGTCACCCGGCCGAACACCGTCGTCCTCGGCCTCGGCCTCGCCACCCTCGTCCCCGACAACGGCGTCGACGCGATGCACGTCGCCGACGTCGACGGGGTGCGGCTCGCCGGGTTCCTGATCGACGCGGGCCCGGTCAACTCCGACACGCTGCTGCGCATCGGCACCCCCGACGCCGGCGCCGACCACTCCGCGAACCCCACCACCATGCAGGACGTCTTCATCCGCGTCGGCGGAGCAGGGCCCGGGCTCGCCACCAACTCCGTGGTGGTCAACAGCGACGACGTGATCATCGACCACACCTGGCTCTGGCGCGCCGACCACGGCAGCGGCGTCGGCTGGGACACCAACCGCGCCGACTACGGCCTGCGCGTGAACGGCGACGACGTCCTGGCCACCGGCCTGTTCGTGGAGCACTTCAACAAGTACGACGTCTACTGGAACGGAGAACGCGGCCGGACGATCTTCTTCCAGAACGAGAAGGCCTACGACGCCCCGAACGCCGCCGCCATCACCCACGACGGCATCACCGGCTACGCGGCCTACAAGGTCGCCGACTCCGTCACCACCCACGAGGCGTGGGGCCTGGGCAGCTACTGCAACTACACGGCCGATCCCTCGATCGTCCAGGCCCACGGCTTCCAGGTGCCGGTGAAGAGCGGGATCAAGATGCACGACCTGCTGGTGATCTCGCTCGGCGGCAAGGGCCAGTACGCGCACGTCGTCAACAGCACGGGCCCACCCACCTCGGGGACCGACACGGTCCCGTCCAAGGTGACGTCCTTCCCGTAAGGACACCGGCCGGCCGCCGTCAGCCGCCGGCCAGGCTCTCGTGCGGGGCCCTGCGGTAGGTGCCCCGGTACAGGGAGGCGAAGCGGCCCGGGTGGTGGAAACCCCACCGGGCCGCGATCTCCGTCACCGTGGCCCCGCTGCCGGGATCGGCGGCCACCAGCTCGTGATGGGCGTGCGCGAGCCGCACCCGGCGCAGCTGGGCCAGCGGAGTGGTGTCCAGATGACGGCGGAAGGCGTACTGCAGCGCCCGTACCGTCACATGGGCCGCGGCGGCGATGTCCGCGACCGCGATGGGCTGGTCCGCGTGGTCGTCGATGTAGGCGAGCGCGCGCCGCAGCACCGCCGGGTGCGCGTCGGTGTCGTGGGCGGCGGGCTCGTCCAGCGCCGTGTTGGGGAACGCGGCCAGGACGCTCGCCGCCAGGTGCTGGGCGGCCGTGGCGGCGATCAGCGGCTGGTCCGCGATCTGGGCGTCGGACAGCACGTCGTCGCGCAGATGGGCGATCGTACGGGTGAGGTGGCGCGCCGCGGCGGCCGAGCGCGGCCGGTGCCCGGTCAGCCGTACCGGTCGCGAGCCGTCCCCGGCCACCTGGGCGAGCAGCGCGGGATCCAGCATGGTGATGTTGTAGCGGGCGTTGCAGATGCGGCCCTCGTACGGCAGGTCCGGCGGCGCGAACAGCACCGCGTCCCCCGGGCCGAAGGAGTCCTCGACACCCTGGTAGCCGTGGTCCCGCACGGTTCCCTCGTGCACGACGCACAGGCAGATCCGGCCCAGCGGTGACACCGAGTAGGACATCTCGAAGTCCAGCGCGAGTTCGTCGACGCTCACCCCGGGAATGCCGGCGCGGTGGATCTGGGCACGGGTCGAGCCGGGCGTCCCGCTTCTGATGCGCATCCTGGCGTAGGCCCGGCTGAGGAAGTCCTCCGTCACGTCCAGGTCGTGGCTGTCGAAGGTGAGGCTGTCCATGCCCGCCCGCTGCCCCCGAATCCCCCTTCCACGGCCCACCGACCAGCGATTTTTCGTTTTTTGTACGGCCTCTTGCCCTGTTGTTCGCCTGACGGCTGGCGCCCGGCGTCCGGGCTGCGGAGGGTGAGGCGCATGATCGGACCCGAGGAGCGGACGGACCAGCTGAAAGCACTTCAGGAGGAGGTGGAGCAACTGCGCCATGCCCTCGGCTCGCACGCCCTGGTCGACCAGGCGATCGGCGTGGTCATCACCGTGGGCGGGCTGCGTCCGGAGCAGGGCTGGGACGTCCTGCGGCACATATCGCAGCACAGCAACATCAAACTGCGGGAGGTCGCGCGCTGCCTGGTGGAGTGGCCGACGCGCCGCCGGCTGCCCGAGGTGATCCGCCGGGCCCTGTCCGCCGCCGTGGAGGAGGTGCGCGGCCGGGCGAAGGCCGCCGAACGGGAGGACGAACGCGAGGTCCGCTCCGGCTGACCGTCGTCCGCACGGCGGCACGGCGGACGGTGCGCGGGGCCGGCGCGCCCAGGGCCGTCAGTCCGCCGTCAGATGCAGGTCCGCCCACGCGCGACCGCGCAGGTCCGCGTCCCCCAGGAGGTCCACCGCCGTGCAGGCCAGCGCCTCCACCACCGCCGTCAGCACCCGGCGGGCCCGCTCCGAGGCCGCGGCCTCGGCGAACTCGGGCGTGTGGTCGGAGCCGTCGGCGCCCATGATCGCGACGAACGGGTGGATGGCCGGCACCCGGCCGCTGACGTTGCCGATGTCGGAGGAGCCCAGGTAGACGCCGGGCGTGGGCGCGGTCAGCGCGATCCCGGCGCGGTCCAGGTGCCCGGCGAACCGCTCGGACAGCACCGAGCTGTCCCGGAAGTGCTCGTAGCGCATGCTCGCGCGTTCCACCGTGACGGCCGTGCCGGTCGCCAGCGCCACCCCCTCCGCGGCGGTGCGCAGCTGTTCCGCCAGCTCGTCCAGGGCCGCCGTCGTGACCGCGCGCAGCCCGAAGCGGCCCTCGGCGTACTCCGGGACGATGTTCGTGGCCGTACCGCCCTGCGTGATGATCCCCTGGACGTGGGAGCCCTCCGGCAGCCGCCGCCCGAGCGCCGACACCACGTTGAACAGCTCGATCAGCGCGGCGAGCGCGTCGATGCCCTCCGTCGGGTTGCCCGTCGGGTGCGCGGCCCGGCCCCGGAAGCCGACCCGGTACTGCTCCTGCGCGGTCAGCGGCGCCCGCACCCAGTCGTACACCCCGGGATGGAACATCAGGGCGGCGTCCACCCCGTCGAACACCCCGGCCTCCACCTCCAGGGCCTTGCCGCCACCGCCCTCCTCGGCCGGCGTGCCCACCGCGAGGACCGTGCCCCCGGTGCCGTCCCGCACGGCCTCGGTGACCAGGGCCGCGCCGAGGCCCGCCGCCGCGATCAGATTGTGCCCGCAGGCGTGCCCGAGGCCGGGCAGCGCGTCGTACTCCAGGGGGAAGGCCACCACCGGCCGGCCCTCGCCCGCGCGGGCCGTGAACGCGGTCGGCAGGCCCGCGGCCTCCCGCCGCACCGCGAACCCCGCGCGCTCCAGTTCGTCCGTGAGCAGCTTCGCCGCGCGGTGCTCGGAGAACGCGGTCTCCGGATCCGCGTGCAGGGCGGTCGCCACGGTCCACAGCGCGTCGGCGCGGCGCTCGGTCTCCTCCCGGATCCGCTGGTACAGCGACACGAGACCTCCTGAGGGTTCGGCGGGCGTCTTCCGTGCCGGGGCCGGGTTCCACCGAACGGCCCCCTGACACCGGCCGCGTGTTTGGGGAGCGCGGCCGGTGCAACACGGTGGATGCGGCACCGACCAGCTCAGGAGGACTGCCATGGATCACTCTCGCGTACCCGTCCTGGAGGCTCTGCAGGAGTTCCGGCGGCGAGGAGACGTGGCGTACGGGCCCCCCGGGCACAAACAGGGCCGCGGCACCGATCCCCGGGTGGCCGAGATCATGGGAATGGACGTCTTCCGCTCCGACGTGCTCAGCCTCAACGGCCTGGACGACCGCCGCCAGTCCCAGGGCGTGCTGGAGCAGGCGCAGGAGCTGATGGCGGACGCGGTCGGCGCCGAGCAGGCGTTCTTCTCCACCTGCGGCAGCTCCCTGTCCGTGCGGACCGCGATGTGCTCGGTCGCCGGACCGGGGGAGAAGCTGCTGGTGTCCCGCAACGCCCACAAGTCGGTCATCGCGGCGGTGATCATCAACGGCGTGGAGCCGATCTGGGTCCACCCCAAGTTCGACGGCGAACGCCACATGGCGCATCCGCCCGAGGCCGACGAAGTGCGCAACCGGCTGCGCGAGCACCCCGACGCCAAGGGGATGCTGCTGATCACGCCCACCGACTGGGGCACCTGCGCCGATGTGCGCGCGGTGGCCGACGCCTGCCACGCCTTCGACGTCCCGCTCATCGTGGACGAGGCGTGGGGCGCCCACCTGCCCTTCCACGACGGCCTGCCCGTCTGGGGCATGAACGCGGACGCCGACCTGGTCGTCACCAGCGTGCACAAGATGGGCGGCGCGATCGAGCAGAGTTCCGTCTTCCACCTCCAGCACGACCGGGTCTCGCCCACCGTGCTCAAACAGCGCGAGGACCTGCTCGGCACCACCAGCGCCTCCAGCCTGATCTACGCGGCCCTCGACGGCTGGCGGCGGCAGATGGTCGAACACGGGCACGACCTCCTGGACGTGGCGCTGCACCGGGCCGAGCGCGTCCGTGCCCTGCTGCGCGAGCTGCCGGGGCTGAAGGTGATGGGCGGCGAGGTGATCGAGAAGGGCCTGGCCGCCGAGTTCGACCCCCTGAAGCTCGTCGTCGACGTACGCGACCTCGGTATCAGCGGCATGCAGGCGGCCGAATGGCTGCGCGCCAACCGCCACATCGACGTGGGCGGCTCCGACACCTGCCGGATCAGCGCCTCCATCACCCACGCCGACGACGAGGAGACCGAGAAGCTGCTCGTGGATTCCGTACGCTCCCTGGTGGAACGCGCGGACTCCATCGAGCGACGGCCCGCCGTGCACCTGCCCGAGCCCGGCGTCCTGGAACTGGAGCAGGCGGCGCTGCCCCGCGACGCCTTCTTCGGCCCCGCCGAGCAGGTGCCCGCCGAGCGGGCCGTGGGCCGGATCGCCGCGGAGACGATCAGCCCGTACCCGCCGGGCGTGCCGGTCGTGGCGCCGGGCGAGGTGATCACCGCGGAGGTCCTCGACTACCTGCGCAGCGGTGTCGCCCACGGCTTCCTCATCCCGGACGCGGCGGACTCCTCCCTGGAGACCCTGCGGGTCGTCGCGCGTCCGTGACCGGCGGACGGGGGCCGTACTCCAAGAGGTACCGCCGCGCCCGTCCCGAACTGCGCCCGGCGGGGGCAGCGCCTAGGGTGGCGTGTGCGGGCGGCCGCCGGGTGGCCGCCTGCCCCGGGTCAAGAAGCCGGCCCTGCTGACCAACACGTCCTCGGCAGGGGGCACTTGGCCCTGCCGGTGGTCCCCGGGTCCGGACCAGCGCGTCCGGCGGGCCTCCCGCCCCGGCAACACGACAGGAGACGGCCCGACTTCACCCCGACCGGAAATCCACCGTGGTTCCCGGTTTCGGACGTCCCGGCCCGGGGACCTCGGTACGAGCCCCCGTCCCACCTCTTTCCATCGACATCCGCCCGGTACGACTCCGATGCCGGCCGTGCCCGGGTGCGGGCAGCCGCGGCTCGGACACGCACCTCGTCCCTGCCGGGCCCGCCTCCGTGACCAGTGAAGGAATCAGAACTGATGAGCGAGACGAATCCCCTGAAACGAGCGGCGGACAAGGTGGCGGACGCCCTGCAGGGCGGACCGGCCGGCCCCGAGGACGGCATCCCCGGCAAGCCGGGACCCAAGTCGCCGCCGGTCGCCGAGCCGACCGACCCCCATGAGCCGTACCCGCCCAAGCCCGACCAGAGCGGCCCGGCCACCGTCTCGCCGACCGGGCAGCCGACCGGCGCCGACCAGGCGCGGATGGCGCAGAGCGGCAGCTACCTGACCAACGCACAGGGCACCCGGCTCTACGACACCGACCACTCCCTCAAGGCGGGCCCCCGCGGACCGGTGCTCCTCCAGGACCACCACCTGCGCGAGAAGGTCATGCACTTCGACCACGAGCGCATCCCCGAGCGCGTGGTCCACGCCCGCGGCGCCGGAGTGCACGGCATCTTCCGCAGCTACGGCACCGCCGCCAACGTGACCAAGGCGGCCTTCCTCGCCGAGGACGTCGAGACACCGGTGTTCGTCCGCTTCTCCACCGTGCTCGGCTCCCGCGGCTCCTCCGACACCGTCCGCGACACCCGGGGCTTCGCGACGAAGTTCTACACCAGCGAGGGCGTCTTCGACCTCGTCGGCAACAACATCCCGGTGTTCTTCATCCAGGACGCCATCAAGTTCCCGGACGTCATCCACGCCGGCAAGCCGCACCCGGACCGGGAGATCCCGCAGGCGCAGAGCGCCCACGACACCTTCTGGGACTTCGTCACCCTGCACACCGAGGCCACCCACCACACCCTGTGGAACATGTCCGACCGGGGCATCCCGCGCTCGTACCGCACCATGGAGGGCTTCGGCGTCCACACCTTCCGCCTGGTCAACGCCGCCGGGGAGACGACCCTGGTGAAGTTCCACTGGAAGCCGAAGCTGGGCGTGCACTCCCTGGTGTGGGAGGAGGCCCAGATCATCAACGGCGTCGACCCCGACTTCCACCGCCGCGACCTCTACGACGCCATCGAGGCGGGCGCCTACCCCGAGTGGGAGTTCGGGATCCAGACCTTCCCCGACACCCCCGACCAGACCTTCGAGGGCATCGACCTGCTCGACCCGACGAACATCGTCCCGGAGGAACTGGCCCCCGTACAGCCGATCGGGCTGCTCACCCTGAACCGCAACCCGTCGAACTTCTTCGCCGAGACCGAGCAGGTCGCCTTCCACGTCGGCCACCTCGTCCCCGGCATCGACATCACCGACGACCCGCTGCTCGCCGGCCGGCTCTTCTCCTACCTGGACACCCAGATCACCCGGCTCGGCGGCCCGAACTTCCCGCAGATCCCGATCAACCGGCCGCACTCGCCCGTCAACGACATGCTGCGCGACGGCTTCCACCAGACGGCCGTCCACCGGGGCGTGGCCCCCTACCGCCCCAACTCGCTCGACGGCGGCTGCCCCTTCACCCCCGGCACGGACCTCGAAGGCGCCTACGTCGAGACCCCCGTCCGCGTCCCCGAGGCGACCAAGGTCCGCGAGGCGCCCGAGTCGTTCCAGGACCACTTCAGCCAGCCCCGCAGGTTCTGGCTGAGCATGAGCCCGGTGGAGCGCGAGCACATCATCGGCGCCTACACCTTCGAACTCGGCAAGTGCTACGAACAGGCCATCCGGGAACGGGCCCTTCAGGTCCTGGCCAACATCGACCCGGAGCTGTGCGAGGGCGTCGCCGCCGGCCTCGGCCTGCCCGCGCCCGCGCCGACGGTGCCGCTCGTCGACGTCGAGCCCAGCCCCGCCCTCTCCCAGGTCGGGCACACCTGGCCCACCGACGGCCGGATCATCGGCATCGTCACCGGCCCCGACGGCGACCTGGACGGCGTACGCGCCGTACGCCAGCAGGTGCTGGACGGCGGCATGGTCCCGCTGATCGTCGCACCGGTCGGCGGCACCCTCGGCGACGGCGAGGACGCCCTGACCGTGCAGCGGACCTACGCCACCGCGCGCTCCGTGGAGTTCGACGCCCTGCTGGTGGCCGGCACCCCCGGCGTGGGCGCCGACGCCTACGGGGCCCGCGACGCCAAGGCCGGTCAGCCCAACGGCCGGCCGG
Source organism: Streptomyces sp. NPDC047841 (assembly GCF_040704085.1). Taxonomy (NCBI): domain Bacteria; kingdom Bacillati; phylum Actinomycetota; class Actinomycetes; order Kitasatosporales; family Streptomycetaceae; genus Streptomyces; species Streptomyces sp. NPDC047841. The sequence continues at coordinate 102,389 of NZ_JBEYRP010000009.1, forward strand.
GCACCCCCGACCCGCGGGTGGGGCTGCTGCTCGCGGAGGCCTTCCGGCACGGCAAGGCCATCGGCGCCGCCAAGGGCGGGGAGAGCGCCCTGGAGGCGTCCGGCATCCCGCTGGAGGCGCCCGGTGTCGTCGCAGACGACACCGCCACCGCCGTGCTCCAGCAGCTCACCCAGCTGCTCGGCGCCCACCGGGTCTGGGAACGCTTCCCGTCCGCCGCCTGACGGTCTCCGGGCAGTCGCCCGGACCGGCCGCCGTACGTGTCACGGCCCCGCGCCGGCTCCCCCCGCCAGGGGGAGCCGGCGCGGGGCAGCTCACTCCAGCGTGGTGCGGCACAGCAACAGGCAGATGTCGTCGTCGTGTTCGGAGTCGTGCAGCATCGGCTTCAGCAACGCGTCGGCCGCCCCGTCCAGATCCGCCAGGTCCGACCGGCCGAGGGCCCCCATGGCCTCGGCGAGGCGGTCGATGCCCGCGTCGATCCCGGCCGACCGCCGCTCCACCAGACCGTCCGTGTACAGCGCGAGCGTCGAGCCCACCGGAAGCTCCAGGGTGTGCTCCTCGTACGAGAACGCCATCGGAATCCCCAGCATGATCCCCGGTCTGCCCTCCAGCACCCTTACCTCGCCGTCCGGGCCGCGCGCGATGGCCGGCGGATGCCCGGCCGCCGCCCACACCACCCCGGGCTCGCCGGGCGTGAACCGGGCGATGGCGCAGGTCGCGTACAGCTCCGGCTGCTGGTGGCGGAGCATCCGGTGCAGCAGGGTGAGGATGCGCGCCGGGCCGTTGCCCTCGACGGCGTAGGCGCGCAGCGCGGTCCGCAGCTGGCCCATGATCACCGCCGCGCGCAGCCCGTGCCCCGTGACGTCCCCTATCACCGCGAGGACGCTGCCGTCCGGCTGCGGGAAGGCGTCGTACCAGTCACCGCCGATGTTCAGGCCGTGCGTCGCCGGCAGGTAGCGCGCGGCCAGCTCCAGACCCGGGGTGGTGGGCAGATCGGTCAGCTGCGCCCGTTGCAGGGCCTCGGCCACGTCCCGGTGCTGCTCGTACTGGCGGGCGTTGTCCAGGGCGATGCCCGCCCGCCGGGCCAGTTCCAGCAACATCACGGTGGTGTCCGGGTCGAAGCGCTCGCCGGGCGCCGACAGCGTCAGCACCCCCTGCACGGTGCGCGCGCCGAGCGGCAGGCACAGCAGCGGCCGCCGCGGGGAGACCGCTGAGGCCGGCAGGTCGTCCACGCCGGGCAGGTCGCCGGGGTGGGGGCCCGCGTGCTGCGGCCGGCCGGTGCGCGCCGCCGTCACCGTGGCGGCCGCCCGCTCGGCCGGCGGGACGCGCTCGTCGTCCACGAACCAGACGTCGACGTGCCGCGCGTACTCCGGGACCAGCAGCTCGGGCAGCCGGCGCAGGATGTCCTCGTGATCGAGGGAGGCGTTCAGCACGGCGCTCGCGTTGGCCAGGAAGGTCAGCAGACGACGGGCCTTCTCCGCCTCCGCGCGCGCCGTCCGCTCCGCGTCGAGGAGTTCGCGCTGCGCGAGCGCCGCCGCCTCCAGCTCGGCGTGCAGCGCCAGCACGCCCTGATTGGTCTGGTGCAGCTCCTCCCGGTGGAACCGCAGCAGCTCCTCCGTCTCCGCCAGGTGCGCCAGCAGGGCGGCGGCGTCCTCGTCGGCGCCCAGCACGGCCTCGGCGAGCGGGGCGTCGTCCAGGCCGGGCAGCGGGCCGGTCACGGGGGCGGGGCAGACGAGCGTGTGCCGCCACGGTTCCGGCCCGTCCAGGGCGACCCGCAGCTTCCCGCCCGCCCCGGCGGTCACGGCCAGCTCCGCGCCGCCGGCGTCGACGGCATGGCGCAGCCGGGTGCCGAGCGCGGTCAGGAACCGGGCGCGGTCGAGCGCGGGCACCCCGGCGTCCGCGGTGAGCCGCGCCAGCACGGCGCGGGCGCGGGCCGCGTCGGCGGCGCAGGCGATGGTCCAGTTGTCAGAGGCGGCTGTCATGGGCGCTGGTCCGGCGGTCGGGGGCCAGTACGGCCACGCTGGTGTCGTCGCGTGCGGGGCGGGCCGGGCTGCCCGCGTCGCGCAGGATGGCCGCGGCCACCGCCGACGGGTCGTGGGCGAGCAGCAGGGGGTCCTCCGGCGGCTGCCACCGGCTGGGCAGCCCGTCGCTGTGCAGGACGAGCAGGCTGTCCCCGTGCCACGGCACCCGGCGCACCGGCACCTGCGCCGGGAAGTACGCGCCGACGATCCCCGGATGCGAGACGAGGGACGTCCAGGAATCCCCCGTGCGCACCCGGGCGCCGACGTTGCCGACGCCCGCGAAGCTGAGTTCGGCCCGTTCCGGGTCCACCTGGGCCACCGTGACCGCCGCGCCCCGGGTCGGCCGCAGCACGGTGTGCAGCCGGCGCAGGATGTCGGCCGGCCGCAGATGGGCGACGCGGTGCAGCTCCGCCACGGCCGCGGTGGAGGCGTGCGCGGCCTTCGGCCCGTGCCCCAGACCGTCCGCGAGCAGCAGCGTCACCCGGCTCCCGGAACGCGCCCAGCTCCACGCGTCACCGCACTGTTCGGCCTGCGCGAGGGCGGTGGTGATCCCGCCCGCCGGCACCGGTGCCGCCGGTGCCCCGCGCCTGTTCGGCTCGGGATCGATCCGCGCCGCCGCGACCGTTCCCCGGCCCGGCAGGCTGTACAGGTGGAAGGCGTTGGCGCTGCGCTGACAGCTGCCGAGACCCGCGCCGAGCGAGCCGGCGGCGGTGGACCAGCCGTCCCGCCGCGCGGCGCCGACGTCGGCGATGCCCGGACCGTGGTCGAGCGAGAACAGCTGCACCGACCCGGTCTCCGCGCCGCCGGCGGGCACCGCCACCAGGTTGAACACCATGCGGCCACCGCCGGCGTGTTTGAGCAGGTTGGTGGCCAGCTCCGTGGCGACCAGTTCCGCGGCCGCCGTGCGCGCGGCGGCGAGACCCGCCTGTCCGCACGCCTCACGGGCCGCTATCCGGGCGTCCCGGACACGCGTGGAGTCGTGCACCGGGATCTCCCACACCCGGCTCATCCCACCCCCGGACGCGACGCGGGTACCTGGGCCACCCAGGCGACGGCGGTGACGGTCGTGCCCCGCCCGGGCTCGGTGTCCACACTGAACTCGTGCACCAGCCGCTTCGCTCCGCTCAGCCCGAGTCCGAGGCCGCCGCCGGTGGTGTACCCGTCGGTCATGGCCAGTTCCATGTCGCGGATGCCCGGACCGTCGTCGATGAAACTCATGCGCAGACCTCGGCTGCGGCCGTTGTCCAGCGGCGTGATCTCCGCCCGCCCGCCGCCGCCGTGCACCAGCGTGTTGCGGGCCAGCTCGCTCGCCGCCGTGACCAGCTTGGTCTGCTGCACCAGACCGAAGCCGAGCTGCGCCGCGCACTGCCGAACCTGCTGCCGGACCCAGGCCAGATCTGCGTCCGAGCCGATGGGCAGGCTCGTCGCGGAAGCCTGGCCGGACGACTGCATCAGCTCCCCCTCTGTGAGAGCAGTTCCATGGCACGGTCGACGTCCAGGGCGGTGACCAGGCCGGGCAGGGTGAGACCCAGCTCGACCAGCGTGATCGCCACGGCGGGCCGCATCCCGGCCAGGACCGTGCGGGCCGCCAGCAGGGCGGCCGTGGAGGCGATCTCCGCGAGGACCCGGCCGAGGAACGAGTCGACGATGTCCACACCGGAGATGTCGAGGACCACACCGGTCACCCGGCTGGTGGCGATGCGGTTGGTGATGTCGTGCTGCAACTGCTCGGCCATGCCGTCGTGCAGCTCGCCCTGCAACGAGACCAGCAGCACGTCGCCCAGGGCGAGCACCGGGACCTGGGACGGCTGGGCCGGGACGGGCTGGTTCACCGGGCGCTCGCACTCGTGTCCGCGCGGGACACCTCGATGCCCTGCTTGCCCAGTGCGTAGGCCAGCGCGTCGGACAGCGAGGCGCGGGTGAGCACCGAGCCCAGGTCGATGCCGAGCTGCACGATGGTCTGCGCGATGGCCGGGCGGATCCCGGACACGATGCACTCCGCGCCCATCAGGCGCGCCGCGGCCACCGTCTTCATCAGGTGCTGCGCGACGAGCGAGTCGACCGTCGGCACGCCGGTGATGTCCAGGATGGCGTACCGGGCGCGCTGGTCGACGATGGCCTCCAGCAGCGACTCCATCACGACCTGGCTGCGCGCGCTGTCCAGCGTCCCGATCAGGGGCACGGCGACCGTGCCCTCCCACAACTTGATGACGGGCGTGGCCACTTCGAGCAACTGCTGGCGCTGCCGCTCGATCAGCTCGGCGTTCGCGTCCAGCGCCGTCTCCATCACCACCAGGCGCAGCGTGCCCAGCAACAGCGTCAGCGCCATCACCAACTCCTGGGCCTGCGCGGTGGCGGGGTCGGTGAACTCCTCGCGCAGCAGGTCGACCACGGGGACGCGCAGGGCGGCCACCTCGTCGGCGATCTGGGCCGGGGTGGATCCGGTACGGGTCCGGGACTGGGTCATCCGGCCCAACTGGTCACGCACCGGCGTGAAACCGGGCGCCGTGATGTTCTCCAGCTGTCCGCTGGCCGCCACGTCGGACAGGGCGTCCAGGACGGCCTTGCACGCCTCGACCGCCTCGTCGCGGGAGACGGTGAAGACCGAGCGGAACAGGGGGGCGTCGGCCCAGCGCTGGGCGATCTGCTCCTTGCGCCGTTCCAGGAAGGCACTCACCACCTGCGGGGCCGATTCGGCCGCGTCCTGCTCGGGCACTCTCATCCTCTCCTCTCGCACAGCCAGGTCCGCCGGTCGGCCGGCTCCCCGTACCGATCATTGCCGACCGCCCACCGTAGCCCCCGCCGTCCGAGCGGGCCAAACCCACCTCCGACAACTTCCCCCAGGTCAGGGTCGTTTGACCGGGAATACCGCGCGGACCCCGCCGACCGCGCCGCCGGCCCGCCCGGGCCTGGGCCGGTGCCGGTCGGGGCGACTGGACCGGGACCACGACGGAGGCACCGGGCACGGTCCGGCAGGGGGAGGCCGGCGCGACCGGGGCGTCCGGGCGACGGGCACGCCGCACGGAGGACCGGCCGTACGCCGCTGTCCCACGCCACGGCTCCTCGCCCTGGGCAGGGGTCGTCGCGTTGTGGTGCCGTGTACGGGTGCGGACGGGAGCGCCGGGCTGTGGCGTACGGGCCGGAGCACAAGCCGGGCCGCGGGACCCCGTGCCGTGGCGCGGGGCCGGGAGCGGGCGGTGACCCGTCGTGTCGTTGTGCCGTGCACGGGTCACGCCGTCGCCTGGAAGGCAAGCCGTGCCGCAGGCCCTCGTGCCGGGGTGCGGCGGGAAAGGGAGGGCCGCGGGGGATGGCCCGGCCGTCGTCGGCCGCCGGCTCGTCCCGGTCTGCTTCCCGCGCACGTCGATGCGGCTCCTTCGGTGCGTTCACGTGGTGCCGGCCCGCCGGTGTGCCGCCGGGCCGGTGTCGGGGAGCCGCCTACCCCGAATCGCGCGGGACTCTCCTCGCTGTTGCGGACGTCACCCGTGCGTGCGACCGGCCTTGACCGCCGGGGCGTCCCGGCGGACCGGTGCCGGGTCCGGCTGCGGAGAAGGACGGCGACGGCGCAGCAGCAGGCGCCGTGCCGGGCGCTCCACCCCCTCGTACAAGGCCCAGGACAGGGCGAGCGACACGGTGAACGCGGTCGCGGTGACCGCCGCTCCGGTCAGGGCGCCGAAGTGCGGCTTCTTGCCCAGCACCTCCGTCGCCGCGCGCAGGACCAGCAGGTGGATCATGTAGAAGGCGAACGACAGCTCCCCGAGCCGTACCATCCGCCGGCGCCGCCACAGGGAGGGCAGCCCGTGCAGGTCGGCGACGGCCGCCGCCGGGATGAGCAGGGCGAACCCGGCGATGGTGCACACCGTGGCGGAGTAGCCGGGCGTGACCTGCGGCACCATGAAGTAGCCGATGACGGCCAGGGCGAGCGAGGCCTCCAGGCCGGGTCCGCGCCAGCGGCCGAGCAGCACCAGCCGCGCGGTGACCGCGCCGAGCACGAACTCGGGCAGCCGGGCGGCGGGGAACGAGTAGACCGAGTAGGTCCACCAGTGGTGCGCGTCGGACCAGGCCAGCAGCAGGACCGCCGCCGCCGACAGCCCGCCCAGCGCGGCCGAGGCGCGCGCCCCGAGCCGGCGCAGCAGCAGGAACAGCAGCGGGAAGGCGGCGTAGAAGAACGCCTCGCAGGCCAGCGACCAACTCACCGGGTTCAGCGTCTGCCACCACGGGCGCCACCAGGAGTGCAGCAGCAGCGCGTTCGCCAGTGACTGCTTCGCCGTCGGCCGTGCCTGGTGCGACAGCGTGTACGCCATGACGAGGGCGACGGCGAGGGTGGCCAGGTGCACCGGGTAGATCCGGGCGACGCGCCGCCGCCAGAAGGCGAGCGCCCGGTCGTGGGGCCGCGCCGACCAGGTCAGTACGAATCCGGACAGGACGAAGAAGAACGACACTCCGGTGGCCCCGGCCCCGAAGGCCCAGGAGACGAGGCGGCCACCGGTGCCGCCGAACCAGCCGAAGTTGTGCACGTGCAGTCCGAACACCAGCAGCGCCGCCATCCAGCGCAGCCCGGTGAGGGACGGCAGGGAGGGCGGGGCGGCCGGTGCGCCGGACCCGGCGGTCGCCGCGCCGGTCCGGGCGGCCGTCCGGAGCGCCGGGGTCGTCGCCGTGGTCATCACATCACCTGCCGCAGGGGGTTCGCGTGGGGCATGAAGGGGAACGTTGCCCGCCGGCCCCCGGTCCCTCACGTCGTACGGGAAACATCACACGGCTGCCGAACCGCGGACCGCCGTCCGGGCCACGGACGGCGGCACCACAGGCACGAAAAAAACAAGTATGTGCCGATTAAACGACCCTTGGTATCGTTGATAACGTGAGCAATAGATCGCTGATCCTGGAGGCGGCGACCGAACTGCTGGAGGCGTCCCCGACCGGGGACGTGGCCACCCGCGGCGTCGCCGAGAAGGCGGGTGTGCGGCAGCCCGTCATCTACCGCCTCTTCGGCGACAAGGACACGCTCCTGGCCGCGGTCGTGGATCGTGGGTTCGCGCGGTACCTGGCCGCCAAACGGGGCGCCGAGCCGACCGCCGATCCGGTCGCGGACCTACGGCGCGGCTGGGACCAGCACACCCAGTTCGCGCTGGAGCACCCCAATCTGTACCGCCTGATCGCCGCCCCGGGGCCGGCCTGCGTACCGAAGGCGATCGAGGAGATGCACGCGCTGCTGCACGCCACGCTGGAGCGCGTGGCACAGGCGGGGCGCCTCGCGGTCGAGCCCGGCCGGGCGGCCGACATCGTGATCTCGGCGAACACCGGTGTCGCGCTCACCCTGCTGACGCGGCCCGGGACGCGGCCCGGCACCGACCTGTCGGCGCGGGTCAGGGACGTGGTGCTGGCCGGTGTCCTCATCTCGGAGGCGTCCACGGGCGGCCCCTGCCCGCCGGTGACCACGCGGCGGGCCGCCACCACCCTGGCGGCGCTGCTGCGCTGCGAGCCTCCGTGCGCGCTCTCCCCGGCGGAGCGAGCGCTGCTGGCCGAATGGCTCACCCGCCTGACAGACGACGACGGCGCCACACCTGCCGACGACGGGTCCCGCACCGAATCCCGCGCCGACGGATCCCGCGCCGACGGATCCCGCATTACGGACCGGAGCACGACGTGACGGCTGCGACGACGAAGACACACACCAACGCGCCCCTGCCGGACTGGGACCGGTGTTCACCCCACCCGTTCTGGCTGGCCGCCCCGCTGCTGGTGATCATGGCCATCCCGACGGCCGACGCGTTCCTGCCGCCGGACATCCATCTCGCCCACCTCCTGGTCGTCGCCACCGCGTTCACCGCCATGGCCTACGGTCCGAAGGCCACATCGCTGGTCGGCGCGCTCGCCGTGCTCGCGCTGATCGTCGCCGGAACCGAGCGGGGCACCCTCGCCACCGAGAGCGTGCTGGTCGAACTGTGCACGCTCGCGGCGCTCTGCGCGCTGCTGGTCGTCTTCACCCACCTGCGGGACCGGCGAGGGAGGGAACTGCTCAGGGCACGTGCCGTCTCGGACACCGCGCAACGCGTCGTCCTGCGTCCACTGCCCACGCGCGCCGGACCGCTGGCCCTCGCCAGCGAGTACCACAGCGCCGAGGCCGACACCTACATAGGCGGCGACCTGTACGCCGCGGCCCGGACCTCCCGCTCCACCCGCCTGATCATCGGGGACGTCCGCGGCAAGGGCCTCGCCTCCATCAGCGACACCGCCATCGTGCTGGGCGCCTTCCGCGCCGCCGCCCACCGTCCCATCGCGCTGCCGGAACTCGTCGCCTACGTGGAGGACGCCGTCCACTGGGGCCTCAACGAGTTCTCGGAAGCCGATCCGTACGCCGAGGAACGCTTCGTCACCGCCGTCGTGCTCGACATCCCGGACGACCAGCCGGTGCTGCACATGATCAGCTGCGGGCATCCGCCGCCCCTCCTGCTGGGCCGGTCGTCCGGGGCCGCCACCGCGCTCCACGCCACCGACCCCGCCCCGCCGCTCGGCCTGGGCGCCCTGTCCGACAGCACGTACACCGCGGCGACCTTCCCCTTCCACGACGGGGACAGGATCCTGCTCTACACCGACGGCATCACCGAGACCCGCGACAGCGACGGCACGTTCTACCCGCTCGCCGAACGCCTCGCGAAGTGGTCCTGTCTCGAGCCCGGCCCCCTGCTGCGGGAGATCGTCGCCGACCTGCGCGACCACGCGGGCGGACTGGTCCAGGACGACATGGCCATGATGGTCGTCCAACGCGACGGGGCGCCCGCCGGCGGCTGACGGACGGGCCGTGCGGCCCGGCCCGTCCGGTCGTCACAGCAGGTCCTCGACGGTGACCGGGATACGCCGCACCCGGCGGCCGGTCGCGTGATGGACGGCGTTCACGATCGCGGCGGCGGCGCCGACCTGACCGATCTCCCCGACGCCCTTGACGCCCAGCGGGTTCACCACGCTGTCGTCGACCTCGACCAGTTCCACGTCGACGTCGGGCGCGTCCGCGTTGACGGCGACCAGGTACTCGCCGAGGCTCGCGTTGGCCCAGTGCCCGGTGCGCGGGTGCATGTGGTTGGCCTCCAGCAGCGCCTGGCCGAGGCCCCAGAGCATGCCGCCCATGAGCTGGCTCCGGGCCGTCTTGGGATTGAGCACCCGGCCGGGAGCGAAGGCCCCGGTCATGCGCCGCACCCGGACCTGGCCCAGTTCCGGGTCGACGGCCACCTCGGCGAACTGCGCACCGAACGTCATCGTCGCGAACCCGGAGTCCCGGCCCGGCGGACCCCACACGCCGAGCGCCTCGGCGTCGGGCTGGAAGGCGCGCTGGAGCAGCTCGGCGTACGACTCGGACGCCGTCCCGGCCGTCATCACCCCGTCGCGCACCACCACGCCGGCCGGGTCGGCGCCGTACAGCGGGGAGCCGGTGTCGGCGACGGCCCGGGCGACGAGCTGGTCGCGCAGGGCGGTCCCGGCACTGTGCACGGCGGCGCTGATCATGCCGGCGCCCGCGGAGCCCACCGCGGCCGCGATGGTGGGCAGGTCGGTGTCGCCGTACTCGAACCGGCAGAGGTCTGCCCGCAGGCCCAGGGCGTCGGCGGCGACCTGGGTCATGACCGTGGCGACACCCGTGCCGAAGTCGGGGGTGGCGGCCTGGACGACCGCGGTGCCGTCGGCGTAGAGGCGGGCCCGCGCCCGCTGCGGGTTGGCGGGCGGGGCGACCGGGTAGCCGGCGCTGGCCATGCCCGTCCCGATCAGCCAGTTCCCCTCGCGCCGCACACCCGGCCGAGGGTCGCGGCCCGCCCAGCCGAAGCGGGCGGCACCCCGTTCGTAGCACTCGCGCAGCCCGCTGCTGGACCAGGGCAGGCCCGAGGAGGGGCTGACGTCCGTGTGGTTGCGCAGGCGCAGTTCGACGGGGTCCATGCCGAGCCGCCCGGCCAGTTCGTCCATCGCGCACTCCAGCGCGAGCATGCCGCTGGCCTCGCCGGGCGCCCGCATGAACGTCGGGGTCATCGTGTTGGCCCGGAAGACGCGGTACACGCCGTCGAAGTCGGGGCAGGCGTAGATCTCCGAGGAGACGCCGATGGACGGCTCGGCCCAGTCGTCGAAGTGGGAGGTCGGCGACAGCTTGTGGTGCCTGATCGCGGTCAGCCGGCCGTCACGCGTCGCGCCCAGGGCGATGGTTTGCTCCTGCTCCTCGCGGTGCCCGACCGACGTGAACATCTGCTCGCGGGTCAGCACCAGCCTGACCGGCCTGCCGACCTCGCGCGCGGCCAGTGCGGCCAGCGCGGCATGGTCGTGGACCATGGCCTTGGAGCCGAACGCGCCACCCACGTAGTGACACACGACCCGGATCTTCGACAGCGGGATGCCGAGCAGCCGGGCGACGGTGATCTGGGTGGCGTTGACACCCTGGGTCGCGTCGTACAGCAGCAGCTCGTCGCCGTCCCACACGGCGGTGGTGCCCGACGCCTCCAGGGGGTTGTGGTGGTTCGCGGCGTATGTGTACGTCGCGTCCACCCGTACGTCCGCCTCGGCGAGGCCCGCCTCGCAGTCGCCGCGCCGGACACGGCCCGGCAGCCAGCCGCCGAAGATGCGCTCCGGCACGTACGCCCGGCCGCGGCCCTGGTCCAGGGTGATCACCGGCGGCGTCTCCTCGTAGCGCACGCGCAGGACGCTCGCCGCGTGCTGGGCCCGCTCCCAGGAGTCGGCCACGACGATCGCGATGTGCTGGCCCGCGTAGTGGACGACGTCGTCCTGCATCGGGAAGAACGTCTGGCCGGGCGCCGCGGTGCCGGCCAGCGAGGGGATCAGCGGAGGCTGCTCCGCGATCCTCGGCAGGTTCCGGTGGGTGAGGACGGCGAGCACACCGTCCTCCGCGAGCGCGCCGCTCGTGTCGATCGCGGTCACGCGACCGCTCGCGACGCGGGAGCCGACCAGGCAGGCGTAGGCCGTGCCGGGAACCGGTGTCTCGGCGGAGTAGCGGGCGCTCCCGGTGACCTTCGACCGGCCGTCGACGCGGTCGAGGGGCTGTCCGATCGCCGTCGCGGTCGTCATGCCGGGCCCCCGGTACCGCCGTCGGTGAGGGTCTCCAGGGCGCGCACGACGGCGCGCTGGGCGAGTTCGACCTTGAAGGCGTTCATGGAGGTCGGCCGGGCGGCGGCCAGTTCGGCCCGGGCCGCCTGGGCGAAGTTGACGCGTTTCGCGGGGGCGCCGATCATGAAGTCCTCCACCCGCTGGGCCCGCCAGGGCTTCGTGGCGACGCCACCGAGTGCCACGCGGATGTCCGCCACCGTGCCGTTCACGAGGGACAGCGCGGCCGCCACCGAGACGAGCGCGAACTCGTAGCTCTCGCGGTCCCGGACCTTCAGGTACAGCGAACGGCGGGCCACGGGCATCGCGGGCACCTCGATCGCCGTGATCAGCTCACCGTGCTCCATCGGGTGCTCGCGGTGCGGGGAGTCGCCGGGCAGCAGGAAGAACTCCTCGAAGGCATAGGTCCGCTCGCCGCCGGGGGCCAGGGTGCGCACCCGCGCGTCCACCGCCATCAGCGCCACGGCCACGTCCGAAGGGTGAGCGGCGATGCAGTGCCTGCTGGTGCCGAGGACGGCGTGGCCGCGGCTGAACCCGTCGAGCGCCGAGCAGCCCGTGCCCGGATCGCGCTTGTTGCACGGTGACCGCGCGTCCCGGTAGTACGAACACCGCACCCGCTGCAACAGGTTGCCGCCCATCGACGCCATGTGGCGCAGCTGTGCCGAGGCGCCCAGCTCCAGGGCCTGGCAGATCAGCGGGAAGCGCTCGCGCACCACGGGTGACGCGGCGACCTCGCTCATCCGGGCGAGGGCTCCGATGCGCAGGCCGCCCTCCGGGGTCGGCTCGATGCCGGTCAGCGGAAGGTGATTGATGTCCACGAGCCGCCGGGGATGGAGGACGTTCTGGCGGAGCAGATCGATCTCGGTGGTGCCGCCGGCGAGGAAGTCACTGGTGGGATCGGCGCTGACGGCGGCCACCGCGGTCGCGGGATCGGTGACCCGGGCGTAGGTGATCGGCTGCACGGCGGGGCTCCTAGGTTCCGTCGCGGGCGTCGGGGGTGTCGCGAGCGTCGCGGACGGCGCGGATCGCCGCGCGGATGTGCGGATACGCGGCGCACCGGCAGATGTTGCCGCTCATCCACTCCTTGATCTCGGCGTCGTCGCCGGCGTGGCCCTCCTTGAGCAGTGCCACGGCCGACATGATCTGGCCCGGCGTGCAGTAGCCGCACTGGAAGGCGTCCTCGGTGATGAACGCCTGCTGCATGGCGTGCAGTTCGTCGCCCTCCGCGAGCCCCTCGATCGTGGTGACCGCACGTCCCTCGCACGTCAGGGCGAGCGTCAGGCACGCCAGTACGCGGGTGCCGTCCACCCAGACGGTGCAGGCCCCGCAGGTTCCCTGGTCGCAGCCCTTCTTGGCGCCGGTGAGGGAAAGGTGCTCGCGCAGGGCGTCGAGAAGGCTGACGCGGGGCTCGATCTCCAGGGAACGCTCCACGCCGTTCACCGACAGGGTGACCCTGACCGGTCCCGGGCCCCGCTCCGCGAGCGTCTGCCCACGGTGGGTGAGGGATGGACCGTGTACGGACATCGGTCACCTCCAACAAGAGGGCGACTCCATTTTCATACCGCCTCAAAAGTGCCGCAACCGTACGGCAACGCGGGGAGGTGGAACCGGGTGGTAGAGCCACTACCCCTCTCGGCGCTTGCCCCTCCCTTCCGGCCGACGCACGGTTGAAAGGGCAATAAAGGGGCGAAACGGACAGGGTCGGTGATCTGACGGCCTCTCGCGTCCGTCCCGTCTGACAGAACATCAGAAACTCTGTAGAGGAGACTGGTTATGCGTTTTGCGAAGTGGCCTCTGGCTGCCGTTGCGGGTCTCGCCCTCGCGCTGGGCGGCGCCGCGGCGTCGGCCTCCGCCGCTCCGGCGGCAGCCCACCACACCGTGAGCGACCACGGTGACCACCGAGGCTACGGACGGGGTTACGACAACGTCCGGTACGACGTCGAGGACTACGGCTGGTACGGCGATCACGGCTACGGCGGTTATGACCACGGCGGCTATGGCCATGGGGATTACGGCTACGGCGGCTATGGCTACGGTCACGGTGGCTACGGCCACGGTGGTCACGGCGGTGGCGGTCACGGCCGGTAGGTCTTCCGTCGCCGAAGGGGGCCGGCGCCGTGCCGGTCCCCCTCGGCTCGCTCGTCGCGACAGGCCGGGGGAGGGACCCGGAGCCGTCGAAGGACCACGCCGTCAGTCACGGGAACCCGCACCCGTGGCCGTCCGTCCCAACCGCGCGGCGGCCTGCTCGGCGCGGCGCCCGGCCTCCCGGACCGCGCGGCCGGCCTGCCGTTCCCGGTCCCGCGCGTCCCGCTCCGCGGCCCGCGCCCGCTGCTGCTCCGCCTCGGCGTCCCGGAGCCGGTCCCGCAGCTCACGGACCCGCTGCTGCGCGTCGGCCAGCCGCGCGCCGGCCTCCTCCGCCGCCCGTGCGGCGGCGTCGGCCTCCTCCTCGTGGGCGCGCAGCTCCCGCTCGGCCTGACGGGCGTCGGCGACACGTCGGCGTTGCTCCTCGGCCTCACGTCGGCGTTGCTCCTCGGCCTCCCGCTCCTCGTCCAGCCCGGCCTTGACCTCTTCCCCGGCCTTGTCCTCTTTTTGAGCCTTGCCCGCTTCCCGGCCCCTGGTCTCGCGGGCCTCGCCCCCCGGCCGGCCCCCGCCGTCCCCGCGGCCCTCGCCCCGGGCGGGCTTCCCCGGTCCGGGCGCGGGCCGGCCGCCGAGCAGGGCCTCGTCCGCCGCCGGGAACCCGATCGCCGAGCCGAGCGGCTTCGCCAGCCGCCCCGCCGCCCATTCCCGCGCGGCGTCCGGGTCGGCGAGCGCGGCGTGCAGGGTCTCCTCGACCTCGCGCTGGACGCCCTCGCCCACCGGATGCCCGGCCTGCGCGGCCAGCTGCCGGGCCTGCCGTCCCAGCGCGCCGATCACCTCGTTCTGCCGACGGGCCAGTCTGCGCAGCTCTGCCCCGTTCAGCGTGCGGTGCGCGCGGCGCAGCTCCTCGCCGAGGCCGAGCAGCGGCTGGACCTCTTCCGGTTGCCGGCGCACCAGCAGATTGCTGACCCAGGCGGCCAGGCTCGGCCGTCGCAAGGCGCCGATCTCCTGGGCGAGGGCCTGGTCACCGGCCTTGCGGGCGTCCCGGGCGCGGCGGTCGCGGGCGGCCACGAACTCCTCCGGCCGCAGCCCGTACAGCTCGTCGGCGACGGCGTCCAGGTCCATGAGCGTCCCTCTCGACGGCCACCTCGATGACGGGCTCCGGGTTTCTCGCTCGGGCGGGTTCATGTGCCGCGCGGGCTCATCCCCCGCGCGGCGCGCACCGGGGGTGTGCGTGGCACGCACCGAGTCACCGGTTAGGGGGACCGTTCGGCTCGCCGCGCGGATCGCGCCCAGCCGGGGCACGATGATGCGGGAATGCCCTGAACCGGCCCTCGATCGGCCGAAATGGGTGTATGCGCTTGCAAATGCGCGGCGAGTGGTGCGGCGGGCGGAAGGGGGGCGCGGAAGTGGGCGGGGGGCGACGGCACTCGGCCAAAATTGCACCGTTCGTTTTATTGAATCCCTCGTGTTTATGAGGATAGGTTCGGGGCATGACCGCCTCCCCGACCCCGACCATCGCCGAGGAGCTCCGCGGTGCCGGCCTGCGCGTGACGGCAGCCCGCGTCGCGCTGCTGGAGACCGTCCGGGACGGCGACCACCTCGGCGTCGAGGCGATCGCCTCCGGGGTCCGCGATCGCGTAGGTCACATCTCCCTGCAAGCCGTCTACGAGGCCCTTCACGCGCTGACCGCGGCGGGTCTGGTACGCCGTATCGAGCCGGCCGGCCACCCGGCCCGGTACGAGGGACGCGTGGGCGACAACCACCACCACGTCGTGTGCCGGTCCTGCGGCGCCGTCGCCGACGTCGACTGCGCCGTCGGCGACGCGCCCTGCCTGACCGCCGCCGACGACCACGGCTTCGCCATCGACGAGGCCGAGGTCGTGTACTGGGGCCTGTGCCCCGGCTGTTCCACCGGCCGCCGTTCCTGAGCACCGAGTTCCGCACAGTTCGGAAGGATTGCCATGACTGAGAACCACGACGCGATCGTCACAGACGCGAAGTCGGAGGAGGGGAGCGGCGGTTGCCCCGTCGCGCACGACCGGGCCCTGTACCCGGCCCAGGGTGGTGGCAACCGCCAGTGGTGGCCGGAGCGGCTCAACCTGAAGATCCTGGCGAAGAACCCGGCGGTGGCCAACCCGCTCGGCGAGGACTTCGACTACGCCGAGGCCTTCAAGTCGCTCGACCTCGCGGCCGTGAAACGGGACATCGCCGAGGTGCTCACGACGTCGCAGGACTGGTGGCCCGCCGACTTCGGCAACTACGGCCCGCTGATGATCCGTATGGCCTGGCACAGCGCGGGGACCTACCGCATCAGTGACGGCCGCGGTGGCGCCGGGGCCGGCCAGCAGCGCTTCGCCCCGCTCAACAGCTGGCCGGACAACGGCAACCTCGACAAGGCCCGCCGTCTGCTGTGGCCGGTCAAGAAGAAGTACGGCCAGAGCATCTCCTGGGCCGACCTGCTGATCCTCACCGGCAACGTCGCCCTGGAGACCATGGGCTTCGAGACCTTCGGCTTCGCCGGCGGCCGCGCGGACGTCTGGGAGGCGGAGGAGGACGTCTACTGGGGTCCCGAGACCACCTGGCTGGACGACAGGCGCTACACCGGCGACCGCGAGCTGGAGAACCCGCTCGCCGCCGTGCAGATGGGCCTGATCTACGTCAACCCCGAGGGCCCGAACGGCAACCCGGACCCGATCGCCGCCGCCCGCGACATCCGTGAGACGTTCCGCCGCATGGCGATGAACGACGAGGAGACCGTCGCCCTGATCGCCGGCGGCCACACCTTCGGCAAGACCCACGGAGCCGGCCCCGCCGACAACGTCGGCCCCGACCCCGAGGCCGCCTCGCTGGAGGACCAGGGCCTGGGCTGGAAGAGCACCTACGGGACCGGCAAGGGCGGGGACGCCATCACCTCCGGCCTGGAGGTCACCTGGACCAGCACCCCGACCCAGTGGAGCAACGGGTTCTTCAAGAACCTGTTCGAGTTCGAGTACGAGCTGGAGCAGAGCCCGGCCGGCGCCAACCAGTGGGTCGCCAAGAACGCCCCCGAGATCATCCCGGACGCGCACGACCCGTCGAAGAAGCACCGCCCGCGGATGCTGACCACCGACCTCGCGCTGCGCTTCGACCCGGTCTACGAGCCGATCTCGCGCCGGTTCTACGAGAACCCGGAGGAGTTCGCGGACGCCTTCGCCCGCGCCTGGTTCAAGCTCACCCACCGCGACATGGGCCCGAAGTCGCTGTACCTCGGCCCGGAGGTCCCGCAGGAGACGCTGCTGTGGCAGGACCCGCTGCCGGAGCGCGAGGGCGAGCTGATCGACGACGCGGACATCGCCACCCTGAAGACCAAGCTGCTCGAATCCGGCCTGTCCGTGTCCCAGCTCGTCACCACCGCGTGGGCGTCCGCCTCGACGTTCCGCGCCAGCGACAAGCGCGGCGGCGCCAACGGCGCCCGCATCCGCCTCGCCCCGCAGCGCGGCTGGGAGGTCAACGACCCCGACCAGCTGGCCCAGGTGCTGCGCACCCTGGAGAACGTCCAGCAGGAGTTCAACGCCTCCTCCGGCGCCAAGAAGGTCTCCCTCGCCGACCTCATCGTCCTCGGCGGTGCCGCCGCCGTGGAGAAGGCCGCCAAGGAGGCCGGCCACGAGATCCGGGTGCCCTTCACGCCGGGCCGCGTCGACGCGACCGAGGAGCAGACCGACGTCGAGTCCTTCGAGGCGCTGGAGCCGGCCGCGGACGGCTTCCGCAACTACCTCGGCAAGGGCAACCGCCTGCCGGCCGAGTACCTGCTCCTCGACAAGGCGAACCTGCTGGACCTGAGCGCCCCGGAGATGACCGTCCTCGTCGGCGGCCTGCGCGTCCTCGGCGCCAACCACCAGCAGTCGCAGCTCGGCGTCCTCACCACGACGCCCGGCGTCCTCACCAACGACTTCTTCGTCAACCTGCTCGACATGGGTACGACGTGGAAGGCGACCTCCGAGGACCAGACCACCTTCGAGGGCCGCGACGCCGCCACCGGCGAGGTGAAGTGGGCCGGCAGCCGCGCCGACCTCGTCTTCGGTTCCAACTCCGAGCTGCGCGCGCTCGCCGAGGTCTACGCCAGCGACGACGCGAAGGAGAAGTTCGTCGAGGACTTCGTCGCCGCCTGGACCAAGGTCATGGACGCGGACCGCTTCGACCTCGTCTGACCGACCGGTTCCCACGCCCGACCCGATGAACTAGACGTCCGGGTCCGCCCTGCTGGGCGGACCCGGACGTCCCGCGTTCAGGCGGGACCGGGCGCGTCAGCGGCCCAGCACCGCCGCGCCCGCGCGCGCGTAGCGCTCGTCCAGGTCGCCCGACGGGGCGCCCGCGACGCCGATGCCCGCGACCGGGGCGCCCTTGGCGGTCACCGGCGTACCACCCGCGAGGAACAGCGTGCCCGGGATGTCCTTCAGCGTCGGCGCCTGGGCCAGCCGCCCGGCCAGCTCCGAGGTCGGCGCGTTCCAGGACACCGCGGTGAACGCCTTGCGCTCGGCGGACACGTACGACTGCGGGCCCGCCCCGTCCCCGCGCAGGGTGACCAGTGTGTTGCCGTTGCGGTCGACGACGGCCACGGACACGTGCCGGCCGTCCTTCTCGGCCGCCTCGACCGCGGCACGCGCCGCCTTCGTCGCGGCGTCCAGGGTGAGGTGCGTGCTCTGGGTCAGCTCGCCGTTCCGGGCCGCGACGGGAGCGGCGGCGGGCGTGGCGTCCGTGGAGTCTGCGGCGCTGGCGGCGACCGTGCCGGCGACACCGGCACCGACGACGGCCAGGGCGGCGCCGCCGACGAGGACGCGGGTACGCAGGGACGGCTTCTTGCGGCTGGGCATGCTGGGGAACCTTCCGGTAGAGGCGAGGCCGGGGGCGGGGTCGCTCCCGGAACCGATCCTCCGCCCGGTGCGGGCCGGCTTCCGTCGCCGGACCGGATGCCCCGGGTGTCATCCGATCGGATGACACCGAAGAGTCGGGGCGTGGGCACAATGGAGCGTGTTTGCCCAGTTCAGCGCGGAGAGGGAGGTGCCTGCGGTGGCCGTGCCCGAGCGCGACGACACCCGTGCACTCACCGTCGTCATGCACACGGCTTTCTTCGTGCTGCTGTCCGCGTCCGCCGCCCGCTACCTGGCCCGGCACACCGGCGGACCGCACACCCCCTGGGTGATCGCCCTGTCCGCGCTGCTGGCCGCGCTCTACGTCCTCGGGCCCGCCCTCGGCACCCGGCCGACCCCGCGCCGCCTCACCTGGCTCGGCCTGGTCGTCGCCGCCTGGGCGCTCCTCGTCGTCCTCGCCCCGAGCTTCGCCTGGTGCGCGGTCCCGCTCTTCTACACCGGTCTGCGCACCCTCCCGCCGCGCGCCGCGATCCCGCTCGTCGCGCTCCTCACCGCGCTGGCGGTGGCCACCCAGCTGCGGCTCGCCGGCTGGCCCGACCCGAACGTGCTGCTCGCACCGCCCGCGGTGGCCGCCGTGGCCACCACCGTGTTCGTCGTCATGCAGCGCCAGGCGGCCCGCCAGGAGGCCCTGATCGACGACCTGGTCCGCACCCGGCGCGAACTCGCCGCCACCGGGCGCCGCGAGGGCACCCTCGCCGAACGCGAACGGCTCGCCCGGGAGATCCACGACACCCTCGCCCAGGGCCTGTCCAGCCAGCGCATGCTGCTCCAGGCGGCCGACCGCCTCTGGGACACGGCGCCCGGCACCGCCCACGACCACGTCCGCACGGCCGCGGCCATCGCCGAGCGCAGTCTCGCCGAGGCCCGCCGCTTCGTCCACGACCTGACCCCGGCCGACCTGGCCGAGGGCGGCGGCCTGCTCCAGGCCCTGCGTGCCGTCGCCGAGCGGGAGACGACACCGGCGCTCACCGTCCGCGTCCACACCGAGGGCAGCCCGCCCGTCCCGCTGCCCGCCCCCGTGGAGTCGGCCCTGCTGCGCATCGCCCAGGGCGCCCTCGCCAACGTCCGCGAGCACGCGGCGGCCACCACCGCGACCCTCACCCTGACCTGCCTGGACGACCAGATCGTCCTCGACGTCACGGACGACGGCCGCGGCTTCGACCCGCGGGCCCCGCGCATCCCGCCCGCCACCGCGGCCGCCCCGGCCGGGGTACGCGGCCACGGCCTGCCCGCCATCCGTGCCCGCCTGCGCCAGCTGGGCGGCACCCTCACGATCGAGTCGGCGCCCGGCGAGGGCACCGCGCTGTCCGCGGCGATCCCGCTGGAGCCGAGATGACCCACACCCCCGGCACGACCGCACCGGCACCGGTGCGCATCCTCGTCTGCGACGACCACGCCGTCGTACGCGCCGGACTGCTGGCGCTGCTGCACAGCGCCCCGGACATCGAGGTCGTCGGCGAGGCCGGCAGCGGCGAGGAGGCGCTCGCCCTCGCCCGCAAGACCGCACCGGACGTCGTCCTCATGGACCTCCAACTGGGCGAGGGCATCGACGGCGTCGAGACCACCCGCCGGCTGCGCGCCGAGCCGTCCGCCCCGCACGTCCTGGTCCTCACCACGTACGACACCGACGCCGACGTGACCCGGGCCGTCGACGCGGGCGCCACCGGCTATCTGCTGAAGGCCGAGCGCGCCGAGGACCTGTTCACGGCGATCCACGCCGCCGCCCAGGGCCGCCCGGCCCTCTCGCCCCCGGTCGCCGACCGCGTCATGTCCCGCCTCCGCAACCCGCGCCCCACCCTCACACCCCGCGAACGGGACATCCTGACCCACCTCTCACGGGGCCTGTCCAACCACGCCATCGCCCGCGCCCTCTACATCAGCGAGGCCACGGTGAAGACCCACCTGCGGCGCGTCTACGACAAGCTCGGTGTGGACACGAGGGCGGGCGCGGTGGCGGTGGCGAAGGAACAACGACTGCTGCCCTGACCGGTGTCCCAGGACACCGGTCCGGACCACGCCCGCCGGCGGCGCGGGACCATGTCCGGTACGGCCCCCCCGGGGGCGCGACAGCCACGGCGGCGCCGACGCGCAACCGCCGCCTACTTCCGCAACGCCTCGAACGCCTCCCGCCCCGCCACGCCGATCGCGAGGTCGATGTCCGGAGCCAGCCCCGCCCGCCGCCCCGCCCGGGTCAGCGCGGCGATCGCCACCCGCTCCCCGGACTCCGCCTCGACGACCCCGATCTCGTGCCGGAGGTGCAGGAACGTGCCCGTCTTCCCGCTCCACCGCAGCGTGTCCGTCCGCAGCTCGCTCGCCAGCCGCTGCGTGAACACCTGGAGCCCCATCAGCCGCCGCAGCTCCGCCGTCGCCCCGGGACCGGCGATCCCGTCGCACCACACGCGCTCCAGCAGGCCGATGAGCGCGGCGGCCGAGCCCGCGTTGGCCTGCGCCGGATCCAGGGTCTCGATGGTGTGGCGGCCCGTCCCCTCGTCCCGGACGGCCAGCTCCAGCGCGAGGGAGAAGTCGTTGCCGGCGGCACCGGCGGCGCACTCGTACAGGTGGTTCATCCGGTGGCGCATCCGGATCCCGTCGCAGCCCCAGGCCCGCAGCCGCGCGTCGACGTCCGCCACCGGCACCAGGTCGAGCAGCGCGTCCGCGGCGGCGTTGTCGCTCACCGACAGCATGAGTGCGAGCAGGTCGCCGACGGCCACGGTGGCCGGGTACCGGAACGCGGCGAGCCCGGTGGGGCCGACGCTGCTGGTGCCGGGATCCACCGTGACCGGGTGCGCCGGGTCGAGGCCGCCCTTCTCGATCCGGTCCAGCACGACCAGAGCGAGCGGGACCTTCACCACCGACGCCAGGGGAGTCGACTCCTCGACGTCGAAGCCGAGCTGCTCGCCGGTGTCGAGGTGACGGGCGAGGAAGGAGCCACGGACGCCGAGCGCCGCCCACTGCGCGGCGATGGCCTCGGCGACATCGAGAAGGGCCCGGTCGTCGCCGACGTACGCCGGCGGGTGCGCAGGTGCCGTGCCGATCGGTGAGAAGCGTGGGGCGTTCATCGGCGCCCCGCCCGTGGTGCCGTCACCTGAACCGCACGGCACGACGCCTGCCGGGTCCGCCGGGGAGCGGTCGGTCGTGTCTCTTCCGGTGAGGAGCCTGCCCCGTGCACCGGCGAGCCGTCTGCTGTGTTCATGCGCGAGCTTCCCGCCCCGTCCATCCGCAAGCCCCCGCCCTGCTCGCGGGCGAGCCGCCAGTCGCTCATCCGCGAGCCGCCAGCCGCGCGCGAACGTCCTCGTCACCGGGTCCCGGTCCAGGCCCGGGCCCCCCGCGCCGGACAGGAGCCGCGCCCACGGCCGCCGCCAGCAGCGTGGCCAGCCAGTCCGGGACGGCCCCCGCGCGGTCGCGGACGGGGGCGGCGCTCACGTCGTAGCCCCGGTGCAGGGCGGGGTCGGCGAGGGGGCGCCAACGGGCCCCGTGCTGCCGTGCGAACGGCTCGGCGCACAGCAGCAGCGCGCTCCCGGCCAGTGTCTCGGCGAGCGCGGTGGCCCCCGGTCCGGCCGGCCGTATCCGGCTCTCGGGCAGTCCGGCGCGCGCGGCGGCGCGATACAACCGGTCGTCGAAGCACGGCACCTGGTCCTCCGCCAGGAGCAGCACGGGCGGCGGTGCCCCGGGTCCGGCGGCGCGGCCACGGCGCGGCCGCAGCTCTTCCAGATGGACCGTACGCCGTGCCGCCCCGCTCTCGCCGCCCTCCGGCACCGGCGCGGACGCCAGCCCCAACGGCACCCGGTACGCGGCGCCTTCCGGAGGGACCCGTACCAGCGCGTACCCGAGCGCACCGTCGGCCAGTCCGGAGACCCGCTCCAGGGGCGGCAGTTCCCGCATGCCGAGGGTGATCCCGTGCTCGGCGCCGGCGCGGAGGGCCCGGGCCAGCGCGGCGGGGGAGCAGTCCGCGGGGACACCGACGGCGCACACCCGGGACCGCCGGGCCGAGCGGGCGACCTGCCGCAGCCGCTGCGCCCGGTCCAGCACGTCACGGGCGTACGGCAGCAGCAGCACGCCCAGCTCGGTGGTCGCGATCTGCCGCCGGGACCGGTCGAAGAGCGAGCCACCGAAGTGGTCCTCCAGCGTCTTGATCCGACGGCTCAGCAGCGGCTGGGCTATCCCGAGCCGGTCGGCGGCCCGGGAGAAGCTCGACTCGTCGGCCGTCGCCACGTACGCCTCTAGGTGTGCCAGGAGATCCACCCCGCACTCATATCAATAAGGTATGGGACCTTCAAAGTTCTCTCTTGGACATGAGTGGCCTCCCGCTGTTTCGCTGTACCCGCCGACAACGGCCGGCGCGGACCGGTGCCGGAGCGGACGCCGCCGCGAGCCCGCTGACCGGCTGCGCCGGCCGAGCCGGCTGACCGGCCCCGATGACGGGCCCTGCCTGGAAGGACCTCACCCCATGACCGACCTCGACCGCCCCACCCGGCTGCCGCGCCGCCGCCTGATCCGGGCCGGCCTCGCGCTCCCCGGCGCCGCCATGGCCGCCACCTCGCTTCCCGCACCCGCAGCCTCCGCGAGTCCGGACGCCGGATCACGCACCGCGCAGGCCGAACTGGCCGAGCTGGAGCGGCGCTACGGCGCCCGGCTCGGCGTGTACGCGCGCAACGTGCGTACCGGGCGGACCCTGTCCCACCGGGCGGGGGAGCGGTTCGCGACGTGCTCGACGTTCAAGGCGTTCGCCGCGGCGGCGGTCCTGCGCGACCGGCCCGGACGCGCGCCGCTGGACCGGGTGGTGCACTACCCGCCGCACGACCTCCTGCCCAACTCCCCGCGCACGGAGGAGAACCTGGCGACCGGCATGACCGTGGCCGGCCTCTGCGCGGCGGCGATCCAGTACAGCGACAACGCGGCCGGCAACCTGCTGCTCCGGGAGCTGGGCGGTCCGGCCGGTCTCACCCGCTTCCACCGCTCGCTCGGCGACGAGGTGAGCCGGTTCGACCGGTGGGAGCCGGAGCTGAACACCGCGGTCCCCGGGGACCCGCGCGACACCTCGACCCCGGAGGCGATCGCCGCGATCCTGGAGCGCCTCACCCTGGGCCGGGCGCTGGTCCGCGCCGACCGCGAGCGGTTCGTCGGCTGGTTGAAGGGCAACACCACCAGTTCGGCACGGTTCCGCAAGGGGCTGCCGAAGGAGTGGGTCGTGGCGGACAAGACCGGTACCGGCGACTACGCGACCGCCAACGACATCGGCGTGGCCTGGACGACCCGGCGGACCCCCGTCGTGCTCGCGGTCCTGTCCGGCAGGAGCACACCGGACGCCGCCGTGGACGAGGCGCTGATCGCCGACGCGGCGGCCGTGGTGGCCCGCACGCTGGCCCCTGGCGAGTAACTATCGGCAGCAGCCCATGAGTTCAGTCATCTGAATATGAATCATGTACGCGACCGTTGACGCGTGCATGGCATTTCCCTACCGTCGGGAAGGTCCAAGGGAAAGCGCTTTCCGTCAGCGTTCACCCTACAGCCGGGCCAACCCGCAGGGAGACACACCGATGCACCAGAGACCAGCCCTCGCATGCGCCGGTCTGCTCGCCGGCGCGCTCGTCGCGCTGTCCGGCACCACGGCCGGGGCCGCCACGACCGTCCCCGGCTCCCCACTTCGACCGAGCGCGGGCACCCTCGTCGAAGCCGAGAGTTCCGCCGCGGTCTGCACCGGCACCATCGACTCCGACTGGACCGGCTACTCCGGCAGCGGGTTCTGCAACGGCACCAACGCCTCGGGCGCCTACGCCCAGTTCACCGTGAACGCCGCCAGTGCGGGCACCGCGACCCTGGGCATCCGCTTCGCCAACGGGACGACCGCCGCGCGGCCCGCCACCGTCGCGGTCAACGGCACGACGGCGGCCACCGCGTCGTTCGAGACCACCGGTGCCTGGTCCGCCTGGACGACCAAGACGCTCACCGTGCCGGTCAAGGCGGGCAGCAACACCGTCCGCCTCACCCCGACCACCGCCGGCGGCCTGCCCAACCTCGACTACGTCGAAGCCGACGTGACCACGGCCGCCACCGGCACCGTCCTGTACGTGTCACCGAGCGGCACCGACGGCGCGGCCGGCACGGAGTCCGCCCCCACCACCCTGACCTCGGCCATCGGCCGGATCACCCCGGGCGGCACCATCTACCTGCGCGGCGGGACGTACGACTACTCCTCCACGATCACCATCCCGGCGGGCAGCAACGGCACCTCAGGCGCCCGCACCACGCTGTCCGCCTACCCGGGCGAGAAGCCCGTGCTGAACTTCTCGGCGCAGAGCGAGAGTCCCGCCAACCGGGGCATCCAGCTCTTCGCCGACTACTGGCGGCTGTACGGCCTGACGGTCCAGCACGCCGGTGACAACGGGATCTACGTCGGCGGCAGCAACAACGTCGTGGAGCGGGTGGTGACCGCCTACAACCGCGACACCGGCCTCCAGCTCGGCCGCATCGCCTCCACCACCCCCAGCTCCCAGTGGCCGTCGAACAACCTGATCGTCAGCTCCGAGTCGCACGACAACGCCGACTCGGACGGCGAGGACGCCGACGGCTTCGCCGCGAAGCTCACCACGGGCACCGGGAACGTCTTCCGCTACGACGTCTCCCACCACAACATCGACGACGGCTGGGACCTGTACACCAAGACCGGGACCGGCGCCATCGGCCCGGTGACCATCGAGTACTCCCTGTCGTACGGCAACGGCACGCTCAGCGACGGCACCGTCAACTCCAACGGCGACCGCAACGGCTACAAGCTCGGCGGCGACGACATCGCGGTGAACCACGTCGTCCAGCACAGCATCGCGTACAAGAACGGGCACCACGGGTTCACCTACAACAGCAACCCCGGCAGCATGACGATCTCCCACAACGTCGGCATCGACAACGCCCAGCGCAACTTCTCGTTCGACGCGGGGACCTCGGTGTTCCGGACGGACACCTCCTGCCGCTTCGCCGGCGGCGGTTCCAACGACAAGACCGTCGGGAACGCGGACAGCTCCAACCAGTTCTGGACCGGCACCAACGGCTCCCGCTGCTCCTCGTACGCGGGCGCCCTCGGCTGGTCCTTCGCCTCCGACGGCCGCCTGGCCGTGACCTTCGGCGGCAGCGTCGTGACGCCGTAGCCACCGCTCCACGGCGAGGGAACGCGGGAGGCCGCCGCCGGCGGCCTCCCGCTTCCGGCGTCAGCAGGCGGAGCCGGCCGGCGCGGCGGTGCCGCTCAGCCGACCGGGCCGCCGGGTGACACCGGATGGACCTCCAGGCCGGACGCGGCCAGCAGGCCGGCGATCAGCTCCGGTGAACCGCCGACGTACGTGCTGACCAGATCCACGTCCCCGCCCACGATCCAGGCGCGGTCCTGCGGCCACCACAGGTCGGGAAGCTCGGCGAACTCGTCCAGCGTCACCGGGGAGACGGCGTCGGCCAGCCGTCCCGCCAGCAGGACCTCGTCCCGGCCCGGCGTCGCGAACGTACCGAACCGGCCCCAGTCCCAGCGGCCGTAGCCGCACCACAGCCCGAACCAGCACCGGTCCGGGGTGCCCGTGTGCCGGGCCAGGACGGGCAGCAGCGCCCGTGCGACGTCCGGCGGGGTCGGACCCTCCCCGGGATGCTCGTCCCACACACCGGGCAGACCGTCGCAGCGGTGGGCGTGGTCCTGCTCCGCCCCGATCACCTCGTGCCAGCGGGTGACCGGTGTGACGCGCGTGCCGTGGGCGGCGGCCACCGCCGACCAGCGCACCGGCCGCTCGTCCAGCCGGGCCGGGTGCAGGATCCGCGCGTAGGCGGCGAAGCCCGGCGCGGCGACGCCCGCCACCGTGCCGAGCGCGCCCGGTCCCGACCGGCTCAGCCAGTCGGCGGGGGAGAGGTCGTCGGCCCGCACCCGCAGCCGGCCGTACCACTGCGGAGCGGGGTCCTGGTCGACCAGGGGGTAGTCGTGCACCCCCACAGTGTGCCGTGCCGCCACCCGGGGCGGCCGGTCCGGGCGGGCCGGGACGCCGGTCCCGGCCCCCCAGTCCGCTCAGGACCCGGCCGGCTGCGCGTGGCTGCCGTAGGGGCGGGTGATGAGTTCCATGCCGTGTCCGGCCGGATCCATGAAGTACACGCCCCGGCCGCCGTGGTGGTGGTTGATCTCGCCCGGCTGCTTCCGCTGCGGGTCGGCGTAGTACGTGATCCCGGCCTGCCGGATGCGGGCGAAGGCCGCGTCGAACTCCTCGTCGGAGACGAGGAAGGCGTAGTGCTGCATGACGATCGACTCCGCCGGGACGGTGGCGAAGTCCAGGGTCACCCCGTTGCTCGTGGCGACCGGGACGAACGGGCCCCACGCGGGCCCGGTCTCCAGCCCGAGGACGTGGGCCAGGAACGCGGCGGACTCCCGGTTGTCCCGGGCGTGGACGATGGTGTGGTTCAACTCGACTGACATGAGTGGAATGCCTCCGAGGGCAATCTCACGGGCACCTCCATGCCTCACCCGGCCGGTGACCGACACGCGATGCCGTACGACGATCCTACCGAGTCGGTGCCGACGGGTCCCGGTGCGCCACCTGCCCCCCGGTCACCGTCAACACCACCGGCGCGTCGGTGAGTTCGTCGACGGACGCCCGCACGGGGTCCACGGACAGCGCGGTGAGGTCGGCGCGGCGGCCGGGCGCGATCCGGCCCGCGACATCCGCCTCGCCGGCGGCGGCCGCCGCATGGCTGGTGCAGCCCTCCAGCGCCTGCACCGCCGTCAGGCCCGGCCGGTGCGCCGCCGCGCCCTTGGGCCGGCGGGCCGTCGCCAGTACGGCCCGCACGTCGTAGTGCGCGATGGGCCAGTCCGAGCCGAGGGCGACCGTGGCCCCGGCCTCCCGCAGGTCCCGCAGCCGCCAGGCGCGGACGGCCCGGTCACCGCCCAGCCGGCGCGACCACTCGTCGGTGCCGTCGGCACGGGTGTAGCCGGTGTGCGGCGGCTGCAACGAGGCCGCGACCCCCAACTCCGCGAAGCGGGGCAGGAGTTCGTCGGGCGCCGTCTCGATGTGCTCGATCCGGTGTGCGCCGTGCCCGCTCGGGCCCAGGGAGGCCACGGTGTCCAGGACGTGCCGGACGGCGGCGTCCCCGATGGCGTGCGTGGCCGTGCGGACACCGGCGGCGTGCAGGGTGCGCACCGCCTCGGCGTACGCCCGCGGGTCCGGCCAGAACGCGTCGGTGCCCTGGCCGTGGCAGTCGGGGTGGTCCAGCCAGGCGGTGCCGCCCTCGACGGTGCCGTCCATGAAGAACTTCACCCCGCCGACCACCCAGTGCCGGCCGCCCCTGCCCTGCGCCTCGATCAGGTCCCGCAGGGCGTCCGCGTCCGCGCCCGGCATGCACCAGGGTGCGAACCGCAGCCGCACCGGCAGCACCGTCTCCCGCGCCACCGCCGCCACCAGGTCCAGGTCGCCGCCGTCCATCACGTGCGCGCCGGTCAGCCCGGTTGCGGCCATGGCGGACAGCAACTCCAGCAGCCGCGCCCGCCGTTCGGCGTACGAGGGCCGGGGGACGACGTCCGCCACCAGGTCCATCGCCGCGTGCTCCACCAGGTGCCCGGTGGGCCGGCCGGCCGCGTCGCACACCACCTGGGCGCGCTGGTCGAAGGCGCGCGGCCCGGTCACCCCGGCGGCGGCCAGCGCGGCCTCGTTGGCGAGGGCGGAGTGGCCGTCGTACAGGCGCAGGAAGGCCGGGGTGCCCCCCAGGACGTCCGCCACCAGTTCGCGGTGGACCGGGCGGCCCTCGAACGCGTTGTGGTCCAGGCCGTGGCCCACCACCCAGCCGTCCACCCGCTCGGCCCCGGCGAGCGCCGCGCGCAGTCCGGCCAGGTCCGTCACCCCCGACAGGTCGGTGCCGGCCGCCATGTCGAGCCCCCACACGGGGTGGCTGTGGGCGTCGACGAGGCCCGGCACGAGGTGCGCGCCGTGCAGGTCGACGACCTCCGTGCCGGGTCCGCGCCAGTCCCGCACGTCGTCCGCCGTCCCCACCGCGGTGATCACACCGTCGCGCAGGGCGACGGCCGTGGCGGCGGGGCGGGCCGGGTCGAGCGTGCGGACCTCGGCACCGGCGAGGATCAGATCGGCAGCGGGCATGCGTTGAACTCCCTTGTTCCAGAGGTTACTTGGTGGTTCCGGTACCGAACGTGGCGTAGACGTCCGGGCGGCTGCGGCGCAGCCACCACGCCAGCGGCAGGCCGAGGGCGAAGACGGCGGGCGCCACGGCGACGAGCAGCACGTTCACGGCCGGGGACGCGGCGGTGAACAGGTCGATGTGGCTCACCACCAGCGCGATCGCGGCCGTCAGCAGGACGGTCGCGAGGACCGGCGCCGCCACCGTGCGCACGGCGCCCTCCGAGTGGCCGACCCGCCGGAAATAGCAGGGCACGGCGATCGCGGCGAGCAGCTGGAGCAGCAACAGGCCGATCATCCCCGGAGTGTTCACCCACAGCAGCAGCTGCTGGTAGGGGTCGGCTCCGGCGGCCCAGAAGGCGAGGACGACCAGCGCGCCGAGCACGGTCTGGGCGACGCCGGCGAGGTACGGGGAGCGGTGCCGGGGGTGGACGCGGCCGAGCCGGCGGGGCAGCACGCCCTCCTCGGCCAGGGCGAGGGCGTAGCGGTTGATCGCGTTGTGGAAGGCGAGCAGCGACGCGATGACGCTGGTGACGATGAAGACGTGCATCAGATCCGCGGCCCAGCCGCCCACGTAGGTGGTGATCGCGGTGAAGAAGAGCCCCGCCGGGTCCTCGCCCGCCGCCTGCACGACCCGCTCGTCGCCGAACGCCTGGACGGCGATCCAGACGACGAACGCGTAGAACAGGCCGAGGAAT
The DNA here is from genome assembly GCF_040704085.1 of Streptomyces sp. NPDC047841. Taxonomy (NCBI): domain Bacteria; kingdom Bacillati; phylum Actinomycetota; class Actinomycetes; order Kitasatosporales; family Streptomycetaceae; genus Streptomyces; species Streptomyces sp. NPDC047841. The sequence goes on from NZ_JBEYRP010000009.1 coordinate 131,326, forward strand.
CCGACGGCCGCGTACGTGGCGCGCGGGATCGTGCGCTCGGGGTCGCGGGCCTCGCGGCGGTAGATGACCGTCGACTCGAAGCCGGTGAACGCCGCGAAGGCGAAGGCGAGGACGGCCGCCGTGCCGGGCACGAACACGTGCGCCGGGGCCAGCGAGGCGAGGGACAGCCCGTGGGCGCCGCCCTTGAGCAGGACCCCGCCGGCGAGCAGGACGAGTATGCCGGTCTCGGCGACGAGCAGCACGCCCAGCACCTTGGCGCCGAAGTCGATCGAACGGAATCCGCCGTAGCCGATCAGCAGCAGGCCGGCCAGCGACACCGGCAGCCAGGGCACGTCGGAGCCGAACAGGGAGTGCACGGTGTCGCGGGTGGTGGTGGCGAGGAGGCCGTAGACGCCGATCTCCATGCCGTTGTAGCCGACCAGGGCCAGCAGGGCGGCGCCGATGCCGACCGGCCGGCCGAGGCCCCGGGTGATGAAGGCGTAGAAGGCGCCGCCGCCGGTGACATGGCGGCTCATGGTGGTGAAGCCGACGGCGAAGACGGCGAGGGTCAGCCCGGCCAGGAGGTAGCCGACGGGTGCGCCGATGCCGCCCAGCAGGATGGCGAGCGGGGCGACCCCGGCCATGACCGTCAGGGGCGCGGCGGCGGAGATGACGAAGAAGGCGATGTCGGCGGTGCCGAGGGAGCCGGACCGGAGGCCGGGCGCGTCGGGCGACGCGTCCTCCTCCGGGAGGTCGGCGGTGGTCACGGACATGCGGGGGTGCCCTTCTGGCGGCGGACGGGAGGGGTTCGGCGGTGGCGGGGCAGCCGGGTGCGCGGGCACCGGCGGGCGGGGCCGGGGTGGGCCGTCCGGGCCGGTGTGTCCCGGGAGCCCGGGGGAGGGCGGGCGCCCGGAGCGGGAGCCCTGGGGGGTGGCGGGCGCCCGGAGCCGTAAACCTAAAGGCTTTCGGTTTCGGCAATGTAACCTGCCGTTGGGCATCCGGGAAGACCTCGGCACGACATCAGGGGGATCGCTGACCATGGGACGGCCGCGCACACCGCTCCTCGACCGCGAGCGCATCACCACCACCGCGCTCCAGCTGATCGACGAGACGGGTGACTTCGGCGTCCCGGCCATCGCCCGCCGGCTCGGCGTGCAGACCGGGTCGGTGTACCACCACGTGGACGGCCGGGACGGCATCGTGGAACTGCTGCGCGAACGCGTCTGCGAGGCGATCGACCCGGCCACGCTGGAGCTGACCCCGTGGGACGCGGCCGTCGAGGCCTGGGCCCGCTCCTACCGGGCCGCGTTCGCCGCCCACCCCCGGGTGATCCCGCTGCTGATGACCTCGCCCGTCCGCGCGCCCCGGGTCCTGGCGCAGTACGAGCGCGCCGTGGGCGTGCTGCTCGCCGCCGGCTTCGAGCGGGCCGAGATCATGCCGCTGGTCATCGCCCTGGAGAACCTGGTGCTGGGCTCGGCCCTCGACCTGGCCGCCCCCGAGGCGATGTGGGAGCTGACGGACCGCGTGCCGACGCCCCGCCTCGCGGAGGCGCTCGCGGCGGTCGGCGACGGGCGCGCGGACCGCGCGTTCGAGGTGGGCCTGACGGCGTTCCTGAACCACGCGCGGGCGCTTCGCGCGGAGCGGGAGCGGTAGGAGCGGGCCGCGTTCCGGCGACGCCGGGGTGGAAGGCCTCGGCGCGGGTTTCCCAGTACCGGCAGTAACATGATCACCTGGTTCCGGGTGTACCAGTCAGTCAACTCGGCGCCGTCCCCGTGACGCGCCCTGCCCGGAGAAGTCCATGTCATCTGTCAACGACGCGTTGGACGACGCGCGCCTCACCTACGAGCAGCACATGCGGACCTGCCGCCAGTGCCACGCCGACGCCGCGCACTGCGCCGTGGCGAAACACCTCCTGCGGATGTACAACCTCGTCCGCAGGGACCGGCTGCGGGCCGGCGGCCCGGCCACGCCCCCGGCCTGACCGGCGCGGACCGCTTTTCGCCCGCTGCGGAGGGGGAACCCGCTGGTCTGTCCCGTCCCCGAGACACAGGAGGCCACTGTGACGGATCAGCAAGGCGACCGCCCGAACCCGGTCACCCAGCACGCCCGCCCCGACTTCCCCTCCCAGGACCAGCCGCATCCGGGCTGGACCGGCCCGATGGACCCGCCGCCCGACCACGGCGAGGAGTCCTACCGAGGCTCGGGCCGTCTCGACGGCCGCAAGGCCGTGATCACGGGAGGGGACTCCGGCATCGGCCGCGCGGTGGCGATCGCCTTCGCCCGCGAGGGCGCCGACGTGCTCTTCACGTATCTCGCCGACGAGGAGGAGGACGCCCGCGAGACGTCCCGGCTGGTGGAGGACGCCGGACGCAAGGCGGTCGCCGTGTCCTGCGACATCCGCGACGAGGACAACTGCCGGTCGCTGATCGACCGGGCGGTCTCCGAGTTCGGCCACATCGACGTCCTCGTGAACAACGCCGCCTACCAGATGTCCCAGCCCGAGGGCATCGAGGCGATCAGCACGGAGCAGTTCGACCGGGTGATGCGGACGAACCTCTACGGGATGTTCTGGCTGACCAAGTTCGCCCTGCCGCACATCCCGGCCGGCGGCTGCGTCATCAACTCCACGTCGGTCCAGGCGTACAAGCCCAGTCCGCACCTGCTGGACTACGCGATGACCAAGGGTGCGATCGTCACCTTCACCCAGGGCCTGGCCCAGATGCTCGCCGAACGCGGCATCCGCGTCAACGCCGTCGCGCCGGGACCCGTCTGGACCCCGCTCATCCCGTCGACCATGCCCGACACGTCGGAGTTCGGCAAGCAGAGCCCGCTCGGCCGCCCGGCCCAGCCCGCCGAACTGGCCCCCGCCTACGTGTACCTGGCCTCGCCGCAGGCCGGCTTCATCACCGCCGAAATCCTCAACGCGACCGGCGGCACACCGCTGCCCTGACCCGCGGAAGCGCGGCCGCGGGGCCCGTCCCGGCCCTCAGTACTCCCGCGTGCGGCGCACCTCGCCCGTGCCGAGGCGGATCACGGCCCGGGGCCGCATGGGACCGTCGTCGCGCCGGGAGAGCAGGACCACCTCCTCGACCGGCGCCGACAGCGTGCCGAGGCGCACGGCGCACTCGGCGGCCAGGCGATGCGGGTCCCGGGTACGGCCGAGGGACAGGTGCGGGGTGTAACGCTCACCGCGTCCCCCGCACAGCGGGAACCGCAGCCTCAGCTCCCGGTGCAGACGGGCCCAGGGCGCCGGGTCGACCGCGGCCGGGTCGAGCCACACCGTGGCGTAGTGCCGGTGCCGGAAGGAGCGCACCCCGGCCAGGCGCGCCTGGAACGCCGTGCTCCGTGCCGCTCCCGCGGAGAGCAGCGGTACCGCCCGCTCGAACTCCTCCTCCGGTACGAAGCCGAACAGCAGGTTCACGTGCGGCGGCCACCGGCGCACCTGCGGATCGTGCTCCCAGCGGATCTCCTGGATCGCCGGCCAGAGCTCCGGCGGCGGCAGCCACGCCACCGCGGCCCGCGGCGTCGGCGCCACCCTGAGCGCGTCCGCCGGCCCGGCCCCGCCGGAAGCCGCGTACCCGTTCACCCGGCCACCGTCCTGGACGGCGCGGTGCCGCGGTGACGCGGGCGTCCCAGGGCGAGGAGGGCCGCGTCGTCCTCGAGTCCCTCGCCGAAGCTGACGAGCAGGCGGATCAGGGCGTCGACCACGGTGCGCGGGTCCGCGGGGGCGAGCTCGGTGGCGAACGACTGCAGCGCGTCGTAGCCGTACAGGCCGGTCCTCTCTCCCGTGTGCGCCTCGGTCAGGCCGTCGGTGTACAGCAACAGCGTGTCTCCGTGGTGGAGGACGGTGCCGACCGTCGTGAAGGAGGCGTCGGGGAAGGCCCCGACCAGCAGCCCACCCGGCGTCGGCAGGTACTCGGCCCGGCCGTCCGCCCGCAGCAGCAGCGCGGGCGGGTGGCCCCCGGAGGCCAGGAGGACGCGGATGCCGTGCCCCTCCGCCTGAAGGGTGCCGAAGACGGCGGTGCAGTACCGGGGTTCCCCACCGCCGTAGCGTTCGAGCAGTGCGGAGTTCAGGGCGGACAGGACGGCTTCGGGAGCGAGCCCGTGCAGGGCGGCGGTGCGCAGGGTGTAGCGGACGAGGGAGGTCGCCGCCGCGGCCCTCGGGCCCTTTCCGCAGATGTCCCCGAGGAAGAACGCGAAGCGGTCGTCGCCGAGGGGGAACAGGTCGTAGAAGTCGCCACCCAGCTGTATCGGGGAGGCCGTGTGGTAGTAGGCGGCGGCCTGTAGGCCGGGCACCGCCGGGAGGCCGGCCGGGAGCAGGCTCTGCTGCAGTACGGCCAGTGCCTCGCGCAGCTGCTCGCGGTCGGCCTCCGCCTGGCGGCGGGCGTCCTCGGCCGCGCGGCGCGCGCGCAGCAGCTCGGTCTCGTAGGCACGCCGGTCGGTGGCGTCGAAGACGGTGGTGCGGATCAGCAGGGGACGGCCGTCGGCGCCCCGCTTCACGGCCGAGGTGATCAGTACCGGAAGGCGGGACCCGTCCGCGACCTTCATCTCCAGCGCGATGCCCCCCACGTGCCCCTGCATGCGCAGCAGCGGGGCGTAGTGGGTCTCGTGGTACAGCTTGCCGCCCACGGTCAGCAGGTCGGCGAACCGCCGGCGGTGGACGACCTCCTCCCGGGAGAGCCCCAGCCAGCCCAGCAGCGTCTTGTTGACCTTGACGATGGTGCCGTCCATGAGGGTGGACAGGTAACCGCACGGGGCGGACTCGTACAGCTCCTCCGTACTGTCCTCCAGCAGGGCGGTGAGGTCCGCCCCGGCCAGTGGCCACGCCTCCCCGGGAGGCGGAGGAGCCGGGCCGGAGCCGGACATCAGCCCAGCTCTTCCACGAAGGTGGTGATCGCCCGGGCGGTGGCCCGGGGAGCGCTCAGCTGCGGGCAGTGGCCCGTGGCGGCCAGCGTGATCAGGCGGCTGCCGGGAACGGCGGCGTGGACGTACGCCCCGACCTCCCGGGGCGCTATGACGTCCTGCTCGCATTCGAGGACGAGGGTGGGGACGGTCACCGTTCCCAGGTCCTGGCGGCTGTCGGACAGGAACGTGGTGCGGGCGAAGACGCGCGCGATGTCCGGGTCGGTGGCGCAGAAGCTGTTGGTCAGCTCCGCGCCCAGTTCCGGCCGGTCGGGGTTGCCCATGATGACCGGGGCCATGGCCGCGGACCAGCCGAGGTAATTGGCTTCCAGCGAGTCCAGCAGCTCGTGGATGTCGGCCGCGCTGAAGCCGCCGCGGTAGTCCTCCTCGTCGATGTAGGAGGGGGAGGGGCACACCATGACCAGGGAGCCGAGGCGGTCCGGTACCGCCGCGGCAGCCAGGACGCCGACCATGGCGCTGACCGAGTGGCCCACGAACACGGCGTCGCGCAGGTCCAGCTCCTCGCACACGTCGACCACGTCCTGGGCGTAGCCGTCCAGGGTCGTGTAGCGCTCCTCCTGCCAGGCGGCCAGCTCGGAGCGGCCGGAGCCGACGTAGTCGAACAGCACCAGGCGGAAGTGCCGCGCCAGGCCGGGTGTCACGAGGCGCCACAGGTTCTGGTCACAGCCGAAGCCGTGGGCGAGGACCACGGTCCGGCCGGACTCCTGCCCGATGACCCGGACGTTGTTCCTGCGGAGGATGCCCATGTCCCCATCCTCGCACGTCAGCGGCTTGGACGCGGTGCCCGCCGGGGGCGCGCCCCCGCCCTCGGACGCGGGCGCGGGGACGGGGGCAGCGCCGCCCCGCTGTGGCGGCGCTGTCGCCGGCGCGTTCAGACGGCCTTCTGCCGTTCGCGGAGCTCGTGCACGTTGCTCGCCGTGAGGGTGCCGTCCTGCTGTTCGTAGTGGGAGAGGGCGAGGCCCAGGCCGAAGAAGGTGGGTGCCCATTCGCCGACGAAGATGCCCCAGCGGTCGGCGCGGTCCACGCCGGTGCCGGGTTCCATCTTCAGCGAGCCTATCCACGCGGCGAGCGTGAGGCCGATGGAGGCCATGCCGGCCATGTAGGCGTGCTCGCTGCGGATGCCCATCTCGTGCATTTTCTTGATGATCATGGCGTGCTCCAGATCCGTGCGGATGGTGCGAAGGGTTGCGGTCGCTCCGACACCCACCCGATTGCCCGATTTGCCGGGAGCCATGTCCGTTTGATGGTGCTTTGTGGTGTTTCTTGATTGCTGTTTCAACATGCCGGCACGGAAGGGCCCGGAGCAGCTCAGTCCTTCACCGCTCCGCCCAGCCCGGAGACCAGCCGTCGCTGGACGAGGACGAAGAACACCAGGACCGGAACGGTCATCACTGTGGACGCCGCCATGACCCCGCCCCAGTCCGGCTCGTCGGGCTTGTAGAAGACCAGCAGGGCCATCGGCAGGGTCGACTGCGAGGTGTCGCTGATGATGAACGACTTGGCGAACAGGAAGTCGTTCCAGGCGGAGATGAAGGAGAACACGCTCGTGGCCACGAGGCCCGGCAGGACCAGTGGCAGGAGGATCCGCCACAGGAAGCGCGCGCGGCTCGCCCCGTCGAGGTACGCGGCCTCCTCCAGGGACTCCGGCACGGCCTTGACGAAGCCGCGCAGCATCCAGATCGCGAACGGCAGGGAGAAGGCGATGTGCGGCAGGATCAGGGAACCCAGTGTGTTCAGCTGGCCGAGGTCCCGCATGAGGAAGAACAGCGGGATGGTGAGCGCCTCCACCGGCACCATCTGGGCCACCAGGAACATGACGAGCAGAGTGGTCCGGAAGCGGAACCGGAACCGCGTCACGGCGGTCGCGGCGAGGAAGGCGATCAGCGCGGAGGCGATCACGACACTCACCGCGACGACGAGGCTGTTGACGAAGTACCGGCCGAATTCCTGCTGTTCGAACACGCGCCGGAAGGAGTCCAGCGAAGGCGAGGCCGTCCAGGGTCTCGGCTCGGTGGACTCGATCTCCCCGGCCGGCTTGAGCGCGCCGAGCAGCATCCAGTAGAGCGGGAAGGCGACGACGGCGGCGACCAGCAGCGCGGTCGCCTCGGCGGCGAGCCGCCGGGGCCGCCGTACCGCCCGACCGCGTACGACGCTCACAGTTCCTCCCCTTGGCGGCGCAGCAGCCGCAGGTACCCGAGTGTGATCGCGAGCAGGATCAGCAGCGTCACGACGCCGATCGCGGATCCGAGGCCGTACTGCGAGGAGGCGAAGGCCTTCTGGTAGGCGTAGACGTTCAGGACCAGGTTCTGCCCGGCGATGCCGCCGCCGCCCGTCATCACGTAGATCTGGGTGAAGACCTTGAAGTCCCAGATCACCGACTGGACGGTGACGATGGCCAGGATCGGTCTGAGGACCGGCGCCAGCACCGAGCGCCAGATCCGCCACTGGGAGGCGCCGTCCAGGGCGGCGGCCTCCAGGATCTCGGCCGGCACCGCGCGGATGCCGGCGTAGACGGTGACCATCACGAACGGGAAGGAGCACCAGACCACTTCGAGCAGGACCAGGAGGAAGGCGCTGTAACGGCCGTAGGTCCAGGAGAAGTCGCCGATGCCCAGCACACGGTCGACCGGGCCGAAGTCGGGGTCGAAGAGGAACAGCCAGACCGTCGAGCCGGTGATGGTCGGTGTGGCCCAGGCCCCCAGCGCGGCCAGCAGGAGGGCGAGCCGCGGGACCGCGCGGACCCGGGTGAGCAGGACGGCGAGCGCGCAGCCCACCGCCAGTGTGCAGACCACGCAGGCCGCCGCGAAGCCGACCGTCGCCAGCAGCACCTGCCGGAACTGGTCGTCGGCGAACAGTTCGGTGTAGTTGGCCAGGCCCCGGAAGCGGGTGGGCTGCCCGCCGCTGACCTGGGCCTGGGTGTACTCCAGGAACGAGATCAGGCCGAGCTGGTAGACGGGGTAGACCAGCAGGCCGCCCAGCACGAGCAGGGCGGGTGCCGCATAGAGCCAGGGCGTCCATCCGCCCGGGCGGCGCGGGGCCGGGTGCGACGAGCGGCTGCCACCGCGCGGGCGCGGCGCGCCGCGAACCGCCCGCCCCCGCCGGGGTTCCGCCAGTTCCGGCCCGGAAGGCGCCGTCAGCCGGCTCACCTGGCGGCTCCGAACGCGTCGTCCATCTTCTTCGCCGCGTCGGCGGAAGCCGCCGCGACGTCCTTCCTGCCGCTGACGATCTCCTGGAACATGGTCGGCAGCACCAGCGAGGAGTCGATCTGGGCCCAGGCGGGGGAGGCGGGCACGAACCTGGTGCCGGCGGCGAGGGTCCGGACGAACGGCTTCACGTACGGCTTCTCGGCCGCGGCCCGCCGCCGTACGTCCGTGAAGGTCGGCAGGAAGCCCATCGCGTCGAAGAGTTCCCCTTGCGTCTTCTTCGAGGCGAGCCGTTCCATCAGGTCCACGGCGAGCGTGCGGTGTGACGTGCTCCTCAGGACGCCGATGTTGTTGCCGCCCGCGAACGCCGGCGCGATCGAGCCGGGCTCCACCCCCGGCAGCGGCACCACGGCGTACTTCCCCTTGACCTTGCCGGCCTCCACGGCGGCGTGGCTGAAGTCGCCGCCGATCGCCATGGCCGCCTTCCCGGAGGCGAACGCGGTCACGGTGTCGTTGCCGCCCATGCCCGCGCACTTGGCGGCGGGACAGTTGTCGTCGCCGAAGAGGGAGGTGTACGCCTCGATGCCCTTCCGGGCGGCCGGGCTGTCGATGGCGGAGGCGTACGTGCCGCCCTGGTCCGTGGCCAGATCGCCGCCGTTGGCCCAGATGAACGGCATCGCGCCGTAGGTGTAGGCACCTCCGACGGCCAGGCCGTACAGGCCGGGTCTCGCGGCCCGGATCCGCTTCGCGGTGGAGATCAGCTCGGCCTGCGACCTCGGTGCGCGCAGGCCGAGTTCGCGCAGGACGTCGGTGCGGTAGTACAGCGCCCGGACGCCGACGAAGTACGGGGCCCCGTAGACCTTGCCGTCCACGGTGACCGACTGCCGGGCGGTCGGATCGGTGTCCTTGGCCTCGCTCCAGGCGTCGAACTCCCGGGTGACGTCGGCGAGTCCGCCGTCCCGTACATAGCCGGCGGTGTCGGTGTTGCCGTACTCGATCACGTCGGGCGCGGACTTCGGGTCGTTGAAGGCTGCCTTGACGCGCTGGGCGCGGGTCTCGACGGGGATGTACTCGACGGTGACGCCGGCGCCCCGGTGCGCCTTCTCGAAGCCGGCGACCACGGCGTCGACGACGCGCCGCTTGGGCTGGTTGTCGACCTCCTGGAAGAGCCAGACGCGCACGGTGCCGGTCTTCTCGTCCTTGTCGGAGGCGGAGGTGCCGGAGGTCTGGGGCGCGCAGGCGGCGACGAGGGCGGTGGCGAGCGCGGTGAGTCCAGCGAAACGGACGGACAGCTTCATGCAGTGCTCCTCCGATGCGGTGTTGCAACATGCGCAATGACGATTTCGCTGTGCACAACACATCGGAGGCTAGGGACTGCATGAACACGCCACAAGAGGGCGCCGCCACTCCATGGCCCGGGGACGCACCCCCGTGTGACGCCCTCTGGATCAGCGCACGGGCTGGATCAGCGCACAGGGAAGCCGAACGCGTACCCCTGCTGCTTCAGCCGGGGCAGCAGGGCGCGCAGGGCCGTCACCGTCTGGGAGCGGTCGCCGCCCGCGTCGTGGAAGAGGATCGTGGGACCGCCGGGCAGCTCCCGCTCGACGGTGGCGATGATCGCGTCGCTGCCCGGCCGCTCGAAGTCCTTGGAGTCGACGTTCCAGCCCAGCGGCCGCATCCCGTGCGAGGCCGCCAGCTTCCGGCTGTACGGGGTGAACGCGCCGCCCGGGGCCCGGTAGTACATCGGCCGTACCCCGCCCGAGGCTTTGGTGATCTGCCGCTCGGCGTCCACGATCTGCTGCGCCTGGTAGGCCTCGGACTTGGTGTCCATGGCGGTGTCGTGCGACACCGTGTGGTCGCACAGCCGGTGCCCGGCGGCCACCACCTGCCGTACCAGCTCCGGGTGCGCCTCGGCCTGGGTGCCGACCATGCAGAACGTCGCCTTCACGCCGTTGTCACGCAGCACTTGGAGCACCTGCGGGGTCCAGACCGGGTCCGGGCCGTCGTCGATGGTGATGTTCACCGCGTGCTCGCCCCGGTCGGAGGCGTGGGCGATGGTGACGGACACGGGCTGTGCCCCGGGCGCGGCACCCCGGGCGGAGGCGCGCGGTGCGGCCGGTCCGCCGCCGCTCTGGCCGGCCTGCGCCGTCCACACCGATGTGGCGGCGGCCACCGCCGTGACCCCGACCGCCGCCGCGATCACCCGGCCGTACCATCCCCGTCCACCATGCCGCGCCATGTCCGTCCGCCCCCTGCCGTGCCGATGCCTGTGCCGTGCCGGTGCGTTGCCGAGCAGAAGCTCCGCGCAGCGCAACCGGTGCACCTGGCAGGACGGCCGGGACCGGGCGAGGGATCCCTCTGTTACGGATCACGGACAGTTCCGGGGCGTGTCCGCGACAGTCACCCGTCGCCGGGACGCCGCGGACCCGGGTCGCCTCGGACGCCGAGGGCCGCATACGCCGCCCGGCGGGCGCTGGGCGCGCCCGCCGGGCGGGTTCCTTGGTGGCCGCTCGTCAGGAGCGGCCCTCACCAGTAGTGACGGCGGCCGGCGACCGCGTGCCCCATGGACCCCATGATCCACAGGACGGCTCCCACCACCAGCAGGATGACGCCGATGGTCCACAGGATCGAGATGCCGGTGATGAAACCGATGATGAGCAGGATGACGCCGAGGGCGATCATGACGTGCCTCCAGCCGATGACGGGGCTCCTGTACTCCGAGTGCCCCGGAAACGCCCGCCCTATCAGTACGCTCCGACTTTCAAGAAGTTCTGTCGACCGTGTTGACTCGGCGATGCGGCGGCCTCACATTACCTAGCGGTAGTACCCCGCGGTAACCCCGTAGCCACCCCCACCACCCGCATCGCGCGGTCGCCCCCGCACGCCCTCGGCTCGACCGGAGCCGGCCCGTCCCCGTGCCCCACCGCGCCACCCCACGCCCGAGGCACCGCCATCCCCACGGCACCGCCATGCCCGTCTGCCCTGTGTCCTGTCCCGAGAGGGGAGAGCACCGCATGTCCCTACCCACCCCGCGCCGAGCCCTCACCGCCGCCTGCGCGGCCGTCGGCGTACTGGTCCTCGGCCTCGGCGCGGCCCCCGCCCAGGCCACCGCGCCCCTGAACTACGCGGCCCTCGGCGACAGTTACAGCGCCGCCTCCGGTGTCCTCCCCGTCGACCTCACCAGCCCGCTCTGTCTGCGCTCCACGGCCAACTACCCCCACGTCATCGCCGCCCGGACCGCGGCCCGGCTGACGGACGTGACCTGCGGCGCCGCCCAGACCAAGGACTTCACCGAGGCCCAGTACCCCGGCGTCGCACCCCAGGCCGACGCGGTCACCGCCGACACCGACCTGGTGACCCTCACCATCGGCGGCAACGACAACGGCACCTTCATCAGCGCCATCACCGCCTGCGGCACCGCCGGCGTCCTCAGCGGCGGCAAGGGCAGTCCCTGCGCGGACCGGTACGGCACGTCCTTCGACGACGCCATCGACACCCGCACCTATCCCGCGCTGAAGTCCGCCCTGCGCAGCGTCCGGGCCAAGGCTCCCGGGGCCCGGGTGGCGGTGCTCGGCTACCCGTGGATCACGCCCGCCACCGCCGACCCGTCCTGCTTCGTCAGGCTGCCCGTCGCCACCGGCGACGTGCCCTACCTGCACGCCCTCCAGGCGCACCTCAACGCCGTGGTCCGGCGCGCCGCCGAGGAGACGGGCGCCACCTACGTGGACTTCTCCCAGGTCTCGGCCGGGCACGACGCCTGCCAGGCCGTCGGCACGCGCTGGATCGAGCCGCTGCTGTTCGGGCAGAACGTCGTGCCCGTCCACCCCAACGCCCTCGGTGAACGGCGCATGGCCGAACAGACCTTGAGCACCCTCGGCCTCGGCTGACGGGCGCCACCGTGCCGGGGCCGCCGGTCAGGCGTCGGCGAGCAGCGGGTCGTACGGCGTGGAGCGCTCCCGGCCCGACATGAAGGCGAGGAAGTCGCGCACGAAGGCGCCCCGCGCGTACGTGCCGTCCGCGCCGGCCATGTCCCGCCGGAACGCGGTGCGGAACAGCGTCCGGTACTCGTCCGCGTCGACGCGCTGGTCGCCGTCCTCGTCGGTGACGTCGAAGAGGACCTCGGCGACCCTGATCAGGGCGGGGCCGGCGAGCGACGGCACGGCCGCCGCGTACTCCCGGGCGCTGACGCGGCCGTCGCCGTCGGTGTCGAGAGCCGCCTGGAGCTCCCGCCACCAGCCGGCGAAGGCGTCGTAGAGCCGGGTCTCCTCCGGCTCGTCCAGGTCGAGGCGGCCGGCGAGTTCCCGGGCCATGGCGGCGAGGTCGGGCCAGTCCAGGTAGCCGTCCCCGGTCTGGTCCAGCACCGCCGCGAAGAACTCCTCCGCGCTCCGCCGGGCCGTGCTTCCCGCGTCGGGGTCCGGCTCCTGGGACGGCAGGGGTGAGATCAGCCGGACCAGGGCCCCGGCCCGCTTCATCCGGTCCCGCAGCGCGTTGATCGTGCGGGCCCGGGGGTCGTCGCTGTCGAGGGAGACGGAGAGCAGGTCGACGACGGCGTCGGCCCGGAGCAGGCCGTCGGGCAGGAACCGCGCGAGGCCGACGGCCAGGTAGGCGCTCTGCATCAGGGTCTGGGCGCCGGGCAGCTCGGGAAGCCCGGCCCGCCGCCGGAAGGGCTCCGGCAGGGACGCCACGGTGATCACACCGATGAGCGGACCGGCGAGCGCGCGGCCGGCCGCCCACAGCGTGGGCAGACCGTGCAGGAGCGGCGGCGCGGGCAGGTGGTCGAAGAGCCGGTAGAGGATGACGCGCATCGCCTCCGTGTTCTCCAGCCGCTCCTCGACCACCCGGTCGTAGTAGGTCCAGAACTCCTGCACGGTGGGCGGGAGATGGCGGGCGTCCCCGTCCAGCAGGGCGAGGTACGCCCGGAACTCGGCGTACAGCTGCTCGATCGCCCACTGCTCCAGGGGCTGGCCGCTCAGGCGGCACATCGTGACGCTGCTCTCGAAGAGCGTCGCCACCACCCAGGCCCGCACCTCGGGGTCCATCGCGTCGTACGGCCGGTCGTGCGCGTCGGTGCCGCTCAGCCGGGCGTGCAGCCGGTTGAGCCGGGCCGCCTCCCTGCGCCGTACCTCGTCGTCCGGCCCGAACATGCGCTGCAGGCTCACGAGCGTGTTGCGCAGCCGTCGCCACGGGTGCGTGACGAACGTGGAGTTGTCGATCAGGGCCCCGCCGATCTGCGGGTGCGCCGCCTCCAGCACGGTCCCCCGGATGATGGCCAGCGCCCAGCGCGGATCGTTGAAGAAGGCGTGGAACTGGCTGCCCTCGCCGAAGAGCCGGCCGACAGCGGCCTCGGTGCCGGTGTTCCTGGGCTCGTCGCTGCCCGTGTCCGTCACGGTCGTCGTTCTCCGTTCGTGTCGGGCGCCACGCCGCCGAAGCGGCGGTCGCGCTGCTGGTAGGCGCGCAGGCACTCCACGAAGTGCGCCGCGCGGAAGTCGGGCCAGAGCACCGGCGGGAACGTCCATTCCGCGTAGGCGACCTGCCAGAGCATGAAGTTGGAGATGCGCTGTTCCCCGGAGGTCCGGATGACGAGGTCCACGTCGGGGGTGTCGGGGAAGGGCAGATGAGCGGCGAAGCTCCGCTCGTCCACGGCGTCGGCCGGCACGCCGCTGCGGATCAGGGACCGTGCCGCCGCAACGATGTCCCGGCGCCCGCCGTGGTCGAAGGCGACGGTCAGCGTCATGCCCTTGTTCTCACCGGTCAGCGTCATCAGATCGGCGAAGTCCTGGGCCAGCGCCGGGGGGATGCGGGGATCCGCCACCCCGAGGAACCGGCAGCGGATCCCGCGCGCGTGCAGCAGCGCGGCGTGTTTGCGCACCACGCGGCGGACCAGCCGCATCAGGAAGTCGACCTCGGTGCTCGGGCGCTGCCAGTTCTCGGTGGAGAACGCGTACAGGCTCAGCCACTCGACGCCGGCCGTCCGGGCCGCCTCGATGACGTCGATCACCGTCGTCTCCGCCGCGCGGTGCCCCGACGTCCGCGGCAGTGAACGCCGCGCCGCCCAGCGGCCGTTGCCGTCCATCACACAGGCCACGTGCCGCGGCGTCCGCCGGGCCGAGCCGCTGCCCTCAACCGTCACGCCTGCCCCCCGCAGCGATGAGCGGACCCCCTCGTCCCGTCCAGGGTGTCAGTCCCGGGTTCCGGATACGGCGCATCGCCCGCCGTTCACCCTTGGTACAGATGTGCGAGGGGTGTGGGGCGCGTGCGGGGGCTCGCCCCCGGGCGCGCGCTGGTGCTGTCCCCCGCCCCGAATCGCCTGCCCGCCGGAGTGAGCGCGGCCCCGGCGGTGCCTAGCGTCTGGGGACATGGTGATCTCCTTACCGGGTTCCGCGTCCCGTCCCTCGCGTTCCGTGTCCCGCCGCCCGTCCGATGCCGCGTCGCGCCGCCGTCCACCGGCTTCCGCCTCCCGCCGTCCCCCGGGTTCCGCAGGGGGCCGGCGTACCGGCCTCGCCGCCCTGGCCACGGCCTGCCTGATGGCCGTCGCCACGGCCGTCGCCCCGGCCGCCGCCGCGCAGCCGTCCCGCCGGCCGCCCGGTGCCTGCGGCCCGCACCCGGCGCTGAGCCGGTCCGTGCACCGCCTCGTGGCGCACGACCGGATCCCCGGCGCCGCTGTCCTCGTCACCGGCGCCGGCCCGGACGCCCCCTGCGCGCGCTGGACGGCGGCCGACGGCGTGGCCGAGCTGCGCACCGGCCGCCCCATGAACACCACCGACCGGCTGCGCGTCGGCAGCGTCACCAAGACGTTCACCGCGACGGTCGTCCTGCAACTCGCCGCCGAGCGGCGGCTGTCCCTGGACGCCCCCGTCGAGCGCTACCTGCCGGGCCTGATCCGCGGCGGCGCGTACGACGGCCGCCGGATCACCGTGCGGCAGCTCCTCCAGCACACCAGCGGACTGCCCGACTACCTCGACGCTCCCGAGTGGCAGCACATCGAACGACTGCGGTACCGCCACTTCGAGCCGCGCCGGCTCGTCGCCCGCGCCCTGCGGCTGCCCCGCCCGGAGCACACCTGGCACTACGCGACCACCAACTACCTCGTCGCGGGACTGATCGTGCGCGAGGTCACCGGCCACAGCCCGGAGACGGAGATCAGCCGCCGGATCATCGCGCCCCTGAAACTGCGCGACACGTACTGGCCCGGTGACGAGACCCGCATCCGGGGACCGCACTCGCACAGCTACTTCACCGCCGACGGCGGCCGCCGGGCGGACGGCACCGCCTGGAACACGACCTTCGGCGGGGTCGGCGGGGCCCTGGTGTCCACGCCGGCCGACCTGACCCGGTTCGCCCGCGCGCTGCTCACCGGCCGGCTGCTGCCCGCACCGCAACGCGCGGAGATGCGGCGCACGGTGGCCGCCGACCCCGACCGGCTCTGGCCCGGCGCCCGCTACGGGCTCGGCCTGATCTCCTCACCGCTGTCCTGCGGCGGCACCTGGTGGGGGCACGCCGGGACCGTGCCCGGCGGCCACCGGGCGCTGGTCGCCACCGGCCCGGACGGCCGCGCGGTCGCCTTGGCCCTGAACGAGGTGCCCGCCACGCTCCAGGCCGAACAGGACTTCCTCGACGTCGTCGACAAGGCCCTCTGCGAGGACCCGTCCGCCGAAAGGACCCCCGCATGATCCACGCCACCTTCCCGCGCCGCCTCCTGACCCGGGGCCCGGCGGCCGTCGCCCTGGCGCTCGCGGGCGCACTGGCCCTGGGCACCGCGCCCGCGCCGGCCGCCCCGGCCCGCCCGGCCGCCGACCCCCTCGCCCGCTACCACCACCAGCACCTGCACTGGAAGAGCTGCCGGCTCGGCCCCGACGACACCACCGGCAAGGAACTCGAACAGGCCGGCGCCCGGTGCGCCGACGTCACCGTGCCGTTGGACTACGCCCGTCCCGACGGCCGTACGATCACCGTCGCGATATCCCGGATCCGGGGCACCGACACCGCCCACCGCGCCGGCGCGCTGCTGCTCAACAGCGGTGGCCCCGGCGGGCAGACGATCGGCGATCCGCCGTGGGTGCGCACGGCCATGAAGGACGTCGCCGAACGCTACGACGTGGTCGGTGTGGACCCCCGCTTCGTGGGCCGGAGCACCACCCTGGACTGCCACTGGCCCACCGGCAGCATGATCCGCGGCGCCGGCACCGGCCGCGCCGGCTTCGACCGCGTGGTCGGCCTCTCCGAAGACCTCGCCCGCCGCTGCCGCACCCATGCCGGTGACCTGCTGCCGTACGCCACCACCCGGAACACCGCGCGCGACATGGACGTGGTCCGGGTGGCGCTGGGCGAGCGCAGGATCTCCTACCTGGGCTACTCCTACGGCACGTACCTCGGCCAGGTCTACGCGACGATGTTCCCCCGGCGCACCGGCCGGGTCGTCCTGGACGGCGTGGCCGACCCCGCTCGCTACGGTCCGCGGCTGCTGCGGGGCACGGAGGAGGCGAACCGGCACGCCCTGCGCGACTGGGCCGACTGGACGGCCGCCCACCACGCGGCCTACGGGCTGGGGCGCACCGGGAGCGCCGTGCTCGCCACCGTGGAGGCGGTCCGGTCGGCCGCCGCCCGCACGCCTCTGCGCGTCGGCGGGTACCGGGTGGACGACCATGTCCTGCCCGTCCTCGTCTTCAACGGTCTCTCGCAGGACAACCCCACGGCGTACGGCGACTTCGCCCGGGGCGTGCGGGAGCTGCGACAGGCCGTCGAGGGCCGGCGGGTCGCCCCCTCGCCGTGGCTGGCCTCGGTGCTGGAGTTCGTGCTGACCGGGCACGAGTCCTCCTACGGCAGCGCGCAGACCGCCATCCTCTGCGGGGACGTGGCCGCGCCGCGTGACCCGGAGACCTACTGGCGCGATCTGCGGCGCGCCGGCAGCCGGGACAGGCTGTTCGCGCCCGTCACGTACGACATCAACGCGTGCGCGTTCTGGGACCCGCCGCGCGAACGCCCGACGACGGTCCGCGACGACCTGCCGGCCCTGCTCGTCAACGCCACCGGCGACCCGCGCACCGTCTACCCCATGGCCCAGGCGGTGCGCCGCGCTTGGCCCAGCTCCCGCCTGGTGACCCTGCGCGGAGCGGACCAGCACGCGGTCTACGGCGTCTACGGCAGCCGGTGCGTGGACGGCGCGGTCAACAGCTACCTCGCGACCGGCCACCTCCCGCCTCGCGACCTCACCTGCCCCGCCGGCTGACCACCGGGCCGTGCCGGCCCGCCCCCCCCGCCCGGGGCGCGGGCCGGCGCCGTCGGTTCCCGGGCTCCACCCTCCGCGCCAGTCATGATAGTTTCAAGTTCAACAAAATTGTCACCCGGAGGAGCCCAGGTTGACCAGTCCCGTCCCGGCCGGCGCCGACCGGCGGATCTACATCGACAAGCAGAGCCCCACGGCGTACCGCGCGCTGGTGCAGACGTCCGAGGCGGTGCGCGCGGTCGCCGCCGACGCGGGCCTGGACCGGGTGCTCGTGGAACTGGTCAACCTCCGCGTGTCCCAGCTCAACGGCTGCGCCTACTGCCTGCACCTGCACACCCGGGCGGCGCTGCGGGCCGGCGACACCCCGCAGCGCCTCGGCGTGCTCGCCGCCTGGCGCGACACCGACCTCTTCACGCCCGCCGAGCGAGCCGCCCTGGCCCTCGCCGAGGCGACCACGGCCGCGGCCGACACCGCCGCCCAGGACACCGCCTACGCGGCGGCGCGGGACGTCCTCACCGAGGACCAGATATCCGCGGTGATCTGGGTGGCCGTCACCATCAACGCCTTCAACCGGGTCTCCGTCATGAGCCGGCACCGGGTGCGGGCCGAGCAGTGAGACGACGCGGGCGTACCACCACGTAGACGTCCCCGCGGCCCCGGAGGGGCTGAGCCGGGCCTTCGGGCGACCGGGGGCCCCGCAGCCGCCTCACGTCGCGGGGTGCCGTTCCTGGGCGGGGACCGGCAGGATGACGATCCGCTGGGCGGCCCGGCTGAGGACCAGCACGCCCGCCGCGATCAGCAGGCCGCCGCACACCTCCGGCACGAGCCACCAGCCCGTCCGGATCCGCTCCCCGAACAGGAAGACGCCGAGGGACAGGCTCACCACCGCGTCGCCGATGGTCAGCGCGGGCTGGGCGGCGACCAGCGGGCCGGCCTGGAGCGCGTTCTCCAGCAGGATCACGGCGGCCGCCCCGGCCAGCGCGAAGCCGTAGGTCTGCCACGACCGCAGGAACTCCGCGAGACCGCGGTCGGCGAACGTGCCGGAGGCCGACTTCAGCAGGGCGGCGGTCAGGGCGTTGCCGGTCGCGGAGGCGGCCGCCAGCAGCGCGGCGCGCCGGGCCGGCGGACGGCCCCGGCCGGCCAGCAGGACGGCCGCGGTCATCGCGCCGACACACAGGCACAGGGCCGGGACCCAGCGGACGAGGCCGGCCTGGTCGGTGGCGCCGTGCGGGGCGGCGGCGACCAGCAGGAGGGCGAGCCCGGCCACGCAGCCGCCCACCCCCCACCAGCCCCAGGGCGGCAGCCGCCGGTGCATCAGCGGGGCGGCGACGAGCAGCGCGAAGGGCAGCTCCAGGATGAAGAGCGGCTGGACCAGCGCGAGCGGGCCGTTGACCAGAGCGAGGCTCTGGAACACCGCGGCGCAGACCACCCCGGCCATGCCGATCAGCCAGGCCGGCCGGCGCGCCAGCTCCGCGACCAGCCGGATCCCGCCGCCCCGGGAGACGGACGCCGCCTTGCGCTGGAAGGCGGTACCCACGGCGTTGCTCGCCGCTCCCGCGACGGCGAACGCCGCGGCCAGTTCGATCACGACCGCCTCCTGCCTGCGGGCCGGTCTCCCGGGGGAGTCACGGACCATCCCAGCCTACGGAACCGGGCGGCCCCGCGCGGACCGGCCGACGTCACCGCGCGCCAGGGCGCACCGGGACCTGCCGCTCGGCGCGCAGGGGCCTGCGGGCCGGTGCCCGGGCGGCGCCGGTGCCTGCCGGAGCCCTGCCGGCCGGCCCGCGGAGGGTCACGCGGCGGCCGGGTCCTTCGTGCGCAGGGCCGTGTCCGCCTGGCGCACGCGCCACTCCTCCACGGTGGCCTGCTGGCGCCGGGCCCGCTCCAGGAGGGTGTCGAGCCGGCCGGGGTCCAGGCGCTTGTCGGTCGTGGCGAGCCGGCGCAGGGTGAGCCACCCCGCGGCCTTGCCCTCGACCGCCAGCCGCATCGCCTCCAGCTCCAGGACAGTGCTGAGCGGAGAACGCCGTACCAGACGGCCGTTCAGCTTCAGGCGTCCCACCTTCTCGGCCGTCCAGCCCGCGCAGACCTTGGCGCGCCGCACCGGGACGTCCAGGTCCCGCATGATGTCCAGCAGTGCCGCGCGGTCCTCGCCGATCTCCGCGGCGACCGGCCCGAGGGCCCTGCCCAGCGCGGAACCCCGGGCCGACCGCACCAGGTGGCCCATCCGCTGAGTACCCGCCGTGGCACCGGCGAGGTGGTCGTTGAGGTAGATGCCGAGCAGCTTCATGTCGGCGCCGCCCGTGCTCCGGGGGCCGGTAGTGGCGGGACGGTTCATCGCGCGCCTCCTTCGTGTGTGCCGTGGGGTCGTGGGTGCGGTGGGTCCGGCGGGCCGGCCTCGGCACCCCGGCGGCGATCCGGCCGTACGGGGTGCGAGAGACCCAGGCGTACCTTGTGCACGCCGTCCGAGTAGTGCACGAGCGGCGCGGTCGTGGGCGGCGGCAGCCCCGCCGCCCGGGTGAGGGTCTCCTCGACGGTGCCGAGCCGGGCCTCGCGCACCGGCCAGGGCGCGTGCTCCACGGGTGTCTCCCAGAGCGCGCCGAGCCGCCGGGTGAAGGCCCGCCACCGCGAGGTCAGCCACACGTCCCGGGCGCCGGGCCGGACCGGCTCACCGGGGCGGACGGCCACCTCGTACGAGGGTCCGCCGCCCCGCCGGGCGCCCATGTAGACCACGGTGTCCCCGCGGCGCGTCACCTCCAGGCGGCCGACGTGGTACGGCACCCCGACCGCGCGGGCGGCCAGCATCACCGGGGAGGACACCTCGATGGACAGGAACCACAGCCCGTCCCGGCCGCTCCGGTCGCGCACATAGGTCCGCAGATTGGTCTCGGGGAACGAGGGCAGCGCGAGCGGGAGACCCGGCGGGCGCACGTCGGCCATGACGAACGGCGTGAGGCTCACCCACGCGGCACCGTCGTACGTGTCCGCCACCAGGCCGTCGGGCAGCAGCCGCTGGACCTCTTCCGGCGGGTACGCCCAGTGGACGAAGGTCTGGGTCAGCCAGCCGGCCCACAACGCGGGCAGGTACACGCGCTGCTCTGCTCCGTACGAAACCACGCGCACCGAATCCCCCGGGGGCCCGCGCCGAAACCCGGGGGAGCGGGCCGGCCTGCCCGGGGCGCCGGCTCAGGTGGCCCGGGTGCCGCCGCCGCGGCGGATCCGGCCGAGCAGGTCCCGGTGGTAGGCCGCGAGCTGCCCGGCGGGCACGGGGGCGGGGCTGCCGGTGAGCGTGTACCAGGTGTCGCCGCCGGAGTGCTGGATGACGACGCGCACGCTGTGACCGTCGGAACTCAGGATGGTGGCGACGGTGAGGTCACCGGTGATGACGCCGACCTCGTCGGTCATCGCGCCGCCCGGGCCGGCGGTGACCCGGTCGACGTAACGGGTGATGGCGGGAGGGTTCTTCATGGGCGCAGGTTCGCACCGGCCCGGACCCCGGGGACCGCACCGCGCGGGTGTCGCCGTCGTTCACACCCGGCTGGACGTCGCCGTGTCCGCCGACAGCCGCTGGGCGACGTAGATCGGGATCACCGACAGCAGGACGAGGACGGCGGCCACGACGTTCACCACCGGTGCCTGCTGCGGCCGGGTCATGTTGCCGAAGATCCAGATGGGCAGGGTCTCGATGCCCGGCCCCGCGGTGAACGTGGTGACCACGATCTCGTCGAAGGACAGGGCGAAGGCGAGCAGGCCGCCCGCCAGCAACGCGGAGCGCACCAGCGGGAAGGTGATGTCCACGAAGGCGCGGAAGCTGGTCGCGCCGAGGTCCATGGCCGCCTCCTCGTACGAGCCGGACGTACGGCGCAGCCGGGCCACCACGTTGTTGAAGACCACGACGATACAGAAGGTGGCGTGCCCGACGATCACGGTGAACAGCCCGAGCCCCACGCCGAGCGGCTCCAGCACCGTGCTGAAGGCCGAGTTGAGGGCGATGCCCGTGACGATGCCGGGCAGCGCGATCGGCAGGACCACGATGAAGGACACCGTGTCCCGGCCGAAGAAGCGGTGCCGGGCCACGGCGAACGCGATCAGCGTGCCGAGGACCAGCGCGACGGCCGTCGCCCCCAGCCCCGCCTTCACCGACACCCACAGGGCCTCGCGGGCACCGGAGTTGTGCGCGGCCACCGACCACCAGCGCACGGTGAGGCCCGGCGGCGGCCAGCTCGCGCTGCGGTCCGGGTTGAGGGAGTTGACCAGGACGAGCAGCAGCGGGACGTAGATCACCGCGAAGCCGAGCCCGGCGCCGATGCGCAGGGCGATGCGCGCGGTGCGGCTGAGGTGCATGGCGCTCTTCCTCTCCAGCTTCCGAGGGGTGTGCGGGCGGGCTACAGGCTGTTCAGGGCGCCGGTACGGCGGATCGCCAGCAGGTACAGGACGATGACGGCCACGGGCACGGTGCCGAGGGCGGCGGCCATGGGCAGGTTGAGTTCGATGTTGGAGTAGACGAGGTTGCCGATCAGCTGGGTCTTGCCGCCGACGATCTGCACGGTGATGTAGTCGCCGAGGCTGAGCGAGAAGGTGAACACCGAGCCGGCGGCGACCGAGGGCAGCACCATGGGCAGGACGACCGAGCGGAAGGTGCGCCCCGGCCGTGCCCCGAGGTCGGCGGAGGCGTCGAGCAGGCCGGCCGGGAGCTGTTCCAGCGCCGTGTGGACCGGCAGGATCATGTACGGCAGCCAGAGGTAGGTCAGGGTGAGGACGGTGGCGGGCAGGCCGTAGCCGGGGCCGCTCAGTCCGAACGGCGCGAGCATCCAGTCCGCGAGGCCGCCCTCGGAGAGGATCAGCCGCCAGGCGTACACCTTGACCAGGTAACTCGCCCACAGCGGGGTGAGGATGGCCACGACGAGCAGCGGACGCCACTTCGGCCGGGCCACGCGCGCGGTGTAGAAGGCGACCGGGAAGGCGATCACCGCGCACAGCGCGGTCACCGCGAGGGCCACCCCGACGCTGCGCAGGACGACCTGCCGGAAGACCGGTGTCGTCAGCAGCGCGTGGAAGTTGTCCGTCGACCAGACCTTCACCACCTGGGAGGTGAAGGAGTCCGTCGTCCAGAAGGCGGAGACGAACAGCACCGCGAGCGAGCCGAGGTAGAGGACGGCGAGCCACAGCAGCGGGGCGGTGAGCAGGAGGGCCAGCCGCAGCCGGGGTCTGCGGTGCAGGGTTCCGGCGAGCCGCCGGACGGTGCCCCGGCCGGCGGCGGCCGGCAGATCGGTCGTCACGGCTCAGCCCTTGATCTCGGTCCAGGCCTGCACCCACTTGGCGTACGGGACGCAACGGACGTCCGTGCGGCCGTCGAGGCACTGCTCGATGGGCGTGTTCCAGAAGGCGATCTTCTTCCAGTAGCCCTCGTCGGCGGCGTGGTAGACCGTGCAGAAGTTCTTGTCACTGGTCTCGGCGCACGCCTTGGAGTTGGCGGGGGCCTCGCCGAAGTACTCGGCGACCTGGGCGTTGACCTTGGGGGAGACGATCTAGTCCAGCCACTTGTAGGCGCAGTTGGGGTGCTTGGCCTTGGCGGAGACCATCCAGGTGTCCGACCAGCCCGTCGAACCCTCCTTCGGGACCAGCGCCTTGACCTTCGCGCCCTCGGAGGCGGCGAGGTTGGCGATGACCTGCCAGGTCGTGCCGACCACCGAGTCCCCGCTCTTGAAGGCGGAGACCTCCTTCAAGTAGTCGCCCCAGTACTCACCGACGTTCGCGTTCTGCTTCTTCAGCAGTGCCACGGCCGCGTCGAACTGCTTCTGGTCGAGCGCGTACGGGTCCTTGATCTTCAGCTCGGGCCTGGTGGCCTTGAGGTACAGGGCGGCGTCGGCGATGTAGATCGGCGAGTCGTAGGCGGTGACGTGCCCCTTGTACCGGGCGGCGTCGTCGAAGACGGCGGACCAGGAGGTGGGCGCCGGCCTCACCTTCGCGGTGTCGTACATCAGCAGGTTGGCTCCCCGGCCGTGCGGGATGCCGTACATCTTCCCCTTGACGGAGTTCCAGGCGCCGTTCTTCAACCCGCTGAAGACGTCCTTGTAGTGGGGGACCAGGTCGGTGTTGACGGGGGCCGCGTCACCGGAGGCGATCAGGCGCAGCGAGGCGTCGCCGGAGGCGGAGACGGCGTCGTACTCGCCGGTCTTCATCAGCTTGACCATCTCGTCCGAGCTGGCGGCGACCTTCGAGTGGACCTGGCACCCCGTCTGCTTCTCGAAGCCGGAGACCCAGTCCGCCTTGGGGTCGTTGGAGCCGTCCTCGACGTAGCCGGCCCACGCGACGAGGTTGACCTGGCCCTCCGTCCTGCCGAGCTTCGCGGGGGCCTTGAGGTCGGGCGGGTTGAGGCCGGTGGCGGAGGTGCCGCCGGAGCCGGAGGAGTCGCAGGCGGCGGCGAGCAGCAGCGCGGCGGCGCAGACGGCCGAGGCGCGCAGGGTACGGGTGAGACGCACGGCGTTCTCCAGGGGGAGGGGGACGGTGTCAGGAGGGGAGCCGGACGGCGTGCCGGCGGTGCCACTGGAGGCGGACCCGGGTGCCGCGGTAGGCGGCGACGTCCGCGGAGGAGGTATCCAGGTTCTGCTGGAGCGCGGTGAGCCGGCCGCCGCCGTCCAGGTCGACCAGGAAGCGGGTGGCGTCGCCGAGGTAGACGACCTCGGCGACGGTGCCGGTGGCCGTGGTGTGCCCGGGCTCGTCGGCCTCGGCGGCCTCCTTCAGGACGCGGATCTTCTCCGGACGGATGTTGTACGTGCCGGCGGAGCCGGTGATCCGGTGGGCCGCCTCGCCTTCGAGCAGGTTGGAGGTGCCGACGAAGGAGGCGACAAAGGGGGTCGCGGGGCGTTCGTAGATCTCCGCGGGGGTGCCGACCTGGGCGACGCGGCCCTGGTCGAAGACGGCGATCCGGTCGCTCATCGTCAGGGCCTCCTCCTGGTCGTGGGTGACGAAGACGAAGGTGATGCCCACCTCGCGCTGGATGGCCTTGAGTTCGACCTGCATCTGCTCGCGCAGCTTCAGGTCGAGCGCGCCGAGCGGCTCGTCCAGCAGCAGGACGCGGGGGCGGCCGACGAGGGCGCGGGCGAGCGCGACGCGCTGGCGCTGACCGCCGGAGAGCTGGGCGGGCCGGCGCTGGCCGTAGCCTTCGAGGCGGACCTCGGCCAGCGCCTTGCGGGCGCGGACCAGGCGTTCCGCCTTGGGTATCCGGCGGATCCGCAGCCCGTAGGCGACGTTCTGTTCGACCGTCATGTGCGGGAACAGCGCGTAGTCCTGGAAGACGGTGTGCACGTCCCGCTCGAACGGGGCGAGGCCGGTGACCTCCTGCCCGGCCAGTTCGATCCGCCCCTGGTCGGGGGTCTCGAACCCGGCGACGAGCCGCAGCACCGTCGTCTTCCCGGAGCCGGACGGGCCGAGCATCGAGAAGAACTCGCCGTCCCGTATCTCCAGGTCGACCCCGTCGACGGCGGTGGTCCCGCCGAACGACTTCCGCAGACCCTGGAGCCGGATCGCCATTCCCTCCATGCGGGAACCTTTCTGGCGCGCTGAACGTTGACCGTAAACATATGAAGTCATAGGTCATAGCTCAAGGTCCCCTTAAGGTAAAGCTTGAGTCAACGCACGAGGTGATGGCCGTGAGGCAGCACGAGACCGACGCAAGCGCCCGCAAGGCGGTCTTCAGCCCGGTGGACAGCCGGGCCCGTGTGGACGCCGTCGTCCGCCGCCTCGGCGACGCCATAGAGCTGGGTCTCCTCGCCGACGGCGAGCAGCTCCCCGGCGAGAGCGAACTGGCCGGTCAGCTCGGCGTCTCCACGGTCACCCTGCGCGAGGCGCTCATGGCGCTGCGGCAGCAGGGCCTGGTCACCACCCGCCGGGGCCGCGGCGGCGGCAGCTTCGTCTCCCTGCCCGAGGTCCCCGCCGACGACCGGCTCAGGGCACGGCTGCGCGGCTGGAGCACCGAGGAACTGCGCGACCTCGGCGACCACTGGGCCGCCCTGTCCGGCGCCGCCGCGCGGCTCGCCGCCCAGCGCACCGAACCCGCGGACCTCCGGCCCCTGCGCCGTACGGCCGAGGAGCTGGCGCACGCCGGGGACGCGGCGGCGCGCAGCCGGCTGTACGGCCGCTTCCACGTCGAGCTCGCCGCCGCCGCGCAGTCCGCCCGGCTCACCCGCGAACAGGTCGCCCTGCAGAGCGAGGTCGGTGCCCTGCTCTGCCTCGTCCTCGCCGACGACGCATGTCGTGAAGAAGTTGCGGACCGGCACCGCGCCGTCGTCCGCGCCGTGCAAGATGGGGCCCACGAAACGGCCGGCACGCTGGCCGAGCGGTGCGTCAGGGAGTCGACGGCGCGGCTCGTCGCCGTACGCCTCACCCTCTGACCGCGCCGCGTCCGGTTCTTCGTCCACTGGAGGACACATGGGCGTCAGCGCCGGGCTCGCCACCGCCGCGACGGACCAGGAGGCGTGGGTCGCCGCGCGGGTGTGCGGCGCGCTGGAGGCCGTCTTCGCGTCGGTCGCCGCCACCCGTGCCGACACCGCGGCCCTGCTGGCGCGGGTGGCCGCCGAGGGGCGCCGGCCCGCCAGCCGCGACCTCGCCGCGCTGCGCCCCGGTCTCCATCTGCGCCTGACCCGCGAGGAACTGGTCTCCGGCGCCGGCTTCGTCGCCGCCCCCGGTCTGCTGGCCGACGTACCGGCCTGGCTGGAGTGGTGACAGGCGGGCGCCGACGGAGCCGTACGCCCGCTCCTCCTCGATCTCGACCCCGGGCGGTCGGCCTACTCCGACTACACGCACTGGGACTGGTTCGCGCTGCCCCGGGACACCGGGCGCCGGGCCGTCGCCGGACCGTACGTGGACTACCTCTGCTCCGACGAGTACAGCCTCACCCTGTCGGAACCGGTGTGGAGCGAGGGGCGGTTCGCCGGGGTCGCCGCGGCCGACGTGTACCTGCGGCACTTCGAGGCGGCCGTGCTCCCGCTGCTGCGCGGCCTGTCCCGGCCGGCCCGCCTGGTGAACGCGCGCGGCCGGGTCGCCGCCTCCGCCGACCCCGCCCACCTGGCCGGCTCCCTCACCAAGGGCCCGGACTTCGGCGAACTCCTCACCGCCGGGCGGCCCGCCGGGTACGACGGTCTGCGGCTGGTGCCGTGCCCGGGCGTGCCGCTGGTGCTGGTCCTCGCCTGAGCGCTCTCCGGCCGGCTCCGCGCACGCGCGCGACCCCGGGCCGCCCGTGCCCGGGGTCCGTCGTGCGGTACGGGGAGCGTCAGGCCGCGAGGCGCTCTGCGAGCTGCTTGGCCTTGCTGGCCGCGGCCGCGAGGGCCTGGTCCCGGGAGGCCTCGTACAGCGGGATCAGCTCGGCCATCGCCGGGTTCTGCGGGGCCATGGTCAGCTCCGGGACGATGAAGTCCAGGTCCATGCCCAGGGCGTCGGCGAGGACGGCCGTGAGGTAGTTCTGGACGTACTCGTACCCCTCGCGCGGGGTGCCCGGCGCGTAGGAGCCGCCGCGGCTGGCGACGACGGTCACCGGGGTGCCCTTGGCGGACGGGGCCTCGCCCGCGGTGCGGCCGAACAGGATCACGTTGTCCACCCAGGCCTTCAGGGTCGACGGGATCGTGTAGTTGTACATCGGGGCGCCGATCAGCACCGCGTCGGCCTGCTCCAGCTCCTCGATCAGCCTGACGCGCTCCGCGAAGACGGCGGCCTGCTCGGGCGAGTGCGCGGACGGGGGGACGAAGCCGGCGACGTGCGCCTGCGCCGAGAGGTGCGGCACGGGTTCCGCGGCCAGGTCGCGGTAGACGACCGTGCCATCAGGGTGCTGCTCCTTCCAGTGCTTGCGGAAGGCCTCCGTCACGGCGCGGGAAGCCGACGCCTCGGTCGGGAACACGGACGAGTCGATGTGCAGCAGGGTGGGCACAGGGTTTTCTCCTGAAATGGGGCAGGACGGCCGCGCACCGAGGCGTCGGCTCACGTTTCGTTCAGAACTATGTTTAACACACTCACTTACTTTTCTTTAGCCCCCTACGGTGGGGTAGTAAGCTGGGGGCATGGCGGCAGAGCAGAACCACGACAGCGCGGCGTGCAAACGGGTGGACGACGGCATCACGCGTGTCTTCCAGTTGCTCGGGAAACGCTGGAGCGGCCCGATCGTGGCCGTCCTCGTCGAACAGCCCGCGTACTTCGCCGACCTGCGGCGGGCCATCCCCGGCATCAGCGAGCGCATGCTCTCCGACCGGCTCGCCGAACTCGGCGCGGCCGGCCTCGTCCTGCGCGAGGTGGACGAGGGCCCGCCGCTGCGCGTGTCCTACCGGCTGACCGAGTCCGGCGCAGCCCTGGAGCCCGCCCTGCGCAAACTGGCGGACTGGGCCAAGGCCTATCTGCCGGAGGCGTCGGGATGCACCGAGACGAACCTGGAACGTCCGGCCGAGGTCCGCAACTAGGAGCGGGCGCCTGGGGGCCGCGCCGGGCACCTGGCAGGGGCCGGACGCGCGTGTCCCCGCGTGACCGCCCGGTGAGCGGGCGGCCGGACCCGCGTCAGTCGACCGGCCAGGTGTGCACCGGCGCGTTGAGGTGCATGTAGTCGATGTACACCTGGGTCATCCGGCGCAGCACCTCGTGCCGGCCGGCGTGCGTCCTGCCGGCGAGGTGACGGAACATCTCCTTCTGCCACACCGCTCCGTTGCGTGCCGTGACACAGCGCTGCTCGATGACGCCGAGCAACGGCTCCCGCCACGCCGCGTCCATGCCCGAGTGCTCCAGCCCGCGGTGCGCGAGCGGCAGCAGCCGCCGCAGCACCAGCTCCGGCACCGGCACCTCACCCATCCCGGGCCAGTACAGCCGCGCGTCGATGCCGTGCCGGGCGGCTGCGTGCAGGTTGTCCCGGGCGGCCGAGAAGGACATGCGCGACCACACCGGACGGTCCTCCTCCACCAGGGCCCGGGTGAGGCCGTAGTAGAAGGCGCCGTTGGCGAGGGTGTCGGCCACGGTCGGGCCGGCGGGCAGCACCCGGTTCTCCACCCGGATGTGCGGCAGGTCGTTCGCGACGGCGTAGACCGGCCGGTTCCAGCGGTAGATCGTGCCGTTGTGCAGGGTCAGTTCGGGCAGTTCGGGGATGTCGCCGCGGTCCAGGGTCTCCGCCGGGTCCTGCTCGTCGCACAGCGGCAGGAGGGCCGGGAAGTAGCGCAGGTTCTCCTCGAACAGGTCGAAGACACTGTTGATCCACTGCTCCCCGAACCACACCCGGGGCCGTACCCCCTGCACCTTGATCTCTTCCGGACGGGTGTCGGTGGCCTGCTCGAACAGCGGGATACGCGTCTCGTGCCACAGCTCCTTGCCGAACAGGAACGGGGAGTTGGCCGCGAGCGCCACCTGCACCCCGGAGATCGCCTGCGCCGCGTTCCAGTAACCGGCGAAGTCCTCGGGGGACACCTGGAGATGGAACTGCGTGCTCGTGCACGCGGCCTCCGGGGTGATCGTGTCCGCGTAGGTGCGCAGCCGGTCGGCTCCGTCGATAGCGATGCGCAGGTCCTCGCCGCGTGCCGCGAAGACCTGGTCGTTGAGCAGGCGGTAGCGGGGGTTCTCGGACAGGGTGTCCTCGCCGATGTCCTCCTGCCGCAGCGTGGGCAGGATGCCGACCATGAGCAGGCGGGTGCCGACCGAGCGGGCCCGCTGGTCGGCGTGGTTCAGCGCGGCCCGGATCTCCGACTCCCAGGCGTCCGGTCCGCCCGCCGTCAGCCGCCGGGGCGGCACGTTGATCTCCAGGTTGAACCGGCCCAGCTCGGTGGACCAGGCCGGGTCGGAGATGGCCTCCAGCACATCGCTGTTCCGCATCGCCGGCTCGGCGTCGTCGTCGACCAGGTTCAGCTCGATCTCCAGGCCGACCTGCGGCCGCTCCGACTCGAACCGTGCCTCACGGAGCATCTGCGCGAAGGCGTCCAGGCACTCCTGCATCTTGATCCGGTACCGGCGGCGGTCCTCGCGGGTGAAGACGAGCGCCGGGACGTCACGCCCCATCGACCCTCCAGCGTCCCTCGTCGGACCTCTCCGTCCAGCGTGGCACCAGCGGCGGACGGCCACCATGCGGACGAGGGGCCGGGAGCGGGAGACCCAGTCCGGCCTCGGCAGGGAGTGCGGTGGATTCCGGCCCGGGGCGTGCGTACGGCGGGCGGGGTTCCGGCCCGCCCCCGTCGCGGCCGTACGCGCGAGCGGGTCGGGAAGCCGGGGCGCGGGTCGCGGCCGGCCCAGCCGAAGCGGCGGGCGCCCTCGCGCCCCGGGCGAGGTCACCGGAACGCCCCGCCCGGCCGGCAGCGGCCCCCCGCCGTGGTGAGGCCAGGGAGTCGGCCGCTGCCGTGCCGCCGGCCCACGCACCCGCGCACCGCGAGGACCGTGCGCGGGTCCGTCGGTCAGGCGGTCTTGCGGGCCACGCCGCCGTAGAAGCCGATCTCCGCCGAGTGGGGCGGCGGCGGGGTGTCCGGGCGCCAGAAGGGCACCTGGGCCAGGCCCGGTTCGACGAGGTCGAAGCCCTCGAAGAACCGCTCCACCTCCGCGCGGGTGCGCAGGTTCAGGGAGGCGGTCGCGTTGGAGTACACGGCCTGCGCGGCGCTGCGGTCGGCGAAGTCGCCGGTGGCGTGCGAGAGCACCAGGAAACTGCCCGCGGGCAACGCGTCGCGCAGGGTGGCGACGATCTCGGCGGGCCGGTCCTCGTCGGTGAGGAAGTGCAGGATGGCGACGAGGAGCAGGGCGACCGGCTGGTCGAAGTCGATGAGCTGGCGGACGTCGGGGTGGTCCAGGACGGACCGCGGTTCCCGCAGGTCGCCCAGGATGATGCGGGTCGTGCCGGACCGGCTGAGCAGGGCGTTGCCGTGCGCGGCCACGATCGGGTCGTTGTCCACGTAGGCCACGCGGACGTCCGGGGCCACCGACTGCGCGACCTCGTGCACGTTGGGCGAGGTGGGCAGCCCGGTGCCGATGTCCAGGATCTGGCGGACCCCGCTGCCGACGACGTACCGGACGGCGCGCTGCAGGAAGGCCCGGTTGGCCCGGACACCGATCCGTGCCTCGGGTGCGGCGGTGGCGAGTCGGTCGCCTGCCTCCTGGTCCACCTCGTAGTTGTCCTTGCCGCCCAGCAGGTAGTCGTAGATCCGCGCGGGGTGCGGTTTGCTGGTGTCGATGTCCACGGCCTCGAAGCCGTCCTGTGTCACGCTGAGCTCCTCTCGACGACCGTCACGGCCTCGGTCCGCGCACGGCCGGGCACAGCTTCCCACACCACCGCTCAACTTCCGTCACCGCGTCGGGAGTTCCCGCAGGTTGCCGACGTCTTGGGGCGAGAGGGCCGCCGGTGCCGCACCCGCGCCGCGCGCGCCGGTGCCGGGCCGCGCGGACGGCGCCTCACCCGGCCGGACCTTCCCGGGTGGCCCGCACGGGCCCGGCGCCGCAGGGTCGGAACAGGACCGGGATCCCGGCACGTCCGCCGAGGGCGGACCCCACGGACCGGCACGTCGCTGCCGCGCGGCGGTGGCGGGCCGGTCCGGCGGGCGCGGGGAACGGCGAATCCATGCGCTCGGGCCGTTCCCCGCCCCGCCGGACACCGCCCGCTCGCACCGCTCGCACCGCCCGCCCGAGCCACCCGGTCGCGCCCCCCGAGCCGTCCGGTCGCGCCGACCGGTCGATTCCGGTCGATCCGAACCGGCGTAGGCATCCGCACCAGCCCGTGCGTGGCGCACGCCCGCACATGTGCGCGTCCCGGCGGGCTTGCTTCGGGAAACCGATCGGTTTACCGTGAGGGAAACAGATCGGTTTCCAATTTTGGAGAGAGACATGACGTCGATCAAGAACTCTGTCGCGCTGGTCACCGGCGGCAGCCGCGGACTGGGCAAGGCGCTGGTGGAGGAGCTGTACGCCCGGGGAGCCGCAAAGGTGTACGCCACGGCCCGTGACCCGCGCAGCGTCACGCACCCCGACGCCGTGCCTCTCGCCCTGGAGGTCACCGATCCCGCGTCCGTCGCGGCAGCGGCGGCGCAGGCCGAGGACGTCACCGTCCTGGTCAACAACGCCGGCATCTCGGTCGGCGCGCACTCCTTCCTGGACGCCGCGCTGGAGGACGTGCGCCGGGAGTTCGAGACCAACTTCTACGGACCGCTGCTGGTCACCCGCGCCTTCGTGCCGGCCATCGAGCGCAACGGCGGCGGACACCTCCTCAACGTCCACTCCGTCCTGTCCTGGATCGGCGTCGCCGGCTCGTACAGCGCCACCAAGGCGGCCCTGTGGTCGCAGACCAACACGCTCCGCCTGGAGCTGAGGGACCGGGGCATCGGGGTCACCGGCCTGCACGTCGGCTACGTCGACACCGACATGGCCGCACACGTGGACGGCCCCAAGTCCGCCCCCCGGGACGTCGCCGCGCTCGCCCTCGACGGCGTGGAGGCCGGGGCGTACGAGGTGCTGGCGGACGACATCAGCCGGCAGGTCAAGGCGGGACTGTCCGCGGACCTGGCCGCGCTGTACCCCCAGCTGTCGGCCTAGACTAGGGCCTGTCTGACAATTCGCGTCTGCCGCGCGACGCCATGCACGCACTCTCGCCGCACCGGCCCCAGACCCAAGTACGTCCAGTACGAGGGCCTGAGGCCGGCGCCCCGAGAGCACGCACCTGACGCCGCGCGGCCGCCCTCCGGGCGACGACGCGAATTGTCAGACAGGCCCTCGCGCGGGACCGGCTAGCGCAGGCGGGCCATCAGGGCGTGTTCCACCAGGGTGATCAGCGCGCTCTTGGCGTCCGCGCGGTGGCGGGCGTCCGTGGTGATGATCGGGGTGTCCGGGCCGATCTGCAGGGCTTCCCGTACTTCGTCCGGGGTGTAGGGCTGCTGGCCGTCGAAGCCGTTGAGGGCGATGACGAAGGGCAGGCCCGAGTTCTCGAAGTAGTCGACCGCGGGGAAGCAGTCGGCGAGGCGGCGGGTGTCGACGAGGACGATCGCGCCGATGGCGCCGCGGACCAGGTCGTCCCACATGAACCAGAAGCGGTCCTGGCCGGGGGTGCCGAACAGGTACAGGATCAGGTCCTGGTCCAGGGTGATGCGGCCGAAGTCCATGGCGACGGTGGTCGTCGTCTTGTCCCCGGTGTGGGTGAGGTCGTCGATGCCGGCCGAAGCGGACGTCATGACGGCCTCTGTGCGCAGCGGGTTGATCTCCGAGACGGCGCCGACGAACGTGGTCTTGCCCACGCCGAAGCCGCCCGCCACCACGATCTTCGCGGAGGTGGTGGAGCGGGAAGGACCGCCGCTAGAGCTTGCGAAGTCCACTGAGCACCCTTTCGAGCAGTGTCACGTCAGGCTGGCCACCGGCGTTCTCGTCGCCGCCGGGCTGATGGATGGCGACCAGGCCCGCCTCCGCCAAGTCGGCGACGAGGATCCTGGCCACGCCGAGGGGGATCGTGAGAAGGGCCGAGATCTCGGCCACCGACTTGATCTCCCGGCAGAGATTGCAGATCCGCTGATGCTCGGGCAGTTGACCCTGCATCTGGTGCGGAGCGGCGGTGGTGTGCACCAGTGCCTCGATGGCGAGCTGGTAGCGCGGGCGGGTCCGGCCGCCGGTCATGGCGTACGGACGCACCAAGGGGTTGTTGGACGCCGAGGCCGGTGCCGGCTCGGGGCGGCGCTGCGGCTGGACCGGCTGGATGCGCGGCGCCGGAGGCTGGTCGTACGGCGACGGGCCCGGACCCTGGGGGGCGTACGGCTGCCGGTGGCGGGGAGCGGAGGGGAAGTTGTACGGGTTCGCCGAGCCGTCGCCCTGGCCCTGTGCGGGGCCGTACGACCAGTTGCCCGAAGACGAACCGCCTGGGGGTGTTGCCACTTTCTCCTCCTCCGACTGCGCCGGGCACCCATTCCTGGGGAACCGCGTCCCGAAACCTTACGGCCCCGGGACGCGAATACGCACCGTCCGATTATTAGTTGAGAAGGCTTCCCTGGAGTTCCGCACGGAGATCCGGGGTGAGGACCGTGCCCGCGCGGTCCACCAGAAGGGCCATCTCGTACCCGATGAGGCCGATGTCCGCCTCCGGGTGGGCCAGGACCGCGAGCGAGGAACCGTCGGAGATGGACATGATGAAGAGGAATCCCCGCTCCATCTCCACAACCGTCTGATTCACGCTGCCTCCCTCGAAGATCCGGGAGGCACCTGCCGTCAGAGACGTCAAACCGGAGGCGACGGCCGCGAGCTGGTCGGCGCGGTCGCGGGGGAAGCCTTCGGACATCGCCAGAAGGAGTCCGTCGGCGGAGACCACCACCGTGTGGGACACCCCCGGGGTGTTGTCCACGAAGTTGGTGATCAACCAGTTCAGGTTCTGTGCCGCCTGGCTCATCGGGCTCACACTAACGCTCCTGGTTGTAGGTGCTGTCAGGACCGAAGCCCTGGCCGTTCGTTTCACTGCCTGCGCTGCGTCCGCGCTGGACGCCCCGGCGCAGGTTGCTCAGCCTGCCCCGGACGTCCTCCGGGGCGCGGGAGACCTGTGGGCCTCCCTGGGGGGTGGTCTCGGCGGAACCCTCGACCAGATTGGCCTTGGGCACCCGCCGCGGCAGGCCCGAGGCGGTGACCCCGCCTGCCTTGGGCTTCCGGAGCTGTGCGGCCTGCTGCCACCGCTCGTCGTTCGCCGAACGCCAGCTGCTCTGGCCGCCCGTCCCCGGAGCGTTCCCCGGTGCGGGAGCCGGCGCCTCCTGCTGCACGCGGGCCGTGCCGTTCGCGGAGCCGGCGCCGTGGGAGTCGCTCGCGGAACCACCGCGGCGGGGCAGCCCGGCGTCGGTCAGCGCGTGCTCGGCGGGAGAGGCCGTTCCCGGACGGTCGAAGCCTACGCGGTTCCGCTCGCTCGCGTCAGCGGCCCCCGAGGATTCCGTTTCCGGAGCGTACTGGGCCGGATAGCCGTTCTGGTAGCCGTCCTGCTGGGGCCAGTCGTCCTGGTAGGACGTCGTCTGGGCAGGCTCCGCATACGGCGACGCGGGCTCCGGGTAACCGCCGCCTGCGGAGAAGCCGTCGTGCTGCGGCGCCTCGCCGTTCGGCGCGTAGTACCGCTCGTCGTAGGACTGCTGCTCGTACTGCTGCTCGTACGACGTGTGCTGCGGCTGCTCCTCGTACGCCTGCCGCGGCTGCTCCCCGTAGACCGGAGCCTCGTACGACTGCTGCTGCTGTTCCTGGTACGCCTGCTGCTGCCCGGTGAACGGGTCCGTGTACCCGGCGGGCGTCTCGGCGGTTTCCTGCCGCGGCTCGGCGGGCTGCTGGCCGTGGTTCTGGGCCTCCAGAGCGGCGCGGCGCTCCTCGCGCATCAGCGAGCGGCCCACGGGGTCCAGGTCGCGGATGTCGTCGGGGACCTGCGGGTACTGGCTGTCGTCGAAGCCCAGCTCGGCGGCGGTGCGCATCGGCTGCTGCTGGCCGAAGCTCTCACCCTGGAACTGCTGCTCCGGGATGATCTGCGAGACGGTGAACTCCTCGCGGTCCAGCGGGGCCTCGCCGCCACCGCCGTGCGTGATCGCGTCCGGCAGCATGACCAGGGACGTCGTGCCGGCCTGCTCGCCCGAGGGGCGCAGCTGGACCCGGATGCCGTGCCGGTCGGACAGCCGGCCGACCACGAACAGGCCCATGCGCTGCGAGATCGCGGCGTCCACGGTCGGCGGGTTGGCCAGCTTGTGGTTGATGTCCGCGAAGTCCTCGGCGGTCAGACCGATGCCCTTGTCGTGGATCTCGATCATCACGCGGCCGTCGGGGAGACGGGTCGCGGTGACGCGGACCTTGGTCTGCGGGGAGGAGAACGTGGTGGCGTTCTCCAGCAGCTCGGCCAGCAGGTGCACGAGGTCGGTGACCGCGCGGCCGTGGATCTCGGCCTCCGGCACGCCCGACAGCTCGATGCGCTCGTACTGCTCCACCTCGGAGGAGGCGGCGCGCAGCACGTCGACGAGGGGCACGGGCTGGTCCCAGCGGCGGCCGGGCTCCTCGCCCGCGAGGACCAGGAGGTTCTCGCCGTTGCGGCGCATACGGGTGGCCAGGTGGTCCAGCTTGAAGAGGTTCTCCAGCTGGTCCGGGTCGGCCTCGTTGTTCTCCAGGTCGGTGATGAGGGTCAGCTGGCCCTCGATCAGCGACTGGTTGCGGCGCGAGAGGTTGGTGAAGATCGCGTTGATGTTGCCCCGCAGCAGGGCCTGCTCGGAGGCGAGCCGGACCGCCTCGCGGTGGACCTGGTCGAAGGCGCGGGCGACCTCGCCGATCTCGTCCTTGGTGGTGATCGGGATCGGCGCGACCCGGGTGTCGACCCGGCCGGGGTCGGTGCGGGAGAGCTGGTCGACCAGCATCGGCAGCCGCTGCTCGGCGATGCCGAAGGCGGCGTTGCGCAGCTGGCGCATCGAGCGGCTCATCTGGCGCGCCACCGCACCGGCCAGGATGAAGGCCAGCAGCAGCGCGATCACGACGGCGGCACCGGTGATGAACGCCGAGGTCTTGGCGTCGTCGGCGATGGCCGAGGCCTCGTTCACCGCCTTGTCGGCCATGTCCGACTCGATCTGTCGGTAGGCCTTGTACTTCAGCGTGTTGACCGCCCACCAGTTGTCGGCGGTGATGCCGCCCGCCGCCAACTGGTCGCGGGTGGCGGTGCTGGTGTCCTTCATCGTGGCGACCGCGGTCACGAGCTGGGTCAGCTCGGAGGGCGGGGCGACGTACTGCGGGTTGCTCGCCTTGGCCTTCTGCACCATGGCGGCGGCGTCCGTCTTGATCTTCTGTTCCGCGTCGCTCAGCTTCTGCGCGTCGCCCTCGGTGCCACCGCCGAGGTACTCCTCCCGGGCGATGCGCTCCAGGTAGGCGTACGAGGACAGGGAGACCCGCTGGGTCGCGAGGTTCGGGGCGTCCGGGCCGGGCTTGACCAGCAGATGGGTGCCGATCGAACGCTCCAGCGACAGTGCCGCCTTGGTCAGCGAGATGGCGTAGACGGTACGGCCGTAGGAGGTGATGTTCCCGGTGCCCAGACCGAGTTCGTTGGCGAACTCCATCAGGGGGTGGCTGACCTCGACGTAGCCCTCTTCGGTCGTCACGCCGGTCGCCTTGGAGGTGTAGGCGAGCTGCCGCAGCTGCGCCAGCTTGGGCTCGGTCTCGCGGAACAGCTTCAGCCGGCGCTGCAGGCCGGACGTGGCGGGCATGCTCTTCGTCGCCTGGTCGAAGGCGTCGGCGGCCTGGTCCGTGGCCTTGCGGGCGTTGTCGACGACCGCCTTGCTCTGGGCGTCCTTCTTGTTCAGCAGCAGCGGTGCCGCGGTGACGTCGCGCTCGCTCTCCAGCGCGTCGGCGTAGGTGAGGGCGGCACGCACGAGAAGGGCAGTGTTCTCGGCGTCGCGGGCCTGCTGCCAGGTGTCGATCGAGCTCTTCACCTGGAAGCCGCCCATGACGAGACCGACGGCCACGGGTATGAGCAGGATGGCGTTCAGCCGGGTCGGCACCCGCCAGTTCCGGGGGGAGAGACGACCGCCGCTGGGCGCGGGAGCGGCCGCCGGTTCCGCAGCGGGAACGGGGGTGGGCGCCGCAGCGCGCGGCGGCGGGGTGAAGTTGCCCCGTGCCGACGGCTCGGGACCGTTCTTGCTTCGCCTCACTCGACCAACAACCTCTCGGCGGTCGGCACCTACGTCGTGCCGCAGTCTCTCAGAGCCCGGTTCGCCATCGACCACCAGTACGTACTCGGTACGTACTCAGTACGTCTTCGACCATTGGGCAGTTCAGGCATTCCAGCACGTGGACCAGTGCACTTCCAAACAGTGGGAACCCGGTGACGGAGCGGTTGTAAGCGACAGATAAAACGGTCATAAAGAGCGAGCCCCGCCAAAAGGCGGGGCGTTCGTACGCACAGCGGCACCACACGACCGCGTCGCGTGGTGATGCCGGGCGATTCCTCTGCCGAACTGTTATGAACACCGGAGCCGACCGTGTCAAAGGCCACAGTCGGCTCCGCACCCCCTACGACAACTGCCGTACGGACCGTTGTACTTGAGTGTTACTTCAGCCGTGCCATCAGGGCGTGTTCCACCAGGGTGATCAGCGCGCTCTTGGCGTCCGCGCGGTGGCGGGCGTCCGTGGTGATGATCGGGGTGTCCGGGCCGATCTGCAGGGCTTCCCGTACTTCGTCCGGGGTGTAGGGCTGCTGGCCGTCGAAGCCGTTGAGGGCGATGACGAAGGGCAGGCCCGAGTTCTCGAAGTAGTCGACCGCGGGGAAGCAGTCGGCGAGGCGGCGGGTGTCGACGAGGACGACGGCACCGATGGCGCCGCGGACCAGGTCGTCCCACATGAACCAGAAGCGGTCCTGGCCGGGGGTGCCGAACAGGTAGAGGATCAGGTCCTGGTCCAGGGTGATGCGGCCGAAGTCCATGGCGACGGTGGTCGTCGTCTTGTCCCCGGTGTGGGTGAGGTCGTCGATGCCGGCCGAAGCGGACGTCATGACGGCCTCTGTGCGCAGCGGGTTGATCTCCGAGACGGCGCCGACGAACGTGGTCTTGCCCACGCCGAAGCCGCCCGCCACCACGATCTTCGCGGAGGTGGTGGCCCGGCCCCCGTCAGAGCTTGCGAAGTCCACTGAGCACCCTTTCGAGCAGCGTCACGTCCGGTGCGCCGCCGTTGTTCTCGTCCCCACCCGGCTGGTGGATGGCGACCAGGCCGGCCTCGGCGAGGTCGGCCACCAGGATCCGGGCCACACCGAGCGGCATGGCCAGCAGCGCGGAGACCTCCGCGACCGACTTGACCTCGCGGCACAGGTGGCAGATGCGCTGGTGCTCCGGGAGCAGCCCCATGAGCGCTGCCGGGTCGGCCGTGGTGC
Organism: Streptomyces sp. NPDC047841; assembly: GCF_040704085.1. Taxonomy (NCBI): domain Bacteria; kingdom Bacillati; phylum Actinomycetota; class Actinomycetes; order Kitasatosporales; family Streptomycetaceae; genus Streptomyces; species Streptomyces sp. NPDC047841. The sequence continues at coordinate 169,415 of NZ_JBEYRP010000009.1, forward strand.
TGATCAGCGCCTCGATGGCGAGCTGGTAGCGAGGCCTGGTCCGGCCGCCGGTCATGGCGTACGGCCTCACCAGCGGCTGGTCCCCCTCGTCCCCGTACGGCTCCGCGTACGGATCATGATGGGCGGTGGGCGGGGTCATGAATCCTCCGGGCGGGACAGCAAGTCGGTCAGTCAAGCCGTCTGACGGGGCCGGTGGGGGGATTGTGGCGGCCGGACGGTGTTTTCGTGAGGCGGGTGGTGCCGGGGGCGGTCAGTGAAGCAGACTTCCCTGGAGTTCGGCGCGCAGGTCCGGAGTGAGGACCGCCCCTGCGCGGTCGACGAGCAGTGCCATCTCGTAGCCGACGAGACCGATGTCCGCCTCGGGATGGGCCAGGACCGCGAGGGACGACCCGTCCGAGATGGACATCAGGAACAGGAACCCGCGTTCCATCTCGACGACCGTCTGTGCCACGGTGCCGCCCTCGAAGATCCGGGACGCCCCGGCCGTCAGCGACGTCAGACCGGACGCGACGGCCGCGAGCTGGTCGGCGCGGTCCCGAGGGAAGCCCTCGGACATCGCCAGCAGAAGGCCGTCGGCGGAGACCACCACGGTGTGGGACACCCCAGGGGTGTTGTCCACGAAGTTGGTGATCAACCAGTTCAGGTTCTGTGCCGCCTGGCTCATCGGACTCAACTAACGCTCCTGCTGGTGAGTGGGGCTCGGGAAGCTGCCGGTCTGGCCGCTGCCGGCCTGACGGCCCTGAGCGATGCCCCGACGGAGATTGGTCAGCCGTCCGCGCACGTCGTCAGGCGCGCGCGAGACCTGCGGACCGCTTTGGTGCTGTTGCTGCTGTGCCGTGCCCGGCACGAGGTTCGCCCGGGGGACGCGGCGCGGCAGGCCGGAGGTGGTGACCCCGCCGGCCGCGGGCTGACGGACGCGTTCGGCCTGCCGGACGAGTTCGTCGTTCGGCGAGGTACGCCAGGAGCCGTTGCCGTTGCCGTTGGCGCTGCCGTTGTTGCCGGCGGGCGCGGGACGCTGCGGAGCGGGCGCCTGCGGCTGCCGCTGCGCGGGCGCTTCCTCCTGCTGCTGACCGTGGAACCAGTTGGTCTCCAGCGTGTCGTACAGCGGGGTACGGCCGTCACCCGGGCCGCTGGCCGGCGGCAGGGCCCATCCGTCACCCGGCGCCTGGTCGGCGCCCCGGTTGCCGGGCTCCTGCTGGACCGGACGCTGCTGCGGGGCCGGCGGACGGGGGGCGCCGAAGTCGGCGCGGGCCGGCTGCGGGCGCTCGAACTGACCGGTGTGACCGGGGTTCTGGCGGCCGGGCAGAGCGTGCTGCCCGGTGGAGCCTGCGTCGTAGCCGGTGTCGTAGCCGGTGTCGTACCCCTGCGGAGACTGCTGGACCGGGAACTGACCCGTGTGCCGAGCGCCCTCGTCCTGCCGCCCGGGCGCCGGCGTGCCGAACACGTCGGAGCGGACGTACGAGCCGTTGCCCTGCTGGTCGCCGCCGTCGAAGCGGCCCTGCTGCCGGCCGTCGTCGGGGAGCCCGAACTGGCCGGTGTCCTGGGGGCTTTCGGGCCGCGGGAACTGGCCGGTCTGCTGGAGGTTCTCGGGCCGCGGGAACTGGCCGGTCTGCTGGAAGCTGTCGGGCCGCGCGAACTGGCCCGTGTTCTGGGCGCCTTCCGGACGCCCGTACTGGCCGCCCTGCTGGGCGGAGTCCGGGCGGGCGAACTGACCCGTGGGCGAGCCGCCGTTCAGCTCGGCGCGCGGGAACTCGCCGGTCGCGGCCGGTCCCTGGGCGTCGATCCGCGGCATCTCCGCGGTCGAGCCCGGCCCCTGCCGGTCGTCCACGCGCGGCATGTGCGCGGTCTGCGCCGGGTCCTGCTCGTCGTGGCCGCGCGGGGTGTCCAGCGAGGCACGCGACAGCGGGGACTGGGCGTCGCTCCAGTCCGGCGTACGGGACTGCGGGTCACCGCCGGGCAGTTCGGCCCGCGGGCCGCCGCGCGGCGGGAGCTGGGGCCGGCGGCCCTGGTCGGGGGCGCCGCCGGACCGCTTCCGGCCGCGGCCGCCGAAGACGTCCTGCTGGGGGCCGGCCGGGTTCGCGGCCTGGAGGCCCTGCGGGGCGCCCGGAGCCTGACCGCCGAAGCCGCCCGCTCCGGCACCGGCCGGCGCCGGCCGCCCGCCCTGGGGACCGCGGGCGCCGGGACGGCCGCCCTGGCCCGTGCCGGGCAGCGCGGCCCGGGAACCCTGGGCGGAGCCGGCCTGGCCACGCGGGCCGGGACCACCGAGCAGACCGCCACCGCCCTGGGCGCCGCCGTTGCCGGCGGTCTGCCGCCGGGCCGCGGCCGCACCGGCGGCGGCCTGCGCGGCGGCGGGACCACCGGTCGAGACGGGGGCGCCGGGCTTGCCCGGAGCGGGCTTCTTGCCGCCCTGGGCGACGTCCACGGGCAGCATGACCAGCGCGGTCGTGCCACCGGAGTCGGACGGACGCAGCTGGATGCGGATGCCGTGCCGCTGGGACAGCCGGCCGACCACGAACAGGCCCATGCGGCGGGAGACGGAGACGTCCACGGTGGGCGGCGAGGCGAGCCGCTCGTTGATCGCCGCGAGGTCCTCGGGGGAGAGGCCGATACCGGTGTCGTGGATCTCGATCAGGACGCGGCCGTCGGGCAGCGCGTGACCGGTGACCTTGACCTTGGTCTGCGGCGAGGAGAACGAGGTCGCGTTCTCCAGCAGCTCGGCGAGCAGGTGCACGAGGTCGTTGACGACCCGGCCGGCCACCTCGGTGGTGGGGACGGAGGCCAGCTCGATGCGCTCGTACTGCTCCACCTCGGACGCGGCGGCGCGGAGCACGTCGACCAGCGGGACCGGGCGGGTCCAGCGCCGGCCGGGCTCCTCACCCGCGAGGACGAGGAGGTTCTCACCGTTACGGCGCATACGCGTCGCGAGGTGGTCGAGCTTGAAGAGCGAGGACAGCTGGTCCGGGTCGGCCTCGCGGGACTCCAGTTCGGAGATGAGCGAGAGCTGGCGCTGGATCAGGCCCTGGGAGCGGCGCGAGAGGTTGGTGAACATCGCGTTGACGTTGCCCCGCAGCAGGGCCTGCTCGGCGGCGAGGCGGACCGCCTCGCGGTGCACGTCGTCGAAGGCCGCGGCCACCTGGCCGATCTCGTCCCGGGAGTGCACACCGACCGACTCGACGGAGGTGTCGACGTCCTGCGGGTCCGACTCCGACAGCTGCTTGACCAGCTCGGGCAGGCGGTCCTGGGCGACCTTGGTCGCGGTCTCCTGGAGCCGGCGCAGCGAGCGGATCATGGACCGGGCGACGACGAACGCGCCGACCAGCGAGACACCGAGCACGAGCAGGATCAGCGCACCGGAGATGATCGCGTCACGCTGGGTGGCGCTCTTGAGCTCGCGCGCCTTCTGCTCCATCTCCTCCAGGAGCGTGCGCTCGATCTTCTTCATCTGCTCGATCTTGGTCGAGCTGTCGTCCACCCAGTCCTTGTAGGACCGCGCCGGGAGCTGCTGGAGGCCGTCCGGGGACTCGAAGGAGCGCTTGGCGTAGGTGTCGGCGGACTCGATCGTCGGGTTGCCCTCGTCGATCGGCTTGAGCAGTTCCTCGGCGTTCTGGCTGGCGTAGATCTTCCGGAAGATCGCCAGCTCCGAGCCCTCGCTCTCGTAGGCCGACTGGCCGTAGAGGCGGTCGTTCTCGGTGAGGTCGCCCTTGGTGCTGGTGGTCGCCGGCAGCGCGGCGGCGATCATCGCGCGCTGCACGGAGGCGTACTCCTTGGCGGTGGAGAAGGCCGCCAGGGCGCGGGTGCGCGAGATCATCTCCGGGTTGCTGGACGCCTCGGCCATGTCCTGGGAGAGGCCGATCAGCTGGGTGATGAGCCGGTGGTAGGACTCGACGGTCTGGGTCGCGTTGTCCTTGGACGTGTAGGCCGACTTGCGGATCTTGGCGAGGTCGTCCAGCTGGTTGGCGAGGCCGACCAGCGCGTCGCGGACGCCCTGGAGATTGCCGTCCTTGCTGGCCGCGTCGATCTGCTCGGAGGAGTCGAGGAAGTTCTCCCGGGCCCGGTCGGTCTTCTGCTGGTAGGCCTTGATCTGGTAGTCGTTCGCCTTCAGGCCGCCGTGCGACAGGGGACCGGCGGACTGGTCGCGCTCCTCCTGGAGCGCGTGGGCCAGCTCGGTGGCCTGCTTGGTCATCTCCGTCAGCAGCTTCATGTTGTCGAGCTGCTGGATGTCCTCGACGGACTGGTCGATGCGCAGCGCGCCGAGCGAGGTGGCCGCGACCACCGGCAGCGCGAGCAGCGACACCAGGCGGGTGGAGATGCGCCAGTTGCGCAGGGCGAGCCGCGAACCGGTGCCGGTCGGGCCCTGCGCGGGCTTCACCGGCGGCGCCGGGTCGCCCGAGGGCGTCACGGTCGCGGAAGCCGCCGAGGCCGGCGCGCCCGGACGCCCGGCGCGCTCACCGCCGTCCGGGGCCTGGCCCTGGCCCGGGTTCTGGGCGTGCTGGGGCGAGGAGCTGACGGCCTTGGGGCCAGTCCCGCCGTGCGGCTCCGGCTCCGCCGAAGCGCTGCCATCCCTCTTGAAACGTCCCTGCACTAGCGTCGCAACCTCTGGACCAGGCGCCCCTCCGCGTGAACGGAGGGACACGGTGTCGGCGTTGTGGGAAGCGCCCTGAATACGCCCCCCGGGTGGTCTTGAGTGACCGGCGCTGGTTCCCCCCTGTCTCGCCGCCGCTCGGCGCTGTACGCGCCCCCTGCGCCGGTTCATCCCGCGGCGGTCCGTGGAATTCCAGCACAGTGCAGGATCTCCAACAAGGGCAGTGAGCCGAGCTGTGACCTCCGTGACGGCCCGTGAGTGCCGGGTTACCAGCAGTGGAACCGGATCTTGGGCATAACGGGCGTACCCATGCGAGACGCCGCGCGGCGCCCTCTGTCCCAGTCGCCATGATCAGGAGCGGAATGGTGGCTTCAGGGGGTCAATGTCCGTTTCTCCAGGGCGGGTTGCCGGTCGGAATTGACCGGTTTGCCCGCGACTTCGTGAGCAAACTCACACGCGACTCGTAGGGAGTTGGCGCCTTCGTCGGGGAATCGGATGTTTAGCCTGACGCTTTACAAGAGGGACGACTCTGCCAACCACCCGACCAGAGGGCACAGGACGACAACGGTGAAGACGACGATGATGTTCCACAAGATCGCCAACCCGCGGCGCACGACCCTGGCGCACCTGAAGGACACCGGCGAACTCCACACGCCCGAGCTGCCGGAGCACTCCGTCGACCTGCCCGCCCAGACCGCCAACCCCAGGCGCACCGTCCTGATGGAGGTCCCGGCCGGCGCGGGCGCCCCGGCCGGCGAGTGACCGACGGCTGTGCCGGGCGCGGCCGGAAGGACCACGGCGGTCCCTTCCGGCCGCGCCCGCTTGTACGGCCCGGCGCGCCGGCCGCGGCGGCCATGCCCCCGCCCGCCCCGGTGACCCGCTTCTGACCTGCGGCGATGCCCCCGGAAGCGAACAACTTCGCATAGCTCCGATAACCTGAGGCGTCAGTACGCCGGTTCTCAGATAGGGGCGCGAGCATCCCGTGCGCATCGCCAGGTTCTCCATCGACGGGAACGTAGCCTTCGGCGCGGTCGAGGGCGACAAGCAGGACGAACTCGTCCTCGACATCATCAAGGGCATCCCGTTCGCGGACTTCGAGCTGTCCGGGACGAAGGTGCCGCTGAGCAAGGTCAGGCTGCTCCCGCCGGTGCTCCCCAACAAGGTCGTGGCCTTCGGCCGCAACTACGCCGAGCACGCGCGCGAACTGGGCAACGACGTGCCCGAGGCGCCCTTCGCCTTCTTCAAGCCGTCCACCTCCGTGATCGGCCCCGGCGACGACATCCAGTACCCCTCGTTCTCGCGGGAACTGCACCACGAGGCCGAGCTGGCCGTCGTCATCGGCCGCCTGTGCCGCGAGGTCCCGCGCGAGCGCGTCAAGGACGTGATCTTCGGCTACACCTGCGCCAACGACGTCACCGCCCGCGACGTGCAGAAGCGCGAGAAGCAGTGGGCGCGGGCCAAGGGCTTCGACACCTCCTGCCCGCTCGGCCCCTGGGTGGAGACCGGCCTCACGGTCGACGCCGCCAACGACCTCACCGTCCAGCTCACGGTCAACGGCGAACAGCGCCAGCTCGGCCGCACGAGCGAGATGATCCACCCCATCGAGGACCTGATCGTCAACATCTCCGAGGCCATGACGCTGCTCCCCGGCGACGTGATCCTCACCGGCACCCCCGCGGGGGTCGGCCCCCTGAGCGTCGGCGACGAGGTCGCCGTCACCATCGAAGGCATCGGCACTCTCACCAACAAGGTTGTCAAGCGTGGCTAGCGCACCCGGCTCCGTACGCGTCCGTTTCTGCCCCTCGCCCACCGGTAACCCCCACGTGGGCCTGGTCCGCACCGCCCTGTTCAACTGGGCGTTCGCCCGGCACCACCAGGGCACCCTGGTCTTCCGCATCGAGGACACCGACGCGGCCCGCGACTCGGAGGAGTCGTACAACCAGCTGCTCGACGCGATGCGCTGGCTCGGCTTCGACTGGGACGAGGGCCCCGAGGTCGGCGGACCGCACGCGCCGTACCGCCAGTCGCAGCGCATGGACATCTACGCCGACGTCGCGCGCAAGCTGCTGGACGGCGGCCACGCCTACCACTGCTACTGCTCCCAGGAGGAGCTGGACACCCGCCGCGAGGCCGCCCGCGCCGCCGGCCGGCCCTCCGGCTACGACGGCCACTGCCGCGACCTGAGCGCCGAGCAGATCGAGGAGTACAAGGCCCAGGGCCGCACCCCGATCGTCCGCTTCCGGATGCCGGACGAGACGATCACCTTCACCGACCTGGTCCGCGGCGAGCTGACCTTCACCCCGGAGAACGTGCCCGACTACGGCATCGTCCGCGCGAACGGCGCCCCGCTGTACACGCTGGTCAACCCGGTCGACGACGCGCTGATGGAGATCACCCACGTCCTGCGCGGCGAGGACCTGCTCTCCTCCACCCCGCGCCAGATCGCGCTGTACAAGGCGCTGATCGAGCTGGGCATCGCGCAGCAGGTCCCGCGCTTCGGCCACCTGCCGTACGTCATGGGCGAGGGCAACAAGAAGCTCTCCAAGCGCGACCCGCAGTCGTCCCTCAACCTCTACCGCGAGCGCGGCTTCCTGCCCGAGGGCCTGCTCAACTACCTGTCCCTGCTGGGCTGGTCGCTCTCCGCGGACCAGGACATCTTCTCGATCGAGGAGATGGTCCGGGCCTTCGACGTCGCCGACGTGAACCCCAACCCGGCGCGCTTCGACCTGAAGAAGTGCGAGGCGATCAACGCCGACCACATCCGCATGCTGGACGTGAAGGAGTTCACCGAGCGCTGCCGCCCCTGGCTGAAGGCCCCGTTCGCGCCCTGGGCGCCGGAGGACTTCGACGAGGCCAAGTGGCAGGCGATCGCCCCGCACGCCCAGACCCGGCTGAAGGTGCTGTCCGAGATCACCGACAACGTCGACTTCCTGTTCCTGCCGGAGCCGGTCTTCGACGAGGCCTCGTGGACCAAGGCGATGAAGGAGGGCTCCGACGCCCTGCTGCGCACCGCCCGCGAGAAGCTTCAGGCGGCGGACTGGTCCTCGGCCGAGTCGCTCAAGGAGGCCGTCCTGGCCGCCGGCGAGGCGCACGGCCTCAAGCTCGGCAAGGCCCAGGCCCCGGTCCGGGTGGCCGTCACCGGCCGCACCGTCGGCCTGCCGCTCTTCGAGTCCCTGGAGATCCTGGGCAAGGAGAAGACCCTGGCCCGCGTCGACGCGGCGCTGGCCAGGCTGACGGCGTAGGCGCACGCGTACCCGGGGGCGGTGGCCGTACGGCTGCCGCCCCTTCGGCATGCCTGTCAGTGGGCCGCACTAGTGTTCCGGCTCACACGGCTCGCGCAGCGAGCGGGATCGAGGAGGGCGCCGTCATGCCGATGAGTCCGCGGGACTACACCTGGCTGTTCACCCCGGGCAGCACGTTCGCCTACGAGTCCGGGACCACGGGTGTGATCCACCTGGCCGACGGCGGCGAGCTGGACCTGCCCACCGGCCGGGTCGTCGCGAGCGACCCGTTCGTCTACCTCGGCAGCGGCGACGTCGAGCCCTTCACGGCCACCGTCGAGCCCGGCCGCTACCGCGTCGACGCGGCCGTCGCGACCCTCACCCGGCCCGGCGAGCCCCCGTCCGGGATACCCCACCTGCGCGTGGCCGCCGCCCGCCTCGTCATCCGCGACGAGCCGGCCGTCACCTGGGAACTGGCCCTGCTCCCCGGCCAGGACCCCGCCGGACTGGGGGACGACGAGTTCTACGGGTACGGCGTCGACGCCGGCACGGGCTGCTTCTACGACGCCTCGGCCGAGGAGGCGTTCCCGGGGACCCAGGAGGAGGAAGGGCCGCTGTGGGACGCGTTCGAGAACAGCGACTGGTCGGCGGGGCCGCACCTGGTCAGGTCCGCGGACGGCGGACACAGCCTGGCCGCGTTCACCTCCGGCTGGGGCGACGGCTGCTACCCCACCTGGACGGGCCGCTCGGCGTCGGGTGAGGTCACCTGCTTCGTGACGGACTTCTTCGTGGCCCCGGACCCGGCCTGTGAGCAGGTCTGACCGGGCCCGACGGGCAACGGTCCGGTTCCCCGGCGCCCCGGCGGGCGCGGCGGTACCGTCGGTCGTATGACGATCAGAGCCGTGGTCTGGGACGTGGACGACACCCTGTTCGACTACACGACCGCCGACCGGGAGGGCATGCGGGCCCACCTCGCGGTGGAGGGGCTGCTCGCCGGCCACAGCAGCGCCGAGGCCGCGCTGGCCCGGTGGCGGGAGATCACCGAGCAGCAGTGGGCGCGCTACGCCGCCGGCGAGACCACCTTCCAGGACCAGCGGCGCGACCGGGTCCGGGTCTTCCTGGGCAAGGACGTGACCGACGCGGAGGCCGACGACTGGTTCGGGCGGTACATCGGGCACTACGAGGCGGCCTGGAGCGTCTTCCCGGACGTCCTGCCCGCCCTGGAGGCCCTCGCGGCCAGCCACCGGCACGCGGTGCTGTCCAACTCCAGCGTGGCCGTCCAGGAGCACAAGCTGCGCAGGCTCGGCCTGCTCCACCGGTTCGAGTCCGTGCTGTGCGCCGCCGAGCTGGGCGTCTCCAAGCCGAAGCCGGGCGCCTTCCTGGCCTCCTGCGAGGCGCTGGGGCTGCCCCCGCACGAGGTGGCGTACGTCGGCGACCACCCCGAGATAGACGGGCGGGGTGCCGCCGAGGCCGGGCTGCTGTCGGTGTGGATCGACCGCGGGGCGGCCTACGCGCGAGCCGCCGGGGAGGTCGTGGCGCACCGGATCTCGACCCTCGCCGAACTCCCGGCGCTCGTCCGCTCGGATAGCCGTTTTGGAGCCCCGTCCACCTTCGGGTAATGTTCTTCCTGCGCCGAGGGGCGCGGGCCGCAAGGCCGGAGCCCCGCGGAGCAAGCTAGAACGAGAACCCCGTAGGGGCTTGAGTTCCAGTGGCCTATGGTGTAATTGGCAGCACGACTGATTCTGGTTCAGTTAGTCTTGGTTCGAGTCCAGGTAGGCCAGCTCGCAGAGCTTATCTGCAAAGCCCCCGTTGTGTAGCGGCCTAGCACGCTGCCCTCTCAAGGCAGTAGCGCCGGTTCGAATCCGGTCGGGGGTACTGATCTCGACCTCGTCGGGATCGCTAGGGCCCCCGTTGTGTAGCGGCCTAGCACGCCGCCCTCTCAAGGCGGTAGCGCCGGTTCGAATCCGGTCGGGGGTACTGACTGGTCTAAACCATCATTGGTCTATGGTGTAATTGGCAGCACGACTGATTCTGGTTCAGTTAGTCTTGGTTCGAGTCCAGGTAGACCAGCTCGGACCTGCGGAAACGCAGAGTCCACGCCCCCGTTGTGTAGCGGCCTAGCACGCCGCCCTCTCAAGGCGGTAGCGCCGGTTCGAATCCGGTCGGGGGTACGTACAGGGAAGGCCCTCCATGTCAGTGGGGGGCCTTCGCCGTGCCCGGCGCTACTCGAAGCCGTACCGCCGGGCCGACTCCTCCTCCTGGGCCAGCCGGCGCAGGGCCTGCAGGATCGGTTCGGTCAGCACCGCGCCGAGGACCGCCGTCTCCGCCTTCTCCGCCTCCGACGAACGGGTCTCCACGAAGTCCAGATCGAGCCTCGCCGTCCGGTGCATCAACTCGGCGTACGAGACGAGCAGTTCGCCGTCCCAGTCGTAGCCGAGCCGGCGGAACGCGGCGACCGCCACCACCAGGGAGCGGTACGCGGGGGAGATCGTCGTCAGCAGCCTCGCGTTCGACCAGCCCAGCCGGTCCAGCAACTCGTCCGCCTCCCGGCGCGCGGCCCGGACGTACGCGTCGTCCTCGTCGGGCTCCGGCACCTGCGGCAGCGCCCACAGGGCCGCGCCCAGCCGGATCGTGCGGCCCAGGGACTCGTCGTCGACGTGGCGCAGCACCTCCCGGACCGTGGCCACCGGGAGCCCGCCGACCTGGATCATCGCGCGGACCAGCCGCAGCCGGCGCAGGTGCGCCTCGTCGTAGTCGGCCGTCGTCGCGTTGACCCGGCGGCCCGGCGGCAACAGGCCCTCGCGCAGGTAGTACTTGATCGTCGCGGTGGCCACACCGCTGCGTCTGCTCAGTTCGGCGAGCCGCATGTCTTGCGCTCCTTGTGGGATACCGCCACTATCCAAGCAGTGCCCGTTGGATAGTGCCGCTCACCTATGAGGGGGCCGTCATGGTGTCCCGTACGACCGCCGACGCGAAGGGCGACGTCGTCGTCCTGCTGATCGGCATGCGCGTCAACCGCTTCCGGGCCGTCCACCTGTGGCTGCCGGTGATGCTCGCGATGCTGCGGATGCTGCGGGAACTGGAGAAGGACCCCGCGCGCGGACTGCTGGCCAAGGTGCTGCTGACGGCGTCACCGCGCACGTACTACGTCGTGCAGTACTGGGAGTCCAAGGACAAGCTGTACGCCTACGCGACCGCGCCGGACGCCTTCCACCACCAGGTCTGGGCCCGGATCAACCGCAAGGAGCGGGCCGGGAAGCTGCGCGGGCAGGTCGGGATCTGGCACGAGGCGTACGTCGTGCCGGAGGGGTCCTACGAGGCGGTCTACGGGGACATGCCGGCGTTCGGACTGGCCGCCGCGCACGGGCAGGTGCCGCTGGAGGAGCGGGGGCGGTACGCGAGGGACCGGTTCGCGTGCCGGTCGGGCGGTGATGTGCGCGCGTAGGCGCCGTGGGGGGAGTCCGCCCGGGGTGCGAAGGGGCCGCCGCGGCGTTGGGGCGGCCGCTTCCCGGCCCGAGCGGTTCCGCCGCTCTCAGCCCGAGCGGCGCAGGGCCTCCGAGAGGCGGCCCGCCGCGTCGATGACCGCCTGGGCGTGCATGCGGCCCGGGTGACGGGTCAGGCGCTCGATGGGGCCCGAGACGGAGACGGCGGCCACCACGCGGTTGGAGGGGCCGCGCACGGGCGCGGAGACGGACGCGACGCCCGGCTCGCGCTCGCCGATGGACTGGGCCCAGCCGCGCCGCCGTACGCCCGACAGGGCCGTCGCCGTGAAGCGGGCGCCCTGCAGGCCCCGGTGCAGGCGCTCCGGCTCCTCCCAGGCGAGCAGGATCTGCGCCGAGGAACCCGCCTTCATCGTGAGCGTGGAGCCGACCGGGACGGTGTCCCGCAGACCGGACAGGCGTTCCGCCGCGGCCACACAGATCCGCATGTCACCCTGGCGACGGTAGAGCTGCGCGCTCTCACCGGTGACATCACGGAGGTGGGTGAGCACGGGGCCCGCCGTCGCGAGCAGGCGGTCCTCGCCCGCGGCCGCCGCGAGCTCCGCGAGGCGCGGACCGAGGATGAACCGGCCCTGCATGTCGCGTGCCACCATGCGGTGGTGTTCCAGGGCCACGGCCAGGCGGTGGGCCGTGGGTCGTGCCAGTCCGGTCGCGCCGACCAGACCCGCGAGGGTGGCCGGACCGGACTCCAGAGCGCTCAGGACGAGGGCCGCCTTGTCCAGAACGCCGACGCCGCTACTGTTGTCCATGCAACGATACTCACGTCTCACTCTGTGAAACGCAAGTTCAATTTTCCGTGGAACGCGCCACCCTTGAATCACACAGCGGCCCGCAGACGAACGGGCCTGGCGGTGGACGCCCGGAATCACGACGTTCAGGGGCCCCGAGACGGGCAGGCCACCGCTGCTGAAGATCTCTAGTTGGGTCGGTGGACGCTTGCCGGCCGGAGGGAAAGCGATGGGTAGGACACTCGCGGAGAAGGTCTGGGACGACCATGTCGTCCGGCGCGCCGAGGGCGAGCCCGACCTCCTCTACATCGATCTGCACCTGCTGCACGAGGTGACCAGCCCGCAGGCCTTCGACGGGCTCCGCAAGAACGGCCGCCGGGTGCGCCGCCTCGACCTCACCATCGCGACCGAGGACCACAACACCCCGACCCTCGACATCGACAAGCCCATCGCGGACCCCGTCTCGCGGGCCCAGCTGGAGACCCTGCGCAAGAACTGCGCCGAGTTCGGGGTGCGGCTGCACCCGCTGGGCGACGTCGAGCAGGGCGTCGTCCACGTCGTCGGCCCGCAGCTGGGCCTGACCCAGCCCGGCACCACCGTGGTCTGCGGTGACTCGCACACCTCCACGCACGGCGCGTTCGGCGCGCTGGCGTTCGGCATCGGCACCTCGCAGGTCGAGCACGTGCTGGCCACCCAGACGCTGCCCCTGGCCCGCCCGAAGACCATGGCGATCACGGTCGACGGCGAGCTGCCCGAGGGCGTCACCGCCAAGGACCTGATCCTGGCGATCATCGCGAAGATCGGCACCGGCGGCGGTCAGGGCTACATCCTGGAGTATCGCGGCTCCGCCATCGAGAAGCTCTCGATGGAGGCCCGGATGACCATCTGCAACATGTCGATCGAGGCCGGCGCCCGCGCGGGCATGATCGCCCCCGACGAGACCACCTTCGCCTACCTCAAGGGCCGTCCGCACGCCCCCGAGGGCGCCGACTGGGACGCGGCGGTCGCGTACTGGAAGACGCTGCGCACGGACGAGGACGCCGTCTTCGACGCCGAGGTCGTCATCGACGCCGCCGAGCTGTCGCCGTTCGTGACCTGGGGCACCAACCCCGGCCAGGGCGCACCGCTTTCGGCGCACGTCCCCGACCCCGCTTCGTACGAAGACGCCTCGGAGCGCCTGGCCGCCGAAAAGGCCCTGGAGTACATGGGGTTGGAGGCGGGGCAGCCGCTGCGGTCCATCACCGTGGACACCGTCTTCGTAGGCTCGTGCACCAACGGCCGCATCGAGGACCTGCGCGCCGCCGCCGACCTGCTGCGGGGCCGCAAAGTCGCCGACGGCGTACGGATGCTGGTCGTGCCCGGCTCGGCGCGGGTGGGTCTGCAGGCCGTCTCCGAGGGCCTGGACGTGGTCTTCAAGGAGGCCGGCGCCGAATGGCGGCACGCGGGCTGCTCGATGTGCCTGGGCATGAACCCCGACCAGCTGGCCCCCGGCGAGCGCTCCGCCTCCACCTCCAACCGCAACTTCGAGGGCCGGCAGGGCAAGGGCGGCCGTACCCACCTGGTGTCACCGCAGGTCGCGGCGGCCACCGCCGTCCTGGGCCACCTGGCCTCCCCGGCCGACCTGACCGACGTCCCCGCTGGAGTCTGAGAATCATGGAAGCCTTCACCACCCACACCGGCCGGGCCGTCCCGCTGCGCCGCAGCAACGTCGACACCGACCAGATCATCCCTGCTCACTGGCTCAAGAAGGTCACCCGGGACGGTTTCGAGGACGGGCTGTTCGAGGCCTGGCGCAAGGACCCCGAGTTCGTCCTCAACCGCCCCGAGCGGCAGGGCGCCACCGTCCTGGTCGCCGGCCCCGACTTCGGCACCGGCTCCTCCCGCGAGCACGCCGTCTGGGCGCTGCAGAACTACGGCTTCAAGGCCGTGATCTCCTCCCGCTTCGCCGACATCTTCCGTGGCAACTCGCTGAAGAACGGCCTGCTCACCGTCGTCCTGGACCAGAAGACCGTCGACGCCCTGTGGGAGATCGTCGAAGCGGACCCCACGGCTGAGGTCACTGTGGACCTTGAGGCGCGTGAGGTGCGCGCGGCGGGCATCACCGCCCCCTTCGAGCTGGACGAGAACTCCCGCTGGCGGCTGCTCAACGGCCTGGACGACATCTCCCTCACCCTCCGCAACGAGGACGAGATCGCCGCCTACGAGGCCGGACGGCCCGCCTACAAGCCGCGGACGCTCCAGGCCTGATCCGGAGCCGGCCGGCCCCCGCGAAGGTCAGGTTTCGGCCACTCCAACACCCCCTCTGTACCCCCGATCGCCACGATTGGGGGTACAGCCATGTCTGCACCCGAACGGCCCTGCGACTCCGCCCCGGTCCGCTCAACTTCCCACGTTACGCGGGCTGTTGTCCGGGTAGGTGAGTGCTGTGTTCGTGTCTTCCGCAAGTGCCTGGAAGGCCATTTGAGGCGGTAGTTGCACCCTGCGCAGGCGACAACTCGCCCCAGATGGCACAATCTGTGCATGGAACACGACGGCCAACTCCAGCTCTACACGGCGGTCGCGAACCAGCTCAAGGAAGCGCACGCAAGGGTGCGCGCACTGCAAGTCCCGGAGGGCGTACGGATGGCGCTGACCCGGAAGCTGCTGGTCATTACGGCCGCGGCCAAGCACGATCTCGCCGACGCGGCAAGGCGGCTCGATCGGTTCACGGCGGATCTCGACGCGGGCCGGGTCCCCGAAGAGGACCGCTGAACCGTCCGGGACAGCCGAGTCCGTTGCGGCACAAGGGTGATAAGCCCGTTTCGTGTTTGATTTGCGGTATATATCTGCCTAACGTGCGAAAAAGCTTGAACACTTTCGTTCTGGCGATGTCTCCGAAGGGGAAGACGTGAACAAGGCGCAGCTCGTAGAAGCGATTGCCGACAAGTTGGGCGGCCGCCAGCAGGCCGCAGACGCTGTCGATCATGTTCTGGACGCCATCGTCCGCGCGGTCGTCGCGGGCGAGCGGGTCTCCGTCACCGGCTTCGGGTCCTTCGAGAAGGTGGACCGCCCCGCCCGCTACGCGCGCAACCCTCAGACGGGCGAGCGGGTTCGGGTCAAGAAGACCTCGGTGCCGCGCTTCCGCGCCGGTCAGGGCTTCAAGGACCTGGTGAGCGGTTCGAAGAAGCTCCCCCGCGGGGGCGAGGTTGCGGTCAAGAAGGCGCCGAAGGGCAGCCTGTCCGGCCCGCCGCCCACCATCGCGAAGGCCGTCGGCAAGAAGGCCGCCGCCAAGAAGACGGCGGGTGCGGCGAAGAAGACCGCGGGCACCGCGGCGAAGAAGACGGCGGCGAAGAAGACCACCGCCGCCGCGAAGAAGACCACGGCGAAGAAGGCTCCCGCCAAGAAGACCACGGCGACCGCCAAGACCGCCGCGACGAAGACCGCCGCCAAGAAGACGACGGCCCAGAAGGCTCCGGCGAAGAAGGTCACCGCCAAGAAGGCCCCGGCGAAGAAGTCGACGGCCCGCAAGACCACCGCCAAGAAGACCACCGCCCGCAAGGCGACGTCGTAAGGCCGCCAGGGCATTCACGCGCCGGGCCGGGCTCCCCAGGGAGCCCGGCCCGCGGTGTGTGTAAGGACGGTCAGAGGGTTTGAAGGGTTACGAGGGTGATCCGCAGGGCGCCGCCCTCGGACTCCGTCTCGATCCGCACCCGCTGTCCCGGCCGCAGCAGCCGCAGTCCGCCCCGGTCGAACGCCGCCGCGTCGAAGGGCACCGGGGTGCCGTCGTCGAGGAGCACCTGGCCGCTGCGGGTCTCCGGGTCGTAGGTGTAGGCGGTCGCTTGCATGGCCGCCAGCGTAGTGCCTGCGCCGGCTCGCCGTCGGGGGTGCGCGTCGTACGCCGGCCGCCGGCCGTCACGGGCCGCTCGCGCCCACGCGGCGGAGCCGCACGTCGGTACGGCCCCGTGCCCTCTCGGCGCTTTCGATAGGGCCCGTGCCCTTTCGGGCGCTTCAGGGGCCCGGGATGAGGAGTCCCGCCGACGCCGCCGCCGTATGCGGGCCCACGCCCAGTGTCAGCGCCGCCCGCAGGTCCGCGGCCGTGTCGACGTCCTGGCGGACCGAATCCACCTCCGCGAGCCCGAGTTCCACCGCCCCGGAGGCCCGGTGGCGGGCACGGGAATCGAGGCCGAACGCCGGCCGCAATTCACGATCACCGGCCGCCGCCAGCAAAGTCGTGCCCAGTGCCGCCGCGTCCGCGAGAAAGGCGCGCGGGAATTGCGAGGCCGCCGCCAGAACCCGGGACAGTTCCGCCGGACGCAGGGCCGGCAGATCGGCGTTCAGGGCCGCCACCGCGGCGCCGGGACGGACCGCGCGCACGACGGCCGCGCCGTGCGCCAGCGCCGCGTTCAGGCCGCTGCCGGGGGTGTCGGGCACGATGCGCGCGCCCAGCGCGGCCAGCTCCCGGCCGGCCAGTTCGTCGTCCGTGACGACCGCCACATCCGACACCGCCGGACATGCCACCGCCGCCGCCACCGTGTCCTGCGCGAACGCCAGGGCCAGGCCCGGCCGCACCCCGTCGTCGGCGGTGTCCGCGAGCCTGCTCTTGGCCCGCGCCAGGGGCTTCAGGGGGATGACCAAGGTCCACTGCACCGGCGTACCGTCCCTCTCTAGTCGCGCTCATTGTCCCCCGCGCCCTCCGGCGCCGCGGGAGGCGGGGCGTACGGTGTTCTCGACAGACCGGCGGCCCGGGGCCACACTTGTGCGGCCCCCGCCGGGGTTGCAGCCCTAGAGGAAGGTGTCCTTGTGTCCCGCCGCAGAATCGGCTTCTGGTACCGCTTCGCCGCGGTGATCTGCAAACCGCCGCTGGTGGTTCTGATCAAGCGGGACTGGCGAGGAATGGAGCACATTCCGGCCGAGGGCGGATTTATCACCGCGGTGAACCACAATTCCCACGTGGACCCCTTCGCGTACGCGCACTATCAGTACAACACCGGACGGGTCCCGCGATTCCTGGCGAAGAGCGGGCTTTTCAAGAAGGGATTCGTGGGCGCCGCCATGCGCGGCACCGGGCAGATCCCCGTCTACCGCGAGTCCACGGACGCGCTCAGCGCCTTCCGGGCCGCGATCGACGCCGTGGAGCGCGGCGAGTGCGTCGCGTTCTACCCCGAGGGCACCCTCACCCGCGACCCGAACGGCTGGCCCATGACCGGCAAGACCGGCGCCGCCCGGGTCGCCCTGCAGACCAAGTGCCCGGTCATCCCGGTCGCGCAGTGGGGCGCCAACGAACTGCTGCCGCCGTACGCCAAGAAGCCGAACCTCTTCCCGCGCAAGACGCACCACGTGCTCGCGGGACCCCCCGTGGACCTCTCCCGTTTCTACGACCAGGAGATGACCCCCGAGGTGCTGAAGGAGGCCACCGAGGTCATCATGGCGGCCATCACCCGCCAGCTGGAGGAGATCCGCGGCGAGAAGGCGCCCGAGACGCCCTACGACCCGCGCCGCGAGCGGATCGAGCAGCGCCGTCGCACCCGGGCGCAGGCGGAGGGCCGGCAAGTGGAAGGGCAGAGCAAGTGAGCGCACCGGTACGGGTGGCGGTCTTCAGCGCCGGCTCGTGGGGCACCGCCTTCGGCATGGTGCTCGCCGACGCCGGCTGTGAGGTCACCCTGTGGGCCCGCCGGGCGGAGGTCGCCGAGGCGATCAACACCACCCGGATCAACCCCGACTACCTGCCGGGCGTCGAACTCCCCGAGAACCTCCGGGCCACCACCGACCCGGCGGAGGCCGCCGCCGGCGCCGACTTCACGGTCCTGTCCATCCCCTCCCAGACCCTGCGCGCGAATCTCGCCGAGTGGGCCCCGCTGCTCGCTCCGGACACCGTCCTCGTCTCCCTGATGAAGGGCGTCGAACTCGGCTCCACCATGCGGATGAGCGAGGTCGTCGAGGACGTCGCCAAGGTCGGCGCGGACCGGATCGCGGTCGTCACGGGACCCAACCTGGCCCGCGAGATCGCCGCCCGCATGCCCGCCCTGGCGGTCGTGGCCTGCACCGACGAGCGGGTCGCCCAGCGACTCCAGGCCGCCTGCCACACGCCGTACTTCCGGCCGTACACGAACACCGACGTGGTCGGCTGCGAACTCGCCGGCGCGGTGAAGAACGTCATCGGGCTCGCGGTGGGCATCGCCGACGGCATGGGGCTCGGCGACAACGCCAAGGGCTCGCTCATCACGCGCGGCCTCGCCGAGACCACCCGGCTCGGCCTCGCGATGGGCGCCGACCCGCTGACCTTCTCGGGACTCGCGGGCCTGGGCGACCTGGTGGCCACCTGCTCCTCGCCGCTGTCCCGCAACCACACCTTCGGCACCAACCTCGGCAAGGGCATGACGCTGGAGGAGACCATCGCGGTCACCAAGCAGACCGCCGAGGGCGTCAAGTCCTGCGAGTCCGTGCTGGATCTGGCCCGCCGGCACGGTGTCGACATGCCCATCACCGAGACGGTCGTCAGCATCGTGCACGAGGGCAAGTCGCCGGTCGTCGCGCTGAAGGAACTGATGGCCCGCAGCGCCAAGCCCGAGCGCCACTGAGCCCGGGTCGCCCCCGGGTCTCGAAGACGCCGGGCCCGCGCATGCGCCGGCACCGGCCGGGAGCTGCCGGGGCCTGGCGGTGCGGGGGCCGGGAGGAGCCGAGTCGGGCGGTGTGGGGGCCTGGAGACGTTGGGCCCTGAGCAGGCGCCGGCGCCGGGAGGTGCCGGAGCCGGAAGGCGTTGCCCCGGGAGGTGGTGTGCCCGGGGGCGTTGGGCCTGGGGAGGCGTGGAGGCCGGCCCGACGTCGGGCCTGGGAGACGCCGACACCGGGAGGCGCGGAGGCCGGAAGACGTTGCCTGGTGAGGCGGTCAGCCCGGCGGGTGTCCGCGCCGGGAGGTGCCGGAGCCGGAAGGCATTGCCCTGGGAGGCGGTGAGCCCGGGAGGCATTGGGCCGGGGGAGGTGCCAACGCCGGGAGATGCCGGGCCCGGGAGGCGTCGAGGCCGAAGACGTTGCCTGGGAGCGGTCAGCGCGGGAGGCGTTGGACCCCGGGGACGTGCCAGCGCCGGGATGCGTCGAGACCGGGAGATGCCGGGACGGGATGCGTCGAGACCGGGAGATGCCAGTGACGCGAGGCGTGGAGGCCCGAAGACGTTGCCTGGGGAGGCGGTGAGGGCCAGAGGCGTTGGCACCCGGGAAAGCGCGGGGGCCCTAGGGCGTTGTCCGAGGGCGGTGAGTCCGGGAGACGTTGCGCCCCGGGGGACGCGCCAGCGCCGGAAGCGGCCGGGGTCCGGAGGCGTCGGGGGAGGGGAGACGCCGAGCCCGTAGACGCCAGCGCCTTGAGGATGCGTCGGCGCCGGGAGGTGCCGGGGCATGGGCCGGGCCGGGCCGGCAGACCTTGCCCGGGGGAGTCCGGGGACGTTGGCCCGCGGGCGCGTCCCCGTGTCGGGTTCGGGGAGGTGTCGGGCCGTTCGCGAGGGGTTGGGTACGACACTGAGCGACCGTCCGTGCGACGCTGAGCGACGGCCCGGGAGCGCGCGCTGACTTGGGCGCTACCTACAGGTACCCTCAACGCGATATGAGCACCGAGAACCTTCCCCAGAGCCCTGAGCAGCCGTCGCGCAAGCCGCGCGTGGCCGTCGTGTTCGGCGGGCGCAGTTCCGAACACGGGATCTCCGTGGTCACCGCCGGCGCCGTCCTCAAGGCCATCGACCGGACGAAGTACGACGTCCTGCCGATCGGCATCACCACGGACGGCCGCTGGGCGCTGACGGCCGACGAGCCGGAGCGGATGGCCATCACCGACCGCCGCACCCCCAGCGTGGCCGAGCTGGCGGAATCGCACGAGGGCGGCGTGGTGCTCCCCGTCGACCCGTCGAACCGCGAGGTCGTCTACAGCGAGCCCGGCTCCGTGCCCAAGGCGCTCGGCGAGGTAGACGTGGTCTTCCCGGTGCTCCACGGCCCCTACGGCGAGGACGGCACGCTCCAGGGCCTGCTGGAGCTGTCCGGAGTGCCGTACGTCGGCTCCGGCGTGCTCGCCTCGGCCGTCGGCCAGGACAAGGAGTACATGAAGCGGATCTTCACCTCCTACGGGCTCAAGGTCGGCCCGTACCTGGTGATCCGCCCCCGCGAGTGGGCCCAGGACGAGTCCGCCGCCCGCAAGCGGATCGTCGACTTCGCCGGCGAGCACGGCTGGCCGCTGTTCGTGAAGCCCGCGCGCGCGGGCTCGTCCATCGGCATCACCAAGGTCGACGACCTGTCCGGCCTGGACGAGGCGATCGCCGAGGCGCAGTCCCACGACCCGAAGATCCTGGTCGAGGCGGCCGTACGCGGCCGTGAGATCGAGTGCGGCGTCCTGGAGTTCGAGGACGGCCCGCGCGCCTCCGCCCCGGCCGAGATCCCGCCGCCGGACGCGCACGCGTACTACGACTTCGAGGCCAAGTACATCGACTCCACGCCCGGCATCGTCCCGGCCCCGCTCACCGGGGAGCAGACCGCCGAGGTGCGCGCGCTCGCCGTCGAGGCGTTCGAGGCGGCCTCCTGCGAGGGCCTGGTCCGCGCGGACTTCTTCCTCACCGAGGACGGCGAGTTCGTGATCAACGAGATCAACACCATGCCCGGCTTCACGCCGATCTCGATGTACCCGCAGATGTGGCAGGCGAGCGGGATCAGCTACCCCGAGCTGGTGGACCGCCTGGTGCAGGCGGCGCTGCGCCGCTCGACGGGGCTGCGCTGACCCCCTCGGCCCTCAGCCGCGCATGGAGGCGATCCCCTTCGGGATCGCCTTCTTCACGGCCGGCGCCAGGTCCGTCATCACCTGGGCGCTGTCGTCCGGCCCGGACAGCTTCTTCGGCAGGGTCACCTGCACATACGCCCGGCGGTTGGACGTGGTGAACCGCCAGGTGCCGTCGCCCTGCTTCTCCATCAGCCACTCGACGCCGTTCACCCCGCCGGCGATCGCGTTCGGGTCCTCGCCCAGGGCCACCTTGGCATCGACCATCTTCGGCGGCCGGACGATGCCGCAGCGCAGTATGATCGCCGGGCTTCCCCAGCCCGCCGTGTAGGCGGACCGGGGCTCGGGGTCGGCGCGCGGCTGCCCGTCCACCTTCCGCGGCAGGACCTTGTCCAGGTCCCGGCAGAGCGGGGCGGTCCGCGCGTCAGGGGTGGGAACCGCCACGGTGCCGCTGTCGTCCGCCGTGGAACAGCCCGCGACCGCGACGAGCAGGGCCGGCGCGAGCAGGGCGAGGGGCCGGTGACGGAAGATGTTCACCGGCCAAGCGTAGACGGGGGCTACAGATGCACCACCGGACAGGTCAGGGTGCGCGTGATGCCGTCCACTTGCTGGACCTTCGCGACCACCATCCGGCCGAGCTCGTCGACCGTCTCGGCCTGGGCCCGCACGATGACGTCGTACGGCCCGGTCACGTCCTCGGCCTGGAGCACTCCGGGAATCTTGCTGATCGTCTCGGCGACGGTCGACGCCTTGCCGACCTCCGTCTGGATCAGGATGTACGCCTGTACCACGGAACCTCCAGGGCGGCCACGAGGATCATGTGGGGAAAAGGAACGCCACGGTATCGCGTCGCCGCTCCCCGAGGGGAGACCTGCGGGAACCGGGCTTGCGCGCCAGGGTGCAGGCACGACGGAAGTTGACGGTCACCTCGACCGTATCGGGGACACTGGTGACGCGCGACCGGGCGTGGCAAGGCACAGAAGGGGCTTGAGGCAATGAAGGGCACAGTGGGTGAGCTAGGTGAGTTCGGGCTCATCCGGGAGCTGACCTCCCGTCTCACCACCACCCCGGCGGTCCGGGTCGGCCCCGGCGACGACGCCGCGGTGGTCGCCGCGCCCGACCGACGGGTGGTGGCGAGCACCGACATCCTGCTGGAGGGCCGGCACTTCCGCCGCGACTGGTCCACGGCCTACGACGTCGGCCGCAAGGCCGCCGCGCAGAACCTCGCGGACATCGCCGCCATGGGCGCCGTGCCGACCGCGCTCCTGCTCGGCCTGGTCGTCCCCGCGGAACTGCCGGTCACCTGGCCGACCGAGCTGATGGACGGCCTGCGCGACGAGTGCCAGGTCGCCGGCGCCTCCGTGGTCGGCGGGGACGTCGTACGCGGCGACACGATCATGGTGTCGATCACCGCGCTCGGCGATCTGCGCAACCACGAACCCGTCACGCGCGCGGGTGCCCAGCCCGGCGACCTCGTGGCCGTCACCGGCTGGCTGGGCTGGTCGGCGGCCGGGTACGCGGTGCTCGTCCGCGGTTTCCGCTCGCCCCGCGCCTTCGTCGAGGCCCACCGGCGCCCCGAGCCGCCGTACCATGCGGGCCCGGCCGCCGCCGCGCTCGGCGCCACCGCGATGTGCGACGTCAGCGACGGCCTGATCGCCGACCTCGGGCACATCGCCGAGGCCAGCAAGGTCCGCATCGACATCCGCTCCGGCGCGATCGACATCCCGACGCAGATGAACGACATCGGGCAGGCCGTCGGCGTCGACCCGCTCCAGTGGGTGCTGACCGGGGGAGAGGACCACGCGATCGTGGCGACCTTCCCGCCGGACGCCAAGCTCCCGGCCCGCTGGAAGGTCATCGGCGAGGTCCTCAACCCCTCCGCGCTGCCCCAGGTGACCGTCGACGGGGCGCCCTGGACCAGCAAGGGCGGCTGGGACCACTTCGCGGACATCGAGTCGTGATCCCCCGGGTGCTCACGGTGGCCGGCTCGGACTCCGGCGGCGGCGCCGGCATCCAGGCCGACCTGAAGACGATGCTCGCGCTCGGCGTGCACGGCATGAGCGTGCTCACCGCGGTGACCGCGCAGAACTCGGTGGGGGTTCAGGGCGCCTGGGAGCTGCCCGTGGAGGCGGTCCGGGCCCAGTACCGCAGCGTCGTGGACGACATCGGCGTCCAGGCCGTGAAGACCGGCATGCTGGCCTCCGCCGAACTGGTCGAGGCGGTCGCCGAGTTGATCTCCGGCACGGACGCACCGGCCGTGGTCGACCCGGTCGGCGTCTCCAAGCACGGCGACCCGCTGCTGGCCGCCTCCGCCCTGGACTCCGTACGGACGAGGCTGCTGCCGGTGGCGACCGTGGCCACCCCGAACCTGGACGAGGTGGCCCAACTGACCGGCGTCCGCGTCGCGTCGGAGGACGATCTGCGACGGGCCGCCGCGGCCGTGCTGGAGTTCGGGCCGCGCTGGGTGCTGATCAAGGGCGGACACCTGGCGGGCGACGCCGTGGACCTGCTCACCGACGGCTCCGAGGTCCACCTGCTGCGGGCACCCCGCCACGACAACCGGCACACCCACGGCACCGGCTGCACCCTCGCCTCCGCCATCGCCTGCGGCCTGGCCAGGGGCCGGTCCGTACCGGAGGCGGTCGCGGCGGCCAAGGAGTACGTCACCGGGGCCATCGCCGCCGGGTTCGCGCTCGGCGCGGGGATCGGGCCCGTGGACCACGGGTGGGCGCTGCGGCGGGACGCCCGCTGAGGGCTCCGGCGGGGTAGGCCGGCGGCTCGACGGCGGTCGCGGCCTTCTCCGTCAGCCGCCTGAAGAAGCCGGCCGGCGGCCGAGCAGCCGGTACATCCGGTGCCGGTTGCGGATGCGCCGCTCGGTGGCCGGGGCGAAGAACGGCCCCGCGTTGCCGGAGACGTTCTGGCAGCCCCTGGCGAAGTCCCGGACGCGGTGCCAGGGCGGGCGAGGAGCGCCGCCGCCCGCGGATGACCGCCGGCGGTGAGTGCCCGTACGGCCCGGCCCTCGGCGGCCAGGCGCGCGAGGCGGTGCACGTCGACCAAGTCCGGGTCGACGGCGAGGGCGTAGCCGGGAGATCTGGGACTGGAGCGCGCCCAGGGCCCCGGGGGTACGGCAAAAAGCCGGCCCACCCGGAGGTGGACCGGCTCAGTGCAGCGAACCAGACAGTGGCCGCGCGCGGATGGGGGTTCCCCCGCTCGAACGAGTCGAGAGTGGGGGAGGTTGCGTCAGCGCGAGACCTTGCCGGCCTTGATGCACGAGGTGCAAGCGTTCACGCGCTTCGGCGTCCCGCCCACCACGGTACGCACACGCTGGATGTTCGGGTTCCAGCGGCGGGACGTACGGCGGTGCGAGTGCGAGATGTTGTTGCCGAAGCCCGGCCCCTTGCCGCAGACGTCGCAGTTGGCAGCCACGGGTCACTCCAAAGACTTCAGATGCACTTACGGTTGATCCCGGCATGCCGGGATCGAGATCCTATAGAACCTGAATCTTGAGTGGCGCTGCCAGGGGAATGGCCCGATCGGATCGGGCAACCGGAGCAGCATACAACGGCTGCGTCCGTACAACGAAACTACCATGGCAGCGCGGGCTCCCGGCCCGGCCCTCTTCCGGAGGGAACCGGTCCGGGGTCTACGCTGCGTCCCACGTCGAGCCAGCTCAAGGAGGCGCAGGTGACGCAGGTGCCGCAGACGTTCCTCGATGCTCTCGCGGTGCGCACCTGGTGCGGTCTGGCGCTGCGGGCCCTGGGCAGGGCCCGGGAGGAGATCGACGCGATCAACGTCTATCCGGTGGCGGACGGCGACACCGGGACCAACCTGTACCTGACCGTGGAGTCGGCGGCGACGGCCGTCGAGGCGGTGTTCGCCGGGTACGAGACCGGCTCGGGGGAGCCCGCGCTGGCGGACGCCGTCCGGGCCATGGCGCACGGCGCGCTGATCGGGGCCCGGGGCAACTCGGGGACGATCCTCGCGCAGCTGCTGCGCGGGATGGCGCAGGTGCTCGCGGACGACGGTGACGCCTCTCACATCGACGGCCGGGGACTGCGGCTGGCCCTGCGCAGGGCCGCCGACTCCGCCCGGCAGGCCGTGGCCCGCCCCGTCGAGGGCACGGTGCTCACGGTCGCCTCGGCCGCCGCCGACGCCGCCGAGGGAGCCGACGGCGACTGCCGGACGGTCGCGCGGGCCGCCTACGAGGGAGCGCGGACGGCCCTCGCGGCGACCCCGGCCCAGCTGGCCGTGCTGGAGCGGGCCGGTGTGGTCGACGCGGGCGGCCGGGGGCTGGTGGCGGTGCTGGGGGCGCTGGTCGAGGCGTTCACGGGGGAGGCGGTACGGGAGCCGGTGCGCGAGCTTCCGGTGCGTGACGTCCCGGCCCGCGAGCTTCCGGCCCGCGAGTCCCTGCTGCGGGAGATCCCGCAGCCCCAGGGAACCGTGCCGGTACCTGTGCCCGTACCCGTGTCCGTACCCGCGTCCGCTCCCGACGGCGACGCACCCGCGCACGCGCGCGTGACGGCCCCCGAGCGGTGCGCCGACGCCGCCGCACCCGGCGGACCGGCCTTCGAGGTGATCTATCTCCTGGAGGCCGACGACGCGGCCGTGGCGCGCTTGCGCGCGCGGCTCGACGCACTCGGGGACTCCCTGGTCGTGGTCGGCGGCGACGGGCTGTGGAACGTCCATGTGCACGTCGACGACGCCGGTGCCGCCGTGGAGGCCGGCGTGGAGGCCGGGCGGCCGTACCGGATCCGGATCACCCACTTCGGGCTCGGCGACGTGCGCACCGGCCGCGAGCGCCCGCCGCGCGAGCGGGCCCAGCGGGCGGTCGTCGCCGTCGTACCCGGCGAGGGGCTGGCCGCGCTGTACGCCGAGTCGGGCGCGACGACCGTCCTCGCCCGCCCCGGCGAGCCGCCCGCCAGCGGAGAGCTGGTGCAGGCGGTACGGCGGGCCCACGCGCGGGAGGTCGTGCTGCTGCCCAACGATGCCGACCTGCGCCACACGGCCGCCGCCGCGGCCGAACAGGCCCGCACCGAGGGCATCCGCGTGGCCCTCATCCCGACCCGCTCGGCGGTCCAGGGCATCGCCGCGCTCGCGGTGCACGAGCCTGGGCGCCGGTTCGACGAGGACGTCGTCCAGATGACCTCGGCGGCGGGCGCCACCCGGTACGCCGAGGTCGTCGTCGCCGAGCGCCAGTCCTGGACGACGGCAGGCGTCTGCCAGGCCGGGGACGTGCTCGGCCTGATCGACGGCGACGTCGCGGTGATCGGCACGGACGTCACCGCCACCGCCCGCACCGTCCTCGACCGCATGCTCCAGGCCGGCGGGGAACTGGTCACGCTCGTCGTCGGCGACGAGGCGCCGGAGAACGCCGCCGCACGACTGGAGGCACGCGTACGGGAGTCCTACCTGGCCGTGGACACGGTGGTGTACCGGGGCGGCCGGCAGGGGGCCCTGCTGCTGATCGGCGTGGAGTGACGGCGGGAACGGCTCAGTCCCCGGCTCAGCCCCGTTCGGCGTCCTCCCCTTCCAGCTCACGTGCCGCCTCCAGCTCACGTGCCGCCTCCAGCTCACGTGCCGCCTCCAGCAACTCGGCCGCCTCCTCCCGCCGGGCCCGGGCCGTGTCGTCCCCGTCGGCCGCGCCCTCGTAGACCGCGAGCACTTCCCGCGCGCGTGCCGCCGCCCGCGCCGGACGGCCGAGGCCCGCCTCCAGCCGGCCCGCGGCCAGTTCCGCGCCGGTACGGTCGTGCAGTCCGGCCGCGCCGAGCGTCGCGAACACCGCCACGGCCCGGGTCATCTGCTCCAGCGCCGCCTCGAACGCGTCCCCAGCCGCGGGTCCCCCGGCCTCCCCGGCCTCCTGGGCTTCCTCGGCTGCCGAACGGGCCAGCAGCTCCGCGAACTGCCGGTGCGTGCCGCCCAGTTCGGTGGCCAGCTCCGCCCGGTCCGCCGCCTCCTCGGCCGCCGCCAGCGCGGTCTCGCACTCCCGTACCGCTTGGCCCATCAGCGCGCGGGCGTCCGCGGGCCCCGGCCCGCCGTCGAGGGCGAGCCAGGCGCGGGCGCGCAGCGAACGGACCAGGAACGGGGTGTTGCCGAGCGCGCGCCACAGGTCACCCGCGCGCGCGTACGCGCGGTCGGCCTCCGCCGCCAGCCCGGCGTTGCCCAGTGACTCGGCGGCGAGGTGGGCGAGCGTGGCGTGGTCCTGCTGCTCGGGCCAGTGCCGGGCGAGGTCGGCGGCCTTGAGCCGCTCTTCGGCGGCGGCCCGGTGCTCGCCCAGCTCGCCCAGGCAGTCCCCGAGCCACCAGCGGGCCTGGACGACCGTCCCGTCGCCGTGGGTGTCGGCGCTGAGGTCGGCCAGGGCGGACTCCAGCACCTCGGCGGCCTCCGCGTACCGGCCCCGGCGCAGCAGGAAACCGCCGAGCTGCTGCCGCGCCCAGGCCCCCAGGGTGCCGCTCTCACCGGCCTCGTCGGCCCAGTGCGCGGCTTCCAGCGCGTGCTCGGCCGCCTCACCGGGAGCGTCCCGGCCACCGAGCACCTCGGCGAGCTGAAGGTGCAACTGGGCCCGGCCGACCGGCTCCACGTACGGCGCCCCGTGCTCCAGGGCCGCCCGCAGCGCCCGCTCGGCCCCGGCCGGGTCACCGGTCTGGTGGGCCAGGGCGGCGACCTGCACCTGGTACTCCACCGCGAACCAGGCGAGCCCGGCGGCCACGTACGCGTCGGCGGCCCGCCGGAACGACTCCGCCGCCCGCCCGGCGTCGCCGGAAACCCCGGCCAGCTCACCGAGCATGGCCCACGCCTCCGCGCCCCGCGCCGCCAGCCGCACGTCGTCGCCACCACGCCCGTCGACGAGCGCCAGCACCTCCCGCACGGCGACCTCGGCCTCCGCGATGCCGTCTCCCCGGGGCTCGTCCCCTGCCTTCCCGGCCTCCTGCCCGGCCTCCCCGGAACCCGCCCCCGCGGACTCCTCGAACCCCTGATCCCCGCTGACCCCGGCGCCCGCGCCCGCCGCCTCGTGCACCCGGCGCATCAGTACCCGGGCCCGGCTCATCGCCACCGACGCCGTCTGGCGTACTCCGGTGGCCTCGTCGGCGTACAGGGCGAGCACCTCGTCGTACAGGGACGTGACCGTGGTAAGCGCCGCGTCCAGCTCGCCCGTCAGGGCGCGGATGTGGGCCCCGCGCGCGCGGGCCGCCAGGGCCTCGCCGGGGTCGCCCGCCTCCGCGTACAGGGCCGCGGCTCGCTCGAACAGCCCGATCCCCTCCGGCCCCCGGGCCATCGCCTCGTGGTCGGCGATCTCCGCGCGGTCGCGTGCCGTGAGGGCGGCGCCGTCCCGCGCGGCCCGTGCGACCGCCGCCCATGCCTCCAGGGCCTGCGGCCGCAGGGTGGCCGACAGGCGCCGCGCCTCGGCGAGCAGGGCGGGCAGGTCCCGTTCGGCGGGGGCCGCCGGCGCCGAGGGGGCGACCGCGGGCGAAGGCGCCGGCGCGGTACGCACCGTACGCACGCCCAGCGGGAGGCGGTCCGCCAGCGGGCGCTGGGCCATCCGCGCGCGGACGCGGTCGCCGACGGCGGACGTGCCGTTGCGCCGGTCGAACCGCTCGGCGAGCTCCGTCGCCTCCGCGCGCGCGTGCGTGGCGAGCTCCCGCGCGGTCCAGGTCCGCCCGGCCGGCCCCGGCACCCGCTGCCCGCCGTGCCCCAGCTCGGTCAGCCGGTCCATCAGCAGCGTCACCACGGCCAGGAAGTCCAGCCGGCTGCGCGGCTGCCCGGTGTCCGTGAAGTACGCCGGCCGCTCCGCCAGCAGCTCCAGACCGCGCGCCTCGTTCCCGGTCAGCGCGCAGAACTCCACGTGGTCGGCGTACGCGCCCCGCATGCTCTCCATGGACCGCACCAGCCGGAAGCCCCGCAGGTGGTGCGCGCGGGCCTCCTCGACGCGCCCCAGCCGCAGCAGCGGGGCCAGCGAGGAGGCGAGCACACTGTGCGGCTCGTGGGCGCACGCGAACTCGCCCTCCAGCACCGGCCGCCACAGTTCGAGCGCCTCTGCGTCGCGCCCGCACCGCACCTGCCAGACGCCCTGCCCGTGCAGCTCGCAGGCGTGACAGTCGGCCATCCGGTCCCGGTCGGCGGCCAGCCACGCCGCGTACGCCCGCTCCGCGCGCGCGAGGTCCCCGATGTGCGCGGCCACGCTGAACTCGGCGCTGCGCACGGCCCGTTCGGAGTGCCCGGCGAGCCGGTAGCGGTGCTCCATCTCGCCGAGCCACTTCTCCACCGACGCGAGCGGGATGTGCGGCTGGTCCAGCATGCCCGCCGACATCCACTTGAAGACCCAGTACAGCGAGTGCGTCTCGTACGCGTCGAAGTCCTCGGGCCGCTCGTCCCACATGCGCAGCAGCCGCGCGAACGGGACGAACATCTTGTCCTTCTCGGAGCTGTAGTTGTAGACTTTCAGCTGGTGCCCGAGCGCCTCGATCACGGCGAGCGGGACGTCCAGCTTCTCGGCCTCGGCGAGCAGCTGCTCCGCGCGCGCGTTGCGGGCCGGGCCCTCCGGCTGCTCGGAGTTCTCCGCCAGTGCCCGGCGCAGCGCGTCGAAGTCGGTGATACCGCTCATCGTCCGTCCCCCTCCCCGTGGGTCGCCCATTCGAGCAGCCCGATGAACGCCCGGTTGAGCAGTGCCGAGTCGGCCGGCCTGAGCGGGCGCTGCGCCATCAGCAGGGCCTGCCCGTACAGCGACTCGGTCGCGGTGCCGATCAGCTCCGGGTCGCCGAGCGAACCGATCCGCCGGACCAGCGGGTTGAGGTGGTTGAGCACCAGACGCGCGCGCGGGGCGCTGCCGCGCAGCGAGCCCAGGATGCCCGCCCACAGGTCGTCGGCCTGCTCCTCGGCCGCCGCGCGGGCCTGCTCGTGCCGGGCGGCCCGGTCGTCCAGGTGCAGCGCGGGCACGGTCAGCGGGTGGAAGGCCCGCAGGACGACGTCACAGCCCAGCGGGTCGAGCCGGTCCCGCGCGGCGGCCAGGAACCCGGACAGCGCCAGCTCCTCGGCCGGGTCCACCGCGTCCAGGTGCGCGGTCACGGTGTCCGCGTCCAGCTCGGCGACCACCGTCCCCGGCCGCACCCGCGGCAGCGCCTCGACCAGCTCGCTGTCGTACGTGTAACCGCCGTTGACCACGCCGACGCCCTGGGCGGCCGCGATCGGCGCGACCTGCCGGTACTCCTCGACCGTCCGCGTGAAGTGCACCACCGGGTGCCGCCGTGCGAACTCCTCCAGAGAGAGCTGCCCGTCGGTCGTCTCGAACGGCAGCCACGGCAGCATCGTGCGCAGCATGCCGGCGTCGTGCCGGGCGAGGGACTTCACGCCCAGGTGGTGCACGGCGAGGAAGGCCGCGAGGCGCTCGGGATCGCCGGCGGCGAGCCCGGTCAGCCAGGACCGGATCCGCGTCCCGAGCGCGTCGCGCACGGCGGCCAGCGTCTCGTCCTCGTACAGCGACTCGCGCGAGGCGGTCGGCCGCAGGCTGTCGGTGTCCAGGACGCAGCGCACGAAGAACGCCCAGTCCGGCAGCAGCTGTTCGGCCCGTTCGGTGAGCAGCATGCCCTTCAGGTGCACGCGGTGGGTCGCCCGCTGGGCCGGGCTGACCGCCGACGGCAGCACGTACGCCACCCCGCGGACCCCGGCCACCGGCACGTCCAGGTCGATGGAGTCCAGCGGCGTGAACCCGAACAGCTCACGGCAGTGCCGGGCCAGCGCCACCCGGCGGCCGGCCGGACCGGGATGGACGCGGTCCCAGGGCGCGGGCAGCTCGGTGACGGGCTCGTCGCCCACCCGGACGTCGTACGGCAGCAGGGAGCCGAAGTCCCGGGCCAGGTCGCGGACCCGCTCCGGGGCCAGCCACTCGGCCGCACCGGCCCGCGCGGTCAGGTACACGGTCGTGCCCGGCTCGGGCCGCTCGGCGTCGGGCAGCGTGCGCACGGTGTACGAGCCGTCGTCCCGGGCGGTCCACTCCACCGGCGGGGCCCCGGGCGTCCGGGCGCTGCGGCTGACCACCCGGATCCGCTCGGCGACCACGAAACAGGCCAGCAGCCCGATGCCGAACTGCCCGAGGAAGTCCGACCGGGCCTCCTCCAGGCCCTCGGCCCGCTTGGAGCTGCGCCCGATGGTCGCCAGCAGGCCGTGCACGTCCGGTTCGGTGAGCCCGACACCGGTGTCCTCCACCCGCAGCCCGCCGTCCGCCGCGTACAGCCGGATCCGCGTCGGGGCGTCCGGGTCGGCGGCCCGGCGGGCGGTGACGGCGTCCACGGCGTTCTGCAGCAGCTCGCGCAGGTAGACCTTGGGGCTGGAGTAGAGGTGATGGGAGAGCAGGTCCACCAGACCACGCAGGTCGACCTGGAAGCTGTGAGGTGGATGGGGCGACTGGGAGGGCTGGGATGCCTGAGAGGTCTGGGAGTCCATCGTCACTGCGCCGGAGGGGGCGTGCGTGCGGCGCGGGGTCGGGCGGTCCCGGCGGGGCGGTGACCGCGAAGGATGGCCGGAGCGCGCCATCCTAGAGCCGGATCAGCCCGCCTGACCAGGAGTTTCCCTGATGTTTACGGCATCCGGCCGCCCATCCGCGAGGCAGGGTGTACGGCATTGTCAGTGGCGTGGTGTGCAATGGATCCCGTGCCCGCACTGCAAGAACCGCTCAAGAAGGTGCTCGGCCCCGCCACCGCGAAGGTGATGGCCGAGCACCTCGGCCTGCACACCGTCGGCGACCTGCTCCACCACTATCCGCGCAGATACGAGGAGCGCGGCCAGCTCACGCACCTCGCCGACCTCCCCATGGACGAGCACGTCACGGTGGTCGCCCA
The DNA here is from genome assembly GCF_040704085.1 of Streptomyces sp. NPDC047841. Taxonomy (NCBI): domain Bacteria; kingdom Bacillati; phylum Actinomycetota; class Actinomycetes; order Kitasatosporales; family Streptomycetaceae; genus Streptomyces; species Streptomyces sp. NPDC047841. The sequence continues at coordinate 201,002 of NZ_JBEYRP010000009.1, forward strand.
GGTCGCCGACGCCCGCCTGCACACCTTCGCCTCGGCCAAGGCCCCCCGCGGCAAGGGCCAGCGCCTCGAGGTCACCATCACCGACGGCAGCGGCCGGCTCCAGCTCGTCTTCTTCGGCAACGGCGTGCACAAGCCCCACAAGGAGCTGCTGCCGGGCACCCGCGCGATGTTCGCCGGCAAGGTCTCCCTCTTCAACCGCCGCCTCCAACTGGCCCACCCCGCCTACGAACTGCTGCGAGGCGACAGCGAGGAGGCTGTCGAGACCTGGGCGGGCGCCCTGATCCCCCTCTACCCGGCCACCGCCAAACTGGAGTCCTGGAAGATCGGCAAAGCCGTGCAGACGGTCTTGCCGAGCGCGCAGGAAGCCCTCGACCCGCTGCCCGGCACCCTGCGCGAGGGCCGCGGCCTGCTCCCGCTCCCCGAGGCCCTGCTCAAGATCCACCGCCCGCACACCAAGGCCGACGTCGCCGACGCCCGCGCCCGCCTGAAGTGGGACGAGGCCTTCGTCCTCCAGGTCGCCCTGGCCCGCCGCCGGCACGCCGAGACCCAGCTCCCCGCCGTCCCCCGCGTCCCCGGCCCCAACGGCATCCTCGCGGCCTTCGACGACCGCCTCCCCTTCACCCTCACCGAGGGCCAGCGCAAGGTCACCCAGGAGATCTTCGCCGACCTCGCCACCGCCCACCCGATGCACCGCCTGCTCCAGGGCGAGGTCGGATCCGGGAAGACGCTGGTCGCCCTGCGCGCCATGCTCGCCGTGGTCGACGCCGGGGGGCAGGCGGCCATGCTCGCGCCCACCGAGGTCCTCGCCCAGCAGCACCACCGCTCGGTCACCGAGATGATGGGCGAACTCGCCGAGGGAGGCATGCTGGGCGGCGCCGAGCACGCCACCAAGGTCGTCCTGCTCACCGGCTCCATGGGCACGGCCGCCCGCCGCCAGGCCCTGCTGGACCTGGCCACCGGCGAGGCCGGGATCGTCATCGGCACCCACGCCCTGATCGAGGACAAGGTCCAGTTCCACGACCTCGGCCTGGTCGTGGTGGACGAACAGCACCGCTTCGGCGTGGAACAGCGCGACGCGCTGCGCGGCAAGGCGCACTCCCAGGGGGAGAGGCGGTCCCCGCACCTCCTCGTCATGACCGCCACCCCCATCCCGCGCACGGTCGCCATGACGGTCTTCGGCGACCTGGAGACCTCGGTCCTCGACCAGCTCCCGGCCGGCCGCTCCCCGATCGCCAGCCATGTCGTCCCGGCAGCCGACAAGCCCCACTTCCTGGCCCGTGCCTGGGAACGGGTCCGCGAGGAGGTCGCGAGCGGCCACCAGGCGTACGTGGTCTGCCCGCGGATCGGGGACGAGGAGGACGACCCCGGGAAGTCCGGCAAGAAGAAGCCCCCGCAGGACGAGGCGGACAAACGCCCCCCGCTGGCCGTGCTCGACGTCGCCGACCAGCTCGCCCGCGGCCCCCTGACGGGCCTGAAGGTGGAGGTGCTGCACGGCCGGATGCACCCCGACGACAAGGACGCCGTGATGCGCCGCTTCGCCGCGGGGGAGACGGACGTCCTGGTCGCCACCACCGTCATCGAGGTCGGCGTCAACGTCCCCAACGCCACGGCCATGGTCATCATGGACGCCGACCGCTTCGGCGTCTCCCAGCTCCACCAGCTGCGCGGCCGGGTCGGCCGTGGCTCCGCCCCCGGCCTGTGCCTCCTCGTCACCGAGATGCCCGAGGCCAGCCCGGCCCGCCAGCGCCTGGGCGCCGTCGCCTCCACCCTCGACGGCTTCGAACTCTCCCGCATCGACCTCGAACAGCGCCGCGAGGGCGACGTCCTCGGCCAGGCCCAGTCCGGCGCCCGCTCCAGCCTGCGGGTCCTGGCGGTCATCGAGGACGAGGAGGTCATCGCCGAGGCGAGGCAGGAGGCGGCGGCGGTGGTCGCGGCCGACCCGGAGCTACAGCACCTGCCCGGCCTGCGCACCGCGCTGGACGCCCTCCTGGACGAGGAGAGGGAGCAGTACCTGGAGAAGGGCTGAGGTGCGGCGTCCCCGCCGCCTGCCAGACTGAATCCGTAATCACACCCCGAACAAGGACCGAAGATGACTCGCGTGATCGCCGGCCGGGCAGGCGGACGGCGCCTCTCCGTACCGCCCGGCACCGGAACCCGGCCGACCTCCGACCGCGCACGCGAGGGCCTCTTCTCCACCTGGCAGTCCCTCCTCGGCGGCCCCCTGGACGGCGAACGGGTCCTGGACCTCTACGCCGGCTCGGGGGCCGTGGGCCTGGAGGCCCTGTCCCGCGGCGCGCGTCACGTCCTGCTGGTCGAGGCGGACGCCCGGGCCGCGCGGACCGTCCGGGAGAACGTGAGGAACCTGGGCCTGCCCGGCGCCGAGGTCAGAACGGGCAAAGCGGAACAGGTCGTGAGGCAAGCCGCACCGGAAGAGCCCTACGACCTCGTCTTCCTCGACCCCCCGTACGCCGTCACGGACGACGATCTTCGGGAGATCCTGCTCACACTCCGCTCGGAACGCTGGCTCGCCGAAGAAGCCCTCGTCACCGTGGAGCGCAGCACCAGAGGCGGCGCATTCCACTGGCCGGACGGCTTCGAGCCCCTTCGGTCCCGGCGCTACGGCGAGGGAACGTTTTGGTACGGTCGCGCCGCCTCTACGTGCGAAGACGCACGATGACCGGACCGGAGAGCGAGGGATCACAAGTGCGCCGCGCCGTCTGTCCCGGGTCGTTCGACCCGATCACCAACGGACATCTCGACATCATCGCCCGAGCCTCTCGTCTCTACGACGAGGTCTACGTCGCGGTGATGATCAACAAGTCCAAGAAGGGCCTGTTCGGGATCGAGGAGCGGATCGAGCTGATCCGCCAGGTCACCGCCGAGTACGCCAACGTCCGGGTGGAGGCGTTCCACGGCCTCCTCGTCGACTTCTGCAAGCAGCGCGACATCCCCGCCATCGTCAAGGGCCTGCGGGCCGTCAGCGACTTCGACTACGAACTGCAGATGGCGCAGATGAACAACGGCCTGACCGGCGTGGAGACGCTGTTCGTGCCCACCAACCCCACCTACAGCTTCCTCTCCTCCTCCCTCGTCAAGGAGGTCGCGGCCTGGGGCGGCGACGTCTCCCACCTGGTGCCGGCCGAGGTCCTGGAGGCGCTGAACAAGCGCCTCGCCAAGGGATGATGGGGCTACAGTCGTCCCGTCCGTCTCCAACCCGGCTGTAGAGAGTGGCGAGCACAGGTGGACGTGCAGAAGAAGCTCGACGAGATCGTCTCCTCGGTCTCCGGTGCCCGGTCCATGCCCATGTCGGCGTCGTGCGTGATCAACCGCGCCGAGCTGCTCGCGATGCTCGAAGAGGTGCGCCAGGCGCTGCCCGGCTCCCTGGCCCAGGCCCAGGAGCTGATCGGCGACCGTGAGCAGATGGTCGAGCAGGCACGGCTGGAGGCCGAGCGGATCATCGAGAACGCGCACGCCGAGCGCGGATCGCTGATCTCCGACACCGAGATCGCCCGCCGTTCCCAGGCCGAGGCCGACCGGATCCTCGCCGAGGCCCGCCAGGAGGCCGAGGAGATCCGCGCCGAGGCCGACGACTACGTCGACTCCAAGCTCGCCAACTTCGAGGTCGTGCTCACCAAGACCCTCGGCTCCGTCGGACGGGGCCGGGAGAAGCTCCTCGGCACCGGCCCGGGCCTGGACGAGAACGGTTACGAGGACGAGGACGCCCCCGAGCGCAGCCAGGACCCGGAGACCCTGCGCCACAACGCCGACGCCTACGTGGACGCCAAGCTCGGCGCCTTCGAGGCGGTCCTCGCCAAGACCCTGGAGGCCGTCGGCCGGGGCCGGCAGAAGCTGCACGGGCGGATCGCCACGGACGACCTCGGCGCCCTCGCCGACGACACCACGACCTTCCAGCACTCCAGCGACGCCGACTACCTCGCCGACCTCGCGGCCCTCGCGGACAGCGACCGCGCGGCACAGCGGCAGCCCGGGCCGCCCCAGCCGTCGTACGAGCCGCAGCCGGCCTACGGCTACGAGCAGCAGCCGGACCCGTACGCGGGCTTCCCGCAGCAGCCGGAGTACGCCCCGCAGCAGGACCCGTACGGCTACCAGCAGGCCGATCCGTACTCCGCCGCCCCCGGATACGCTCCGGCGGGAGGTGCCCCCTTCCAGGGCTACGACGCCCAGCAGACCGGCTACGACCCCCAGCAGGCCCCGCACCCGCACGAGGGCCGGCAGCAGGCGCCCCACCAGGACCAGCAGGGGTACGCCCTCGACGAGACCAGCCTCTTCGACACGAGCATGATCAGTGCGGAGCAGCTCAGGGCGTACGAGCAGGGCCGGGGCCTGTAGCCAGGGGCGGATTGGGCGCTGAGCGAAAGGTCCAGTATCCTGGCTGTTCGGTCGCGCGTATGTCCGCGATCACCGCTGCCCGGAACACCGACGGGCGGCGTCCCTTCGAGTTCGAAGACTGAAAGCAGGAATGGCTCCCAACGCCCGCCTCGACCACCGCAACCCCCTCGTGTTCGACACGCACGAGCTGGGTCGGCGTCCTGGCGCGTTGCAGCGCCTGACCCGCGAGATCGACGCTCCCCGGGATCTCGGCATCCAGGGAGTCATCGGAGTGCCGGAAGGCGCCCCGGTGGAACTCGACCTCCGTCTCGAGTCGGTCATGGAAGGTGTGCTTGTCACAGGCACCGCCCGTGCAACGGCCCGAGGGGAGTGCGTAAGGTGTCTTGAGCCGGTCGAGCTGGAGCTCGAAGCGGACTTCCAGGAACTGTTCTCGTACCCTGACGCCGACGACCGGGGCCGTGTGATCGCGGAACCGGGCGACGACGCCGAGGACGACGAGGACAGGTTCTTCCTCGAGGACGGCCTGTTCGACCTCGAACCCGTGCTGCGCGATGCGGTGGTGCTCGCACTGCCGATGCAGCCGGTGTGCCAGGACGACTGCCCGGGCCTGTGTTCCGAGTGTGGAGCACGGCTCGCGGACGACCCGGACCACCATCATGACGCCGTCGACATCCGTTGGGCGGCTTTGCAGGGACTCGCCGGTTCGATGACGGACGGCGAGAAGGACGAGATGAGCGGCGCCGAAGCGGGCGTCGACGAGAAGCAGGAGAAGTAGCCGTGGCTGTTCCGAAGCGGAAGATGTCGCGCAGCAACACGCGCCACCGCCGGTCGCAGTGGAAGGCTGCGGTCCCCACCCTGGTTGCGTGCGAGCGCTGCCACGAGCCCAAGCAGCAGCACATCGCGTGCCCGTCTTGCGGCACCTACAACAAGCGCCAGGTCCTCGAAGTCTGAGCGGGCTGGTGAGAGGCACTGTGTCCACACCGAAGAAATCCTCTGCGGACAACCAGGCCTCGTCCCACACGCTTCTGGAAGGGCGGCTCGGCTACCAGGTCGAGTCCGCCCTTCTGGTGCGAGCGCTGACCCACCGTTCCTACGCGTACGAGAACGGCGGTCTGCCGACGAACGAGCGCCTGGAGTTCCTCGGGGACTCCGTGCTGGGCCTCGTCGTCACGGACACGCTGTACCGCACCCACCCCGACCTGCCCGAAGGCCAGCTGGCCAAGCTGCGGGCCGCGGTGGTCAACTCGCGTGCGTTGGCGGAGGTCGGCCGCGGCCTCGACCTGGGCGCCTTCATCCGGCTCGGCCGGGGTGAAGAGGGCACGGGCGGCAGGGACAAGGCATCCATTCTCGCCGACACCCTTGAAGCGGTGATCGGCGCGGTCTATCTCGACCAGGGCCTCGACGCGGCCTCCGAACTGGTGCACCGCCTGTTCGACCCGCTGATCGAGAAGTCCTCCAACCTCGGTGCCGGCCTGGACTGGAAGACGTCCCTCCAGGAGCTCACCGCGATCGAGGGGCTCGGCGTGCCCGAGTACCTGGTCACGGAGACCGGCCCCGACCACGAGAAGACCTTCACTGCTGCCGCCCGCGTCGGGGGCGTCTCGTACGGCACCGGCACCGGCCGCAGCAAGAAGGAGGCGGAGCAGCAGGCCGCCGAGTCCGCCTGGCGGTCCATCCGGGCCGCCGCGGACGAGCGGGCCAAGGTGGCCAAGGAGCCCATCAAGGAGACGGCCGACGAGGCCGTCAAGGGCAGCCGGGCCGCCAAGGACGGCGACGCGTCGTCCGCCACCGCCTGACCGGAACGCAAAACGGCACCACCCGAGCGCCCGCCCCGCCTCCCGCGGGCCGGGCGCTCGGCCGTTCACGGGGGTTCTGGGGTTCGTCCTTCCCGGCTGCAGGGCGATCCGGAACCGGGCGTTCGGACCGTCCACGGCTGCCGGGCCATTCGCGGGCGCCCGCCGTCCGCGGGTGCTGCCGGCAGAGGGGGCCGGCCCGGTGGGCCGGCCGAGCGCCGGGATACCCTGCCCTCAGCTCTGCTCAGCTCTTCCGCAGTCGCCCGAAGGAGTGCCGTGCCCGAGTTGCCCGAGGTCGAAGTCGTCCGCCGGGGCCTGGAGCGCTGGGTCGCCCACCGGACCGTCGCCGAGACCGAGGTGCTGCACCCGCGAGCCGTACGCCGGCATGCCGCCGGGCCCGACGACTTCGCGCACCGGCTCAAGGGCCACCACATCGGCACGCCCCGGCGGCGCGGCAAGTACCTGTGGCTGCCGCTGGAGGAGACGAACCAGTCCGTCCTCGCCCACCTGGGCATGAGCGGCCAGCTGCTGGTCCAGCCGCACGACGCGGCCGACGAGAAGCACCTGCGCATCCGCGTGCGGTTCGCCGACTCCCTCGGCACCGAACTCCGCTTCGTCGACCAGCGCACCTTCGGCGGGCTGTCGTTGCACGACAACACCTCCGACGGCCTGCCCGACGTCATCGCGCACATCGCCCGCGACCCGCTGGACCCGCTCTTCGACGACGAGGCCTTCCACCAGGCGCTGCGCCGCAAGCGGACCACCATCAAGCGGGCCCTGCTGGACCAGTCGCTGATCAGCGGCGTCGGCAACATCTACGCGGACGAGGCGCTGTGGCGCGCCCGCATCCACTACGAACGCCCCACGGCGAACTTCACCCGCCCGGTCACGGCGGAACTCCTCGGGCACATCCGCGACGTGATGAACGCTGCCCTCGCCGTCGGCGGCACCAGCTTCGACAGCCTGTACGTCAACGTCAACGGCGAGTCCGGCTACTTCGACCGCTCCCTGGACGCCTACGGCCGCGAGGACGAGCCCTGCCGCCGCTGCGGCACCCCCATGCGCCGGCGCCCCTGGATGAACCGGTCCAGTTACTTCTGCCCCAAGTGTCAGAGGGCGCCGCGCGTCTCGTCGTAACGCGCGCGGGACGCGAGGACGTCGTCCATCGCGCCCTCCACACAGTGGATGAGCGCCAGCAGCCGCTCGGCGACCTGCCGTCCCAGGGCCGTCAGCTCGTAGTCCACGCGCGGCGGGTTCGTCGGCTGGGCCTCGCGGTGCACCAGGCCGTCGCGTTCCAGCGCGTGCAGCGTCTGGGACAGCATCTTCTCGCTCACCCCGTCCACACGCCGGCGCAGTTCGTTGAAGCGCAACGACCCCTCGTACAGCGCGCCGAGCGTCAGCCCGCCCCAGCGGCCGGTGACGTGCTCCAGCGTGCCCCGTGACGGGCACGCCTTGGCGAAGACGTTGTACGCGAGGTCCTCGTGGTCCTGTGTGGTGGCGGTCATACAGGCAAGCGTACGCCGACGCAGCGCTCTCCACCAGGTTGCACTAACTCATGGTTAGCGCTCCGCGCCGCCGCCGCCCGGAGTGACAACGACCAGGGCTCCGAGGGCGCTGCTCAGTATCCGAAGTCCTGCGTCCACCAAGGTCCGCCCGGGCCGAAGTGAACGCCGACACCGAGGGTCTTGAAGCCGCAGTTCAGGATGTTGGCGCGGTCGCCGGGGCTGTTCATCCAGGCCGCCACCACGGCCGCCGCACCGGCCTGGCCGCGGGCTATGTTCTCGCCGCCGAGACCGGTGACGCCGGCCGCCGCCGCCCGGTCCCACGGCGTCCTGCCGTCCGGGTCGGTGTGGTCGAAGTAGCCGCGCGCCACCATGTCGTCACTGAACACCTCGGCCAGCTCCGTCAGCGAGGAGTTCGCCGCCAGCGGACCGCAGCCGACCTTCGCCCGCTGGTCGTTGACGAGCTTCAGCACCTGCGCCTCGGCCACGGCCTCCCGCGACACCGTCACCGGTGCGGAGGTCCGGGTCGGGGTCTTGGTGGCCGAAGGGGACGGGGCGGCCTTCGGCGTGGACGGCTTGGCCGGGGCGGATGGCTTGGCCGACGCCGACGGCTTGGCCGATGCGGACGGCACGGGCGGCTTGGACGGCGCGGGCGTCTTGGACGGCGCGGGCGGCTTGGCCGGTGCGGGCGGCTTGACCGGTGAGGAGGGCGTGCTCCTTGGCGCCGTCCTGGTCGGAGTCGGCTTCCCGGTCGCTGTCTTGGAGGGCGTTGCTGTCTTGGAGGGGGTTGCCGTCTTGGAGGGGGTTGCCGTCTTGGAGGGCGTCACCGTCTTCGACGGGCTCCCCGTCCTGGAGGGGGTTGCCCTCTTCGACGGGGTTGCCCTCTCCGAGGGCGTCCCCGTCGTCCGCGGGCTCGCCGTCTTCGCCGGGGCGGCGGTCTTCGAGGGGGCCGCAGTCCTGGAAGGAGCCTTCGGCTTCGAGGGGGCCGCAGGCTTCAAGGGAGCCTTCGGCTTCGAGGGGGCCGCAGTCCTCAAGGGAGCCTTCGGCTTCGCGGCAGGCGGGGACGCCGGACGCGAGGCGGAGGGGGAGCGCGTGGGGGAGGAGTGCGTGGAGGAGGCGCGCGGAGCGGACGACGACGGTGACGGCGATGGGCTCGTGGAGCCGCCGCCGTTCCCGCTGCCGGACGGGCCCGCGGACGCCCCGGCCCTGCCCGACGTGCCGCCCTGCTCGCCGGCCGTGTTGCTGGGAGCGGCAGCGGTCCGTACCCGGTCCCCGCCGGAGGTGTGCGTACCGCCGCCGAGCTGGTACTGCTCCAGGCCTGGTACGGAACCCGTGGCCACCGCGATCGCGCCGAGGCCGACGGCCAGGGACGCACCGAGCAGACCCGCGCGCACCGGCCGCCCGAGCCCGTTCCGCCGCCGGGGCTCACCGGACGGCCCGCCGGACGGGGTGGAACCGCCGCCCGCCGAGCCACCGCCGCCGGATCCGGAGCCCTGCCCCGGCGCGCCCGGCGCCGCCCCGTCGTCCGTCGCGAACAGGTATTCCCGGGCCTTCGCCGTGGCGTCGGCGTAGGCCTCCGGGTCCAGATGAGGCGCGATGCCCGTGGGCACCCGCCGTTCCCCCGCGGACGAGTGCTCGGGGCCGTCGCTCCCGGATCCCGGGTGCTGCGTGTGGTCGGCCCCCGTGGCGCGGCCCGTGGCGGCGCGGCCGGCGTCGGAGCGTCGGTGGCGTCCCATGTCCTTGCCCTCTTCCTCGTGCCTGCGGTCGACCGGCGCCTGCGCGGCTCGTGAGTCCCCGAGCGACTCGCGGCGAGCGACTTCCTCTGGCCAACCGAACTCACTTGATCGAGTGAGTTTCATACGAAATGCATCGAGTTCGGACGGTACCCCATGCCGCTCGGGGACGGTGTGTCCCGGCCGACACCGGCCGGTTAGGTTGCACCCATGAACGAGGATGTGCGACTGATCGCCTGGGTGCGCGGACACGTGCAGGGCGTGGGATTCCGCTGGTTCACGCGCGCCAAGGCGCTGGAGATCGGCGGGCTGAGTGGTTTTGCTCTCAATCTGGCCGACGGCCGGGTGCAGGTGGTCGCGGAGGGGCCGCGGCAGGGCTGCGAGGGGCTCCTGGACTGGCTCCAGGGCAGCGACACGCCCGGGCGTGTGGACGGTGTCACCGAGATCTGGGACACACCGCGGGGCGGTTACGACGGCTTCGCCATCCGCTGATCCGGAGGGCTCGGCCCCGCGCGCGGGAGCGTGGCAAGCTGCCGGGGGCACATGCGGAAGACGGAAACGCCCTGGTGGTTGCCAAGACGGGCGCGGCGTGGCAGGCTCCGCACGTACTGCTGGTCGCCACGCCCTGAGGGTCCGGAGGAGTCGCAGCGCCGCCGCTTCACCGGCCGCGCGCCCCGGTTCGCCCGCCAATACAGGGCGTGATCGTGTTGACCGTCAAACTTTTTGGTGAGACGCTGAAAGCCCCGCGCACCTTAGCTGTTTGGCATGGAGCAACACCAGAGCAACACCCGGATGTGCCAAGCACCACGGGTGCGAATCCCTCACGACCCACACCGCATCGGTCGGTCACTCATTGTGGAGGACCATCCATCATGGCAAAGGCGCTTCTCGGTTACGTCGGCGGCTCCGACCCTCGACTCCTCGCCGAGATGCGACGGCTGCAGCAGCGAGTCCAGGACCTGGAGTCCGAGCTCGGACGGATCCAGGCGGAGAACGAAGCGCTGACGGCTGCCGCCTCTCAGGACAGGATCATGGAGAGCATCGACGCACACCAGGCGGAGCCTGCGCTCACCTGATCGCTGCATCGCTCCACGAGAGCAGTCGCAACGATCGGGCTGCCCGTATCAACCGCTCAGTTGATCGGACGGCTGAGATCCAGCCGTCAGAGTTGCAAGGGACGCTTCGGCGTCCCTTCTTTCTTCCCCCGCCTTCCCCCAACGGCAGTTGGCCGCATCCTTTCAGGCTCTTCAACATCTGGTGTGCCCTGCATGGTCACGAGTGAAACCGCGCGGTCACGAGGGTTCATGGAGTGAGATGGCGGCGGCGGGTAGAGTCCAGCGGCGTGCACCTCAAGGCCCTGACCCTCCGCGGGTTCAAGTCGTTCGCCTCGGCGACCACACTCCGGTTCGAACCGGGCATCACGTGTGTCGTCGGACCGAACGGCTCGGGCAAGTCCAATGTCGTGGACGCGCTCAGCTGGGTCATGGGCGAACAGGGCGCCAAGTCGCTGCGCGGCGGCAAGATGGAGGACGTCATCTTCGCCGGCACCACCGGCCGCCCGCCGCTGGGCCGCGCCGAGGTGTCCCTGACCATCGACAACTCCGACGGCGCGCTGCCCATCGAGTACGCCGAGGTCACCATCACGCGGATCATGTTCCGCAACGGCGGCAGCGAGTACCAGATCAACGGCGACACCTGCCGCCTCCTCGACATCCAGGAACTCCTCTCCGACTCCGGCATCGGCCGCGAGATGCACGTCATCGTCGGCCAGGGCCAGCTCGACTCCGTCCTGCACGCCGACCCCATGGGCCGCCGCGCCTTCATCGAGGAGGCGGCCGGAGTCCTCAAGCACCGCAAGCGCAAGGAGAAGGCGCTTCGCAAGCTGGACGCGATGCAGGCCAACCTCGCGCGCGTGCAGGACCTGACGGACGAGCTGCGGCGCCAGCTCAAGCCGCTGGGCCGGCAGGCCGCCGTCGCCCGCAGGGCCGCCGTCATCCAGGCCGACCTGCGCGACGCCCGCCTGCGGCTCCTCGCCGACGACCTCGTCCGCCTGCGCGAAGCGCTCCAGGCCGAGATCGCCGACGAGGCCGCGCTGAAGGAGCGCAAGGAGTCCGCCGAGCAGGAGCTGAAGAAGGCCCTCCACCGCGAGGCCCTGCTGGAGGACGAGGTACGGCGGCTCACCCCGCGCCTCCAGCGCGCCCAGCAGACCTGGTACGAGCTGTCCCAGCTGGCCGAACGCGTGCGCGGCACGATCTCGCTGGCCGACGCCCGGGTCAAGAGCGCCACCTCCGCGCCCCCGGACGAGCGGCGCGGCCGGGACCCGGAGGACCTGGAGCGCGAGGCCGCCCGCGTCCGTGAGCAGGAGGCCGAGCTGGAGGCCGCCCTGGAAGCGGCCCAGCACGCGCTGGACGACACGGTCGCCCACCGCGCCGAACTGGAGCGCGAGCTGGCGGTCGAGGAACGCCGGCTGAAGGACGTCGCCCGCGCCATCGCGGACCGCCGCGAAGGGCTGGCCCGCCTGTCCGGGCAGGTCAACGCGGCCCGCTCGCGCGCCGCGTCCGCCCAGGCCGAGATCGACCGGCTGGCCACGGCCCGCGACGAGGCGCAGGAACGCGCCGTCCGCGCCCAGGAGGAGTACGAGGCCCTCCAGGCCGAGGTCGACGGCCTGGACGCCGGCGACGCCGACCTGGCCGAACAGCACGAGACGGCCAGACGGCGGCTGGCAGAGGCCGACGCCGCCCTGGCCGCGGCCCGCGAGGCACTGACCGCCGCCGAGCGCAGCCGCGCCGCGACCCAGGCCCGCCACGAGGCGCTGGCGCTGGGCCTGCGCCGGAAGGACGGCACCGGCATACTGCTCGGCGCCCGGGACCGCCTCACCGGACTCCTCGGCCCCGCGGCGGAGCTGCTGACGATCACGCCGGGTTACGAGATCCCGCTGGCGGCGGCCCTGGGCACGGCGGCGGACGCCCTCGCCGTGACGACCCCCGCGGCGGCGACCGAGGCCATCAACCTCCTGCGCAAACAGGACGGCGGCCGAGCGACCTTCCTCCTCTCGGGAGCCCCGGAGCAGGCGCAGGCCAGGGACGCGGGGAACGGCGCGAGCGACCACGACGGTCCCGCACCCGGTCAGCGGCCCACCGCCCCCTTCGCCGCCGACCTCGTCCGCGGACCCGCCGAGCTGATGCCCGCCGTCCGCCGCCTCCTGGCCGGCATCGTCGTGGTCGACACCCTGGACGACGCCGAGGCCCTGGTCCACGCACACCCGGAGCTGACGGCCGTCACCGCCGAGGGCGACCTCCTCGGCGCCCACTTCGCACACGGCGGTTCGGCGGGCGCGCCCAGCCTGCTGGAGGTGCAGGCGTCCGTCGACGAGGCCGCGGCCGAGCTGGCCGAGTTGGAGGTCCGCTGCCGGGAGCTGGCCGAGGCGCAGCGAGCCGCGGCCGGGCACCGCGAGCGGGCCGCCGCCCTCGTGGAAGTGCTCGCGGAGCGCCGCCGCGCCGCAGACCGCGAGAAGTCGGCCGTGGCCCAGCAGCTCGGCCGGCTCGCCGGACAGGCGCGTGGCGCCGCCGGGGAGGCCGAGCGGTCGGCCGCTGCGGCGGCCCGTGCGCAGGAGGCGCTGGAGAAGGCCGTACAGGAGGCCGAGGAACTGGCCGAGCGGCTGGCCGTGGCCGAGGAGATGCCGGTGGAGGAGGAGCCGGACACCTCGGTGCGCGACCGGCTCGCCGCCGACGGGGCCAACGCGCGGCAGACCGAGATGGAGGCCCGCCTCCAGGTCCGTACGCACGAGGAGCGGGTCAAGGGGCTCGTCGGACGCGCCGACTCGCTCGACCGCGCGGCCCGTGCCGAACGCGAGGCCCGCGCGCGTGCCGAGCAGCGCCGGGCGCGGCTGCGGCACGAGGCGGCGGTCGCGGAAGCCGTCGCCTCGGGGGCCCGGCAGCTGCTCGCGCACGTCGAGGTGTCCCTCGCCTGGGCGGAGCAGGAGCGGTCCGCCGCCGAGGCCGCCAAGGCCCGGGGCGAGCAGGAGCTGGCCGCTGCCCGTACGGCGGGCCGTGAACTGAAGGCCGAACTCGACAAGTTGACGGATTCAGTTCACCGGGGCGAGGTACTCGGTGCGGAGAAGCGGCTGCGCATCGAGCAGCTGGAGACCAAGGCGCTGGAGGAGCTGGGTGTCGAGCCGGAGGGTCTGGTGGCGGAGTACGGGCCGCGCCAGCTCGTGCCGCCCTCGCCCCCCGCCGACGGCGAGCAGCTGCCCGAGGACCCGGAGCACCCGCGCAACCAGCCGCGCCCCTTCGTGCGGGCCGAGCAGGAGAAGCGGCTCAGGGCGGCCGAGCGGGCGTACCAGCAGCTGGGCAAGGTCAACCCGCTGGCGCTGGAGGAGTTCGCGGCGCTGGAGGAGCGGCACAAGTTCCTCAGCGAGCAGCTGGAGGACCTGAAGAAGACCCGCGCCGACCTGCTCCAGGTGGTGAAGGAGGTCGACGAGCGCGTCGAGCAGGTCTTCACCGAGGCCTACCGGGACACCGCCCGGGAGTTCGAGGGGGTCTTCAGCCGCCTCTTCCCCGGTGGCGAGGGCCGGCTGGTCCTGACGGACCCCGACAACATGCTCACCACGGGCGTGGACGTCGAGGCGCGCCCGCCGGGCAAGAAGGTCAAGCGGCTCTCCCTGCTGTCGGGCGGCGAGCGCTCGCTGACGGCCGTCGCACTGCTGGTGTCGATCTTCAAGGCCCGGCCGAGCCCCTTCTACGTCATGGACGAGGTCGAGGCCGCGCTGGACGACACCAACCTCCAGCGGCTGATCCGGATCATGCAGGAGTTGCAGGAGACCTCGCAGCTGATCGTGATCACGCACCAGAAGCGCACGATGGAGGTAGCCGACGCGCTTTACGGCGTCTCCATGCAGGGCGACGGTGTCTCGAAGGTCATCTCCCAGCGCCTCCGGTAGGCACTTCGCTCAAGATCAGCTGACTCTGCGTTCAAGAAATGAACACAGAGCGCGGTGGCATATCTAAAAACTCACAGCTGTTGAACTATTGACTTCGAAACTTGAAGGCATAGTCTCTGCAACGTTGCTTTTACCTTCAGGTCCCACCTGTAAGGGCTCGCCCCCACCCGCGGCAGCGCTGCCGTGGCCCGAGGAGTTACACGTGACCAGCACAGCGCAGGCACCTCAGTCAGGAGCCGGGACGGCTCACCCCGATCATCTCGGGCACGTCATCTTCATCGCGGCGGCTGCCGCCATGGGCGGTTTCCTCTTCGGTTACGACAGCTCCGTCATCAACGGCGCCGTCGAGGCCATCCGCGACCGTTACGACGTCGGGTCCGCCGCCCTCGCCCAGGTCATCGCGATCGCCCTGATCGGCTGTGCCATCGGCGCCGCCACCGCCGGCCGCATCGCCGACCGCATCGGCCGTATCCGCTGTATGCAGATCGCCGCCGTCCTCTTCACCATCAGCGCCGTCGGCTCCGCGCTGCCCTTCGCGCTGTGGGACCTCGCCTTCTGGCGCGTCGTCGGCGGCTTCGCCATCGGCATGGCCTCCGTCATCGGCCCGGCCTACATCGCCGAGGTCGCCCCGCCCGCCTACCGCGGCCGGCTCGGCTCCTTCCAGCAGGCCGCGATCGTCGTCGGCATCGCCATCTCGCAGCTGGTCAACTGGGGCCTGCTCAATGCCGCCGGCGGCAACCAGCGCGGCAAGCTGATGGGCCTGGAGGCCTGGCAGGTCATGCTCGGCGTGATGGTCGTCCCGGCCGTCCTCTACGGCCTGCTGTCCCTCGCGATCCCCGAGTCCCCGCGCTTCCTGCTCTCCGTCGGCAAGCGTGAGCGCGCCAAGGAGATCCTCGCCGAGGTCGAGGGCAAGGACGTCGACCTGAACGCCCGCGTCGCCGAGATCGAGCACGCGATGAAGAGCGAGCACAAGTCCACGTTCAAGGACCTGCTCGGCGGCGGTTTCTTCTTCAAGCCGATCGTCTGGATCGGTATCGGCCTGTCGGTCTTCCAGCAGTTCGTCGGCATCAACGTCGCGTTCTACTACTCCTCGACGCTGTGGCAGTCGGTCGGCGTCGACCCGACGGACTCGTTCTTCTACTCCTTCACGACGTCGATCATCAACATCATCGGCACCGTGATCGCGATGATCTTCGTGGACCGCGTCGGCCGCAAGCCGCTCGCCCTCATCGGCTCGGTCGGCATGGTCGTCGGCCTCGCGCTGGAGGCCTGGGCGTTCAGCCACCACCTGGTCGACGGCAAGCTGCCGGCCACCCAGGGCTGGATCGCCCTGATCGCCGCCCACGTGTTCGTCCTGTTCTTCGCCCTCTCCTGGGGCGTGGTTGTCTGGGTCTTCCTCGGCGAGATGTTCCCGAACAGGATCCGTGCCGCCGCCCTGGGCGTGGCCGCCGCCGCGCAGTGGATCGCCAACTGGGCCATCACCGCGAGCTTCCCGTCGCTGGCCGACTGGAACCTCTCCGGCACCTACGTGATCTACACCGTCTTCGCCGCGCTCTCCATCCCGTTCGTCCTGAAGTTCGTCAAGGAGACGAAGGGCAAGTCCCTGGAGGAGATGGGCTGAGCCTCGTAGCGAGGCGCCCCGAACTCGGGGAGAAGGGCCAAGTCCCCGCTGCCCCTCTCCTCGAACCGTCCGCCGCCCCCGGCCCGGCCACTGCCCGGACCGGGGGCGGCGGTGTGCCGTACGGCCGGACGGCCCGGCTCAGTCCGCCGGCGCCGGCAGGACCCGCCGGCGCGCGCAGCCCCGCCACCGTCGTGGCCGCCGACCTCACCGCCGAGCGGACCCCGCCCGACTGCCGGGAAGCGTACGTGCGCGCCTTGTGATGGCCCGGCCTTCGGGGGTCAGGCGCAGGATGCGCGAGCGCCGGTCGGCGGGATCGGGGCTGCGGTCGATCCGCGCGCCTCGTGCAGGAAGTGCCCGCCGTACTCGGCCCACGCCCGGTACGGGTCCTCGGCGAGGTGCAGCAGCGGGGTCTCGGCCGCCGGCATCATGGTCCAGCCCCCGGTGCCGTACTCGGTGAGCCTCCCCTTGTAGTACGTCTCCAGCTCCGGCAGGTGCGCGCTCGGGAAGAACGGCCGCCCGCCGGGCGGCACTCCTGCGGCCGGTACCCGATCCCGGCCACGGTCACCAGCCGGCCGCCGTTGAGCAAGTCCAGTACGGCGATCTCCTCGGGCGGCCGCAGCGGGTCGTGCAGCGGGCCGATGACCGCCGGTACCGTCACCGCGATCCGGCGGGTCGTCCCGACACCGCGCCTGCGAAGGCGAGGGGCGAGGGCTGGACGACCGTGACGGGCAGCGGAAGGTCCCCCTCCGGTGCGCTGCGGTGGAGGGGGACCTTGGCTGACGGTGTGTCAGGTATTCAGGACCGGGGAGGCGGGGGAGCGGCCGGCTGCGTTTCCGGGCGAGTGCCGCCCCGCACGAGGACGGTCTGTCCCGGGGCGGCGGAGGCCCCTCCGGGCGGGGGAGCGCCGCGTCCGGCCGGGGCGCCTCACACGCCGGCGGTCTCCCGCTCCGGGGCCGGCTCGGCCGTCCCGGCCGGACGGGCCACCGCCGGCTTCGGCAGCACCAGGTACAGCCCGCCGGAGATCACGATCGTCGCGACCCAGCCGAGGCCGTACTCGCCGATCACGTTGTTCGTCGCGAGCGGGCCGGTGAACCAGTCCGAGGTGGTGAACATCAGGCCCGACACCAGGCCGACCGCCCAGGCGGCCACGGCCGCGGGGGAGAAGCCGCCCCGGTACCAGTAGGCGCTGGTGCGGGTGGTGTCGGCCATGGCCCGGCCGTCGTACTCCGTGCGGCGGAACATGTCCGCGCCGAACACGCCGACCCAGGCCGAGAAGGCGACCGCCAGCAGCGACAGGAAGGCGATGAACGAGCCCATGAAGCTCGTGGCCACCAGCATCAGCACCCCGCCGAAGACCAGCGAGATCACGGCGTTGACGGAGACCGCCCAGTGCCGCGGCACCTTGAAGCCCAGGGTCTGCGCGGTGAAGCCCGCCGAGTACATCGACATCGAGTTGATCAGCAGCATGCCGATCAGCGCGATGCACAGGTACGGCACGGCGATCCAGGTCGGCAGGATCTCACCGAGGAAGGACACCGGGTCGCTCGCCGAGGCCAGGTCCGGCGTGGCGACGGCCATCACCGCGCCCATCAGGACCATGGGCAGCACGACGACACCGGCGCCGCCCACCGCCGTACCCACGATCGCCCGGGACGAGGCCGTGCGCGGCAGGTAGCGGGTGAAGTCCGGGGCGGACGGGATCCAGCTGACCCCGCCCGCGGCGATCATGCCGACACCGGTGATCACCGCCGCCGTGGAACCGGCCCTGTGGTCCATCACCTTCGACCAGTCGGTGTTCGCCACCAGATAGGCCAGGACCAGCACCGAGAAGACGCCGAAGAGGTAGGTCGCGTACTTGTTGCACCGCTGCACGGCGTTGATGCCGAGCCCGGAGATCGCGAAGGTCGCGACGACGAACACCAGCAGCGTCACGATGTCCAGCACGCTGTTCGCCCTGATGCCGAACAGGATGTCCAGAATGGTGAGCATCGCGTAGGCGCCGGTCACCGCGTTGATCGTCTCCCAGCCCCAGCGCGCGACCCAGATCAGCGAACCGGGCAGCAGGTTGCCGCGCTGCCCGAAGACCGCCCGCGACAGCGCCATGCCGGGCGCGCCGCCCCGCTTGCCCGCGATGCCGATCAGGCCCACGAGGCCGTACGACACGACCGGCGCCGCCACCGCGACGACCAGCGCCTGCCAGATGTCCAGGTGGTACGCGACGACCAGGCTCGCGCCCATCGTCAGCAGCAGCACGCTGATGTTCGCACCGACCCAGGTGGGGAACAGTTCCCGGGTCTTCGCCGTGCGCTCGTGGTCGGGGACCTGTTCGATACCGCGCGTTTCGAGAGCGCCTTCGGTCTCGACGGTTTTCGTCATGAAAGAGGGGCCAGACGTGGGGGGACAGGGACGAGGGGACTCTACGCGCGTCAACAGCGCACCCACCATCGTACTTTGCTCCCACTCCTAGCGATACGTGGCGTTTGTCTCTCGGAGGAAGCCACAAACGGCGTCCGCGAAGACCCCATGGCCGATACTGGACGCGTTATGGAAACCGTCATCCTTGCTGTAGTCATCGCCGTGGTCGTGCTCGGCGCGCTCGGCGGGCTGATCGTGGGCAGCCGGCGCCGGAAGCCGCTGCCCCCGCCGCCCCCCCAAGCGCCCGACATCACCGCGCCCCCGGCCGAGCCGCACGTCGGCGACGAGGCCGAGACGCCGCGCGACGAACCGCGCCGGACGATCGAGGAGGTGGATCTTCCCGGCGGCCCCGCACCGGTCGTCGTCGAGGAGCCTCCCGTGGTCGAGGCTCCCGGGATCGAGATCCCGGAGCCCACGGCAGGCCGGCTGGTCCGCCTGCGCACCCGCCTGTCCCGCTCGCAGAACGCCCTCGGCAAGGGCCTTCTCACGCTGCTCT
Organism: Streptomyces sp. NPDC047841; assembly: GCF_040704085.1. Classification (NCBI taxonomy): domain Bacteria; kingdom Bacillati; phylum Actinomycetota; class Actinomycetes; order Kitasatosporales; family Streptomycetaceae; genus Streptomyces; species Streptomyces sp. NPDC047841. Next base: position 219,851 of record NZ_JBEYRP010000009.1, read on the forward strand.
CCCGCGAGCACCTGGACGAGGACACCTGGGAGGAGATCGAGGACACGCTGCTCACCGCCGACGTCGGCGTGCTGCCCACCCAGGAACTGGTCGAGCGCCTGCGCGAACGCGTCCGGGTGCTCGGCACCCGCACCCCCGAGGAGCTGCGGATCCTGCTCCGCGAGGAGCTGCTGAACCTGATCGGCACCGACGTCGACCGCACGGTCAGGACCGAGCCCGAGGACCGCAAGCCGGGCATCGTGATGGTCGTCGGCGTCAACGGCACCGGCAAGACCACCACCACGGGCAAGCTCGCCCGCGTGCTCGTCGCCGACGGCCGCAGTGTGGTGCTCGGCGCCGCCGACACCTTCCGCGCCGCCGCCGCCGACCAGCTCCAGACCTGGGGCGAGCGCGTCGGCGCCTACACCGTGCGCGGCCCCGAGGCCGGCGACCCCGCCTCCGTCGCCTTCGACGCGGTCAAGGAGGGCAAGGAGATGGGGGTCGACGTCGTCCTCATCGACACCGCCGGCCGCCTGCACACCAAGACCGGCCTCATGGACGAGCTGGGCAAGGTCAAGCGCGTGGTCGAGAAGCACGCGCCGCTGGACGAGGTGCTGCTCGTCCTGGACGCCACCACCGGCCAGAACGGCCTGGTCCAGGCCCGTGTGTTCGCCGAGGTCGTGGACATCACCGGCATCGTGCTGACCAAGCTGGACGGTACGGCCAAGGGCGGCATCGTCGTCGCGGTCCAGCGCGAGCTGGGCGTGCCGGTCAAGCTGGTCGGGCTCGGCGAGGGCGCGGACGACCTCGCGCCGTTCGAGCCGGAGGCGTTCGTGGACGCGCTCATCGGAGAGTGAACCACCCGCGCGCGGACACCGACCGGTGGCCGCGCGGCCACCAGGAAGCTCCCGCCCCGAGGTGCAGTCGGGGACGGGAGCTTCGTCCTGGCGGGGCCCAGGGCCTGTCTGACAATTCGCGTCGTCGCCCGGAGGGCGGCCGCGCGGCGTCAGGTGCGTGCTCTCGGGGCGCCGGCCCCAGGCCCTCGTACTGGACGTACTTGGGTCTGGGGCCGGTGCGGCGAGTGGGGGCACCTCCCACGCCGTTGAGGCAGTGGGGGAGCGTGCATGGCGTCGCGCGGCAGACGCGAATTGTCAGACAGGCCCTACGCCCTGGCCCGCGACCGGTGGGCCACGTACGCCAGCGTGCCGAGCAGGAGCCGGGCCGCCGGGGGCCGCGTCGCCGAGTCCAGTGCGGGAGGGCGCAGCCAGCGCACCGGGCCCAGGCCGCCCCGGTCGGAGGGCGGCGCGGTGATGTGCGTGCCGGGGCCGAGGCCGCGCAGGTCCAGCGCGCCCGGGTCGTCCCAGCCCATGCGGTAGAGCAGCCGGGGGAGGTCGGCGGCGGCGCCGGGCGCGACGAAGAAGTGGGCGCGGCCGTCGGGGGTCGCGGTCACCGGGCCGAGCGGGAGACCCATCCGTTCCAGGCGGACCAGGGCGCGGCGGCCGGCCGGCTCCGAGACCTCGATGACGTCGAAGGCCCGGCCCACCGGCAGCATCACCGAGGCGCCCGGGAACTCCGACCAGGCCTTGCCCACCTCGTCCAGCGTGGCCCCGGCCGGGACGGGCGGGGCGAAGCCCAGCGGATGCGCGCCCGGCGCCGGGCAGTCCCGCCGCCCGCACGAGCAGACGCCGCCCGCGGCCCGCGTCCCCGGCACGACGTCCCAGCCCCACAGCCCGGTGAACTCGGCGACGGCGGTGCACTCCGCGGACCGGCCGCGCCGGCGCGTGCCGGAGCGGATCTCGCGGATGCCGCCGATCGTGAAGCCCATGCCCCCTCCAACGGGTCCAGCGCGCCGGTGGTTACGCCACGGAGCGAGACGGAAGCGGAACGTAACGCTACGGCTCCGCCTCCCCGCGGCGACGCGGCGCTAAGGCGGCGCCTTGGAGTACGGAGGGTGGCGCACCGGAGGGAAACGCGCCCCTGGGTGCATCACTCCGCCCACTTCCGGCCGTCCTGTGTCAAGTGAATCGCGCCCCGGCCACCGTGAGTTCATTCGAAGGGGTGGCGAATGGTGGCGTTTCAGGGATCCCCGTGGTTGGACGGGTGATCGTAGGATTACTGTGAGTGCACGAGTCCCCGGGGCACATGCACTCGCGGGTATGCCGGAGGCAAGTCGCCAAACCGTTCGAAGGGTGAGAACCGGCGGACGCGAGGCCGTATTTACCGGCATTCTGATAGGGCTTGGCGCATCGGGCGGCAAGTGGTCTCAGGGATGGGGGCGTGCCAGTGGGCGGCAACGGCGGAAGCGGGACACACGCTGACAAGCGCCCCAACGAGCTGCTCGGTTCGTGGTTCGTGCGCAGCGGCTGGTCCAAGGGCGAGCTGGCCCGCCAAGTGAACCGCCGGGCACGCCAGTTGGGCGCCCACCACATCTCCACCGACACCTCCCGGGTGCGCCGCTGGCTGGACGGCGAGAACCCGCGCGAACCGATCCCGCGCATCCTCTCGGAGCTGTTCTCCGAGCGCTTCGGGTGTGTCGTCTCCATCGAGGATCTCGGCCTGCGCGCCGCCCGTCAGCCGCCCGCCGCCTCCGGGGTCGACCTGCCCTGGACGGGCCCGCAGACGGTCTCCCTGCTCGGCGAGTTCTCCCGCAGCGACCTGATGCTCGCCCGGCGCGGCTTCCTCGGGACCTCGCTCGCGCTGTCCGCCGGTCCCTCCCTCATCGAGCCCATGCAGCGCTGGCTGGTGCCCGCCCCGTCCTCCCCGGCCCCGCCCGAGCCGCAGACCGCCCTCGACGCGCGCAGGCCGGGCCGGCTGTCCCGGCCGGAGCTGGAGCTGCTGGAGTCCACCACGCGCATGTTCCGCCAGTGGGACGCCCAGTGCGGCGGCGGCCTGCGCCGCAAGGCGGTCGTCGGCCAGCTGCACGAGGTCACCGACCTGCTCCAGGAGCCCCAGCCCGAGGCCACCACCCGCACGCTGTTCAAGGTCGCCGCCGAACTGGCCGAGCTGGCCGGCTGGATGTCGTACGACGTCGGCCTCCAGCCCACCGCCCAGAAGTACTTCGTGCTCGCCCTGCACGCGGCCAAGGAAGCCGGGGACAAGCCGCTCGGCTCGTACATCCTCTCCAGCATGAGCCGCCAGATGATCCACCTCGGCCGGCCGGAGGACGCCCTGGAGCTGATCCACCTCGCCCAGTACGGCAGCCGCGACTGCGCGAGCCCGCGCACCCAGTCGATGCTGTATGCGATGGAGGCCCGCGCCTACGCCAACATGGGCCAGCCCGGCAAGACCAAGCGTGCCGTCCGCATGGCCGAGGACACCTTCGCCGAGGTCGACGAGTGGGACGAGCCGGACCCCGACTGGATCCGCTTCTTCTCCGAGGCCGAGCTCCACGGGGAGAACTCGCACTCCTACCGCGACCTCGCCTACGTGGCCGGGCGCAGCCCCACCTACGCCTCCCTGGCCGAGCCGCTGATGCGGCGGGCGGTGGAGCTGTTCGCCGACGACTCCGAGCACCAGCGGTCGTACGCGCTCAACCTCATCGGCATGGCCACCGTGCACCTGCTCCAGCGCGAGCCCGAGGAGAGCACGGCCTACGCCACGCGTGCCATGGAGATCGCCAAGAAGGTCCGCTCCGAGCGTGTGAACACCCGTATCCGAAAGACGGTCGACACGGCCGTCCGTGACTACGGCGACCTCGCCGCCGTCATCGACCTCAGTGACCAGCTCGCCGTCGACCTCCCGGAGAACGCCGAAGCCGTCTGACCACCGCAGCACCCCGGACCCCGGCCGCGGCCGGTCCTCCCGAACCACCCGACTCGGCTCCCCCATGCCAGGTCATCGGAAGGCCCGCCGCGGCCGGCTTGTGTCCGCCAACGGGTCCCGCGCGGAAGGTCGCGCCACGATAACGATCGCGCGGCCCCGGCACCCCGCACTTCATCGACGCGTAACACACAGGGCGCCTTCGTCACCCCGGCGAAACAACGAGGGGCTTCCACCGAAACCGCGCTGCGTCAGTCTCGTGGCGCATAACCGGCCCACCCCTCACCCGACCGGACCGCTCAGGCACCGCCCGCACGGGGCCGTACCAACCGACGAGGAGACGCCGATGGCACCAGCCATCATGCTTGCGGCGGACGCACCCAGACTGTCGTCCGCGAACACAGGCTTCATGCTGATCTGTTCCGCCCTGGTGATGCTGATGACCCCGGGACTGGCCTTCTTCTATGGAGGCATGGTCCGCGTCAAGAGCACCCTGAACATGCTGATGATGAGCTTCATCAGCCTCGGGATCGTCACCATCCTGTGGGTCCTCTACGGCTTCTCCCTCGCCTTCGGCACGGGCAACAGCCTGCTCGGCTGGAACGCCGACTGGATCGGCCTCAGCAACGTCGGCCTGACACAGCTCTGGGACGGCTACACCATCCCGATCTTCGTGTTCATGGTCTTCCAGCTGATGTTCGCGATCATCACCCCGGCCCTGATCAGCGGCGCCCTCGCCGACCGGGTCAAGTTCTCCGCCTGGGCGCTGTTCGTCGCTCTGTGGGCCACGATCGTCTACGTCCCGGTCGCCCACTGGGTCTGGGGCGCCGACGGCTGGGCCTACAAGCTCGGAGTGATCGACTTCGCGGGCGGTACGGCGGTCCACATCAACGCCGGTGCGGCGGCGCTCGGTGTCATCCTCGTCATCGGCAAGCGCGTCGGCTTCAAGCGCGACCCCATGCGCCCGCACAGCCTCCCGCTGGTCATGCTCGGCGCCGGTCTGCTGTGGTTCGGCTGGTTCGGCTTCAACGCCGGCTCCTGGCTCGGCAACGACGACGGCGTCGGCGCGCTGATGTTCGTCAACACGCAGGTCGCGACGGCCGCCGCCATGCTGGCCTGGCTCGCCTACGAGAAGATCCGGCACGGCGCCTTCACCACGCTCGGCGCCGCCTCCGGCGCGGTCGCCGGTCTCGTCGCCATCACCCCGTCCGGCGGCGCGGTCTCCCCGCTCGGCGCGATCGCCGTCGGCGCCATCGCCGGTGTCGCCTGCGCCGCGGCCGTCGGCCTGAAGTTCAAGTGGGGCTACGACGACTCCCTGGACGTGGTCGGCGTCCACATGGTCGGCGGCATCATCGGCTCCCTGCTCATCGGCTTCTTCGCCACCGGCAAGGGCCAGTCCACCGCCACGGGCGTCTTCTACGGCGACCACACCTTCACCCAGCTCTGGAAGCAGTGCGCCGGTGTCTTCGCGGTCCTCGCCTACTCCCTGATCGTCTCCGCCGTCCTCGCCTTCCTCCTCGACAGGACCCTCGGCCTGCGCGTCACCGAGGACGAGGAGGTCTCCGGCATCGACCAGGCCGAGCACGCCGAGACCGCATACGACTTCAGCGGCGCCGGCGGCGGCGTCGCCGGGTCCCTCGCCGCCCCGGCCCCGGCCGCCGCGCAGAACAGGAAGGTGGACGCATGAAGCTCATCACCGCCGTCGTGAAGCCGCACCGGCTCGACGAGATCAAGGAAGCCCTCCAGGCCTTCGGCGTCCACGGACTCACGGTCACCGAGGCCAGCGGCTACGGCAGGCAGCGCGGCCACACCGAGGTCTACCGCGGCGCCGAGTACACCGTCGACCTCGTGCCCAAGATCCGCGTCGAGGTGCTGGCCGAGGACGACGACGCCGAGCAGCTGATCGAGGTCATCGTCAAGGCGGCCCGCACCGGCAAGATCGGGGACGGCAAGGTCTGGTCGCTGCCCGTGGAGACCGCCGTACGGGTCCGCACGGGCGAACGCGGGCCGGACGCGCTCTGACAGAGCACAATCCAGGTCAGGGGAAGGCCGCGGGAAACGGAACAGGAGTCGCTGGGTGACCGGTACGGATGTGCGCGAAGAGACGGAAGACCCGGGACCCGGCGGCTACGCGGCGGCCCGGCTGCGCCTCCTCACGGAGGGGGCGCGGTCCGGGCCGCCGCGCCGTGCCGCCCTCTCCGGCCTGACCGACGACTGGCTCGCCGGACTGTTCGGCGCGGCGGCGGGCGCGGCACACGGCGTCTCGCTCGTCGCCGTCGGCGGCTACGGCCGCGGGGAACTGTCCCCGCGCAGCGACCTCGACCTCGTCCTGCTCCACGACGGCACCGACCCCGGCGCGGTCGCCGCCCTCGCCGACCGGATCTGGTACCCCGTCTGGGACCTCGGCCTCGCCCTCGACCACTCCGTGCGCACCCCCGCCGAGGCCCGCAAGACGGCCGGCGAGGACCTCAAGGTCCACCTCGGCCTGCTGGACGCCCGCCACCTCGCCGGCGACGCCGGGCTCACCGCCGGCCTGCGCACCGCCGTCCTCACCGACTGGCGCAACCAGGCCCCCAAACGGCTCCCCGAACTCAAGGAACTGTGCGCCGAACGCGCCGCGCGCCAGGGCGAGCTCCAGTACCTGCTGGAACCCGACCTCAAGGAGGCCCGCGGCGGCCTCCGCGACGCCACCGCACTGCGCGCCGTCGCCGCCTCCTGGCTCGCCGACGCCCCCCGCGAGGGCCTGGCCGACGCCCGCCGCCGGCTCCTCGACGTCCGGGACGCCCTCCACCTGGCCACCGGCCGCGCCACCGACCGGCTCGCCCTCCAGGAACAGGACCAGGTGGCCGCCGAGCTGGGGCTGCTCGACGCCGACACCCTGTTGCGGCAGGTCTACGAAGCGGCGCGGGTGATCGCGTACGCCAGTGACGTGACCTGGCGCGAAGTGGGGCGCGTGCTGCGTTCGCGCGCCGTCCGTCCCCGCCTGCGCGCCATCCTGGGCGGCGGCAAGCCGGTCACCGAACGGTCGCCGCTGGCCGAAGGCGTGGTGGAACAGGACGGCGAGGTGGTGCTCGCCCGCGCCGCACGCCCCGAGCGCGACCCCGTGCTCCCGCTGCGCGCCGCGGCCGCCGCCGCTCAGGCCGGTCTCCCGCTCTCCCTGCACGCCGTACGGCGCATGGCCGCCACCGCGCGCCCCCTGCCCACGCCCTGGCCCGCCGAGGCCCGCGAGCAGCTGGTCACCCTGCTCGGCTCCGGCCGCCCGACGATCGAGGTCTGGGAGGCGCTGGAGGCCGAGGGCCTGGTCACGCGTCTGCTGCCCGACTGGGAGCGGGTGCGCTGCCGGCCGCAGCGCAACGCCGTGCACGTGTGGACGGTGGACCGCCACCTGATCGAGACGGCGGTCCGCGCCTCCGAGTTCACCCGCCGCGTCAGCCGCCCCGACCTGCTGCTGGTGGCCGCCCTGCTGCACGACATCGGCAAGGGCTGGCCCGGCGACCACTCGGTGGCCGGCGAGATCATCGCCCGGGACGTCGCCGCGCGGATCGGCTTCGACCGCGCGGACGTGGCCGTGCTGTCCCTGCTGGTGCGCCACCACCTGCTGCTCATCGAGACCGCCACCCGCCGCGACCTGGACGACCCCGCCACCGTGCGCTCGGTCGCGGAGGCCGTCGGCGGCCAGGGCACCCTGGAGCTGCTGCACGCCCTCACCGAGGCGGACGCCCTCGCGACCGGCCCGGCCGCCTGGTCCTCCTGGCGCGGCTCCCTCGTCGCCGACCTCGTCCGGCGCGTCCGCGCCGTCCTCGCCGGGGACGCCCCCGACGAGCCCGAGCCGGCCGCGCCCACCGCCGAGCAGGAACGCCTCGCCATCGAGGCCTACCGCACCGGCGGCCCCGTCCTCGCCCTGCGCGCCCAGACCGAACCGGTCACCGCCGAGGACCCGGCGGGCGACCCGGAACCCCTGGGCGTGGAGCTGCTCATCGCCGTGCCCGACCAGCCCGGTGTCCTCCCCGCGGTCGCCGGCGTCCTCGCCGTGCACCGCCTCACCGTGCGCACGGCGGAGCTGCGCGCGCTGCGCCTGCCGGACGACGTCGACGACGCGACCGTCCTCCTCCTCAACTGGCGGGTCGCCGCCGAGTACGGCTCCCTGCCCCAGGCGGCCCGGCTGCGCACCGACCTGGTCCGCGCCCTGGACGGCACCCTCGACATCGCCGGCCGCCTCGCCGAACGCGACGCCGCCTACCCGCGCCGCCGCGGCTGGACCGCCCCGCCGCCCCGCGTGACGGTCGCCCCGGCCGCCTCCCACCACGCCACGGTGATCGAGGTCCGCGCCCAGGACGCCCCGGGCCTGCTGCACCGCATCGGCATGGCCCTGGAGAAGGCCGGCGTACGGGTCCGGAGCATGCACGTGAGCACGCTGGGCTCCAACGCGGTGGACGCGTTCTACGTCACGACGGGGGCGGGTGCACCCCTGCCCGCCGGGGACGCGGCGTCGCTGGCGGGGGTGCTGGAGGAGACGCTGCGCGGATGACCTGCCCCGGTGCTTGCGGCGCCGGGATACCCTGGAGGGCGACCTTCAAGACCGTCACCGACCCCGAGGACCGCGAGCGCCGTGTTCGACACTCTCTCCGATCGCCTGTCAGCGACTTTCAAGAACCTGCGCGGCAAGGGACGGCTCTCCGAGGCGGACATCGACGCCACGGCGCGCGAGATCCGCATCGCGCTCCTCGAAGCCGACGTGGCGCTGCCCGTCGTGCGGTCGTTCATCAAGAACGTCAAGGAGCGCGCGCTCGGGGCCGAGGTCTCCCGGGCGCTCAACCCCGCCCAGCAGGTCCTCAAGATCGTCAACGAGGAACTGGTCACCATCCTCGGCGGCGAGACCCGGCGTCTGCGTTTCGCCAAGCAGCCGCCCACCGTGATCATGCTGGCCGGTCTCCAGGGCGCCGGCAAGACCACCCTCGCGGGCAAGCTCGGCAAGTGGCTCGCGGAGCAGGGCCACTCCCCGCTGCTGGTCGCCGCCGACCTCCAGCGCCCCAACGCCGTCAACCAGCTGAGCGTCGTCGCCGAGCGCGCCGGTGTCGCGGTGTACGCGCCGGAGCCGGGCAACGGCGTCGGCGACCCGGTGAAGGTCGCCAAGGACTCCATCGACTTCGCGAAGTCCAAGGTCCACGACATCGTGATCGTGGACACCGCCGGCCGCCTCGGCATCGACGCCGAGATGATGCAGCAGGCCGCGGACATCCGCGACGCCGTCTCCCCGGACGAGATCCTGTTCGTCGTCGACGCGATGATCGGCCAGGACGCCGTCAACACCGCCGAGGCCTTCCGCGACGGCGTCGGCTTCGACGGCGTGGTCCTCTCCAAGCTCGACGGTGACGCCCGCGGTGGTGCGGCCCTGTCCATCCGGCAGATCACCGGCAAGCCGATCATGTTCGCGTCGAACGGCGAGAAGCTGGACGACTTCGACGCGTTCCACCCGGACCGGATGGCCTCCCGCATCCTCGACATGGGTGACCTGCTCACCCTGATCGAGCAGGCGGAGAAGACGTTCAGCCAGGAAGAGGCCGCCAAGATGGCCTCCAAGCTGGCGTCGAAGAAGGGCCAGGACTTCACCCTGGACGACTTCCTGTCCCAGATGGAGCAGGTCAGGAAGATGGGCAGCATCAGCAAGCTGCTCGGCATGCTCCCGGGCATGGGCCAGATCAAGGACCAGATCGCCAACCTGGACGAGCGGGACGTCGACCGCACCGCCGCGATCATCAAGTCGATGACCCCGGCCGAGCGGCAGGACCCGACGATCATCAACGGCTCCCGCCGCGCCCGTATCGCGCGGGGTTCCGGTGTCGAGGTCAGCGCGGTGAAGAGCCTGGTCGAGCGGTTCTTCGAGGCCCGCAAGATGATGTCGCGCATGGCCCAGGGCGGTATGCCGGGCATGCCGGGGATCCCGGGCATGGGCGGCGGCCCCGGCCGGCAGAAGAAGCAGCAGAAGAAGGCCAAGGGCAAGCAGCGCTCCGGCAACCCGATGAAGCGCAGGCAGCAGGAACTGGAGGCGGCGCAGCGCCGCGAGGCCGCCGCACAGGGCGGGAACGCCTTCGGGCTGCCGCAGCAGGACGGCCAGGACTTCGAACTGCCGGACGAGTTCAAGAAGTTCATGGGCTGAGTCCGGGAAGGGCACGGGCTGGGTCCGGGAAGGGCACGGGCTGAGTTCCGCTCGCACGAAACGCCGGGGGCGCCTCCTGTCGCAGGGGGCGCCCCTTTGCGCGTGCCGAGGCCCGTGGGGTGTCGTAACGTCCAGATATGAGTGATGCGGCGCCGCCCCGCAAGGCGCCTGATCAGCCGTGGCGCGCCGAGGGCACACCGGAGGAGCCTCCCCGGCGGCAAGGCCGGTTCCGGGGCGGCAGATGGTGGGGCCTGCTCGCCACCGCGGTGGTCGTCTTCGTGCTGGCCTACGCCGGGCTGCACTACTTCGGCCAGGGCAACGAGCCGACGATCTCGTACACGGAGTTCAGCAGGCAGGTCGGCGAGGGCAATGTCGCCACGATCTACTCCAAGGGCGACGCGATCCAGGGCCAGCTCAGGACCCCCCGCTCCGATCCCGAGGGCGGCGGCTCGTACACCAAGTTCAAGACACAGCGGCCGGCCTTCGCGGACGACCGGCTGTGGCAGAACCTGAGCAGCCACGGGGTCACCGTGACCGCGCGGCCGGTCGTGCAGGAACGCAGCCTGGCGACCAACCTGCTGATGTCCCTGATCCCCCTCGCGGTCCTGGTCGTGGTGTGGCTCCTCGTCCAGCGGCGGCTCGGCGGGATGCTGCCCGGCGGAGGCGGCCTCTTCGGCCGCCGGTCGCCGCCCAGACCGGTCGGGCCGCGGCCGGACACCGAGCGCACGACCTTCGCCGACGTCGCCGGCATCGACGAGGTCAAGGGCGAACTCGACGACGTGGTCGACTTCCTGGAGCACCCCGACGTCTACCGCAGGATGGGCGCGAAGCTGCCCCGCGGGGTGCTGCTGGCCGGACCGCCCGGCACCGGCAAGACCCTGCTCGCACGGGCGGTCGCGGGCGAGGCCGGCGTGCCGTTCTTCTCGGCCTCGGCGTCCGAGTTCATCGAGATGATCGTGGGCGTCGGCGCGTCCCGCGTCCGCGAGCTGTTCGCCGAGGCCCGCAAGGTGGCGCCGTCGATCATCTTCATCGACGAGATCGACACCATCGGACGCGCGCGCGGCGGCAGCGCGTCGATGAGCGGCCACGACGAGCGCGAGCAGACACTGAACCAGATCCTCACGGAGATGGACGGCTTCTCCGGCGCCGAGGGCGTGATCGTCATCGCGGCGACCAACCGCGCGGACATCCTGGACCCGGCGCTGACCAGGCCGGGCCGCTTCGACCGGGTGGTCACCGTCTCCCCGCCGGACCGCGGCGGCCGCGAGTCGATCCTGCGGATCCACACCCGGCAGATCCCGCTCGCGCCCGACGTGGACCTGACGCAGCTGGCCCGCGTCACCCCGGGCATGACCGGCGCGGATCTGGCCAATCTCGCCAACGAGGCCGCTCTGCTCGCCGTCAAGCGCAAACAGGAGCAGGTGACCGGCGCCGACCTGTCCGAGGCGCTGGAGAAGGTGCAGCTGGGCGCCGAGCGCACCCTGGTCATGCCGGAGGAGGACCGCCGGCGTACCGCGTACCACGAGAGCGGCCATGCCCTGCTCGGCATGCTCCAGCCCGGCGCCGACCCCGTCCGCAAGATCACCATCGTGCCGCGCGGCCGGGCGCTCGGGGTGACCATGTCCACGCCCGAGGTGGAGCGGTACGCGCACTCCGAGGAGTACCTGCGCGGGCGCATCATCGGCGCCCTGGGCGGCATGGCGGCGGAGGAGGTCGTCTACGGGGTCGTCACGACGGGTGCCGAGAACGACCTGGAACAGGTCACCAACATCGCGCGCGGGATGGTGGGCCGCTGGGGCATGAGCGAGCGCGTCGGCCGGCTGTCCGCCCTGCCGAGCGACGCCCAGCAGGCGTACGGGCTGTCGGCCGCCCCGCAGACCCTCGACGTCATCGACTCCGAGATGCGGCGGATCGTGGACGAGTGCTACGAGGAGGCGTGCCGCAAGCTGCGCGACCACCGGGGCCGGCTGGACGACCTCGCGCGGGCGCTGCTGGAGAACGAGACGCTGGAGGAGGCGGACGCCTACCGGATCGCCGGGATCACACGCCTGACCAAGCAGGGCGAGGACTGACGACGGACCGGCTTCCCCGGGGCCTGCCCGGCACCTGGGCCTCTCGTCCGGATCATGCCGGGCTCGCGGGGTCTGGCACCGGCCTGATCCGGACGGAAGACCCTAGGGCACGCGCGCGATGAGGTAGCGGAAGACGTTCGGCATCCACACCGTGCCGTCCGGGCGCCGGTGCGGGTGCAGCGCCTCCGTCAGCTCCTTGTCGACCTGCTTGGCGTCCGTCGCCGAGACCGCCGCGTCGAACAGGCCGGTGGACAGCAGCCCCCGTACGGCGCTGTCGAGGTCCGCGTACCCGAACGGGCAGGCGACCCGGCCCGAGCCGTCCGGCTTCAGCCCGGCCCGCCCGGCGACCTCCTCCAGGACGTCGCGCGGCGCGGGCGGCCGGCTGCGCGTGCCGCGCAGCGGATCGGCCAGCTTGGCGGCCACCCGCAGCACCGAGGAGGTGGCGCAGCGCTCCGGCGGTCCCCAGCCGGCCAGCACCACGGCGGCCCCCCGCCCGGCCAGCGGCAGCACACCGGCGAGCAGGTCGCCCAGCCCCTCGGCGTCGCACGCGAGGCCGCCGACCGGCTCGAAGGCGGTCACCAGGGTGTACGCGTCCGTCCGGGCGCCGTCCGCCGACTGCGCCGCCGAGGGCGGGCCGTCGAGGAGCTCCACCGGCGTACGCGCGTGCGTGCCCGTTCCGCCGTCGCCGCCCCGGCCGGGCGGGGCGTCCGGCAGCAGGCGCTCGCGCGCGAGGGCGAGCCGTTCGGGGGAGGCGGAGTCGACACCGGTGACCGCGGCGCCCCTGGAGGCCGCCATCAGCAGGGCGAGCCCCGAACCGCAGTTCAGGCCCAGCAACCGGGTGGCGGGGCCCACCTCGAGTCGGTCGTACACGGCTTCGTAGAGCGGTACGAGCATCCGCTCCTGGATCTCGGACCAGTCACGCGCGCGTGCGCCCGGGTCCACGCGGGGTGCGGACTCCGCGTGGGACGTGTGCTGCCGCACGAGCGTAGGTGTCATAGGTAAGCGCCCCAATCCGCCGACAGTTCGCCGCCGCGCCCGGTTGCGTGCCCCCGTGCCGTGCGCGCGCCCTTCCCACGTATGCCAGGTAACTCCCGGCTCGCGGTGGCGTCCAGGGGTCGTGGGGCCCGGCTTGAGGTGTGGACGCCGGTGTGGCGAGATTTCACATCCCGGCAATCCGGACGGCCCCGCGGTGCCGGCCCCCGGAAGGCAGGCCGGTGACACAGGTCGCGGCGGTACGCGGTAACGTCACGGAGGCCGTGGACGCTGACCGGGATGAGGGCGCGCGCCGAGAGCGGCCGAAACCTCCCTTGCGCGGCGGCCCGCGCCCGTCGCCTCAGGGCTCACCGGCGGTGCGTAGTGCGGGCTACGCACCAGCTTGGTAGGAGCTGTGACGCTTCTCCGCAGATCAGCGCACCCGCCCTCGTCCGGACGCATCAGTGGCAACTGACGGGTACGTGCAAAATATTTGGGATGCCCCGGAATAGGAACACAGCGGCACTCCCGCTCGTTGTCATTACGTGAGCACGACACAGACACCACCTGTTCTCGCCGCAGAGCTGGCGCAGGCGTGGGCCGACATTCAGCGGCACCACCCCGAGCTGCCCGACCTTGCCGCGCCTGAATCCCTGATCGGAGAGTCGTCGTCCGCGTGCGGTCACGAACTCTCCTTCGAAAGGCTGCTCCACGAGGCAGTCCACGGCATCGCCGCCGCCCGCGGCGTCCGCGACACCTCCCGGGCCGGCCGCTACCACAACCGGCGTTTCCTCGCGATCGCCGAGGAGCTGGGCCTGGACCACCCCGAGGAGCCGCACCCGAGCAGCGGTTTCTCGCTGGTCACGCTCAACACCGAGGCGAAGCGGCGCTACCGCCCGACCATCGAGCGGCTCCAGCGCGCCCTGAAGGCCCACACCGCGGCCACCTCGGCCGACACCTCCCGCACCTTCCGCGGCCCGGCCGCCCGGCACGGCTCCTCCGGCGGCGGCGTCCGTGTCAAGGCGGTGTGCGACTGCGGCCGCAACGTCCGGGTGGTGCCCTCGGTCCTCGCCCAGGCCCCGATCGTCTGCGGCGGCTGCGGCAAGCCGTTCAGGATCCCGGAGGTCGTGGGAGCGGCGTAGCGGTCACGGCTGCTCGTGGCAGCCGTGGCCGACGGCGACCTCACCGCACCGGCCGGCGCACCCGACGTGACCTCACCTCCACGCCGGGTGCCTCCCCGGCGTGCCCGGGCAGGGCCGGCGCACCCTCGGCCCGGAGCGGCCCGCGGGGTATGGCAGAATGGCTAGCTGTACTCGACAGCCGCACAGGACCCCTCTCTCCTCCGGCTGACGCGTCCATCGGGCACTCGGGTACCGCAACCCCACGCGGCGACTCGCCGTGCCCAACCACGTCAAATCCAGGAGAACCCACTCCCGTGGCAGTCAAGATCAAGCTGAAGCGTCTGGGCAAGATCCGTTCGCCTCACTACCGCATCGTCGTCGCCGACTCCCGTACCCGCCGTGACGGCCGGGCCATCGAGGAGATCGGCAAGTACCACCCGACCTACAACCCGTCGGTCATCGAGGTGGACGCCGAGCGTGTGGCGTACTGGCTCGGCGTCGGCGCCCAGCCGACCGAGCCTGTGCTCGCCATCCTGAAGAAGACCGGCGACTGGCAGAAGTTCAAGGGCGAGCCGGCTCCCGCGCCGCTGCTCGTCGCCGAGCCGAAGGCCACCCGCCCGTCGTTCGAGGCTCTCGGCGGTGACGACGAGGGCAAGGGTGAGGCGATCACCCAGAAGAAGAAGGCTGAGAAGAAGGACGAGGCCGCTGCCGAGTCCGAGTCCACCGAGGCCTGAGCAGCATGCTCGAAGAGGCGCTTGAGCACCTCGTGAAGGGCATCGTCGACAACCCTGACGATGTGCAGGTCGCCTCGCGCAACCTGCGCCGCGGGCGTGTGCTGGAGGTCCGGGTCCACCCGGACGACCTCGGCAAGGTGATCGGCCGCAACGGCCGCACCGCGCGCGCCCTGCGCACCGTCGTGGGCGCCATCGGCGGTCGCGGTGTCCGCGTCGACCTTGTCGACGTGGACCACGTCCGCTGACGCTTCATCGCAACCGGCTCGGGCCGGGGAGGGCCACAGGGCCGTCCCCGGCCCGCAGTCGTACGACAGGAGATTTGGACACGTGCAGCTGGTAGTCGCACGGATCGGCCGTGCCCATGGCATCAAGGGCGAGGTCACCGTCGAGGTACGTACCGACGAGCCGGAACTCAGGCTCGGGCCCGGCGCCGTACTCGCCACGGATCCCGCCTCGGCGGGGCCGCTGACCATCGAGACGGGCCGCGTCCACAGCGGCCGCCTCCTGCTGCGCTTCGCGGGCGTCACCGACCGCAACGCCGCCGAGGCCCTGCGCAACACCCTGCTGATCGCCGAGGTGGACCCCGAGGAACTGCCCGAGGGCGAGGACGAGTACTACGACCACCAGCTCATCGACCTCGACGTCGTCACCGAGGACGGCGCGGAGGTCGGCCGGATCACCGAGATCTCGCACCTGCCCACGCAGGACCTGTTCATCGTCGAGCGCCCCGACGGCACCGAGGTGCTGATCCCCTTCGTGGAGGAGATCGTCACCGAGATCGACCTGGCGGAGCAGAAGGCGGTCATCGCGCCCCCGCCCGGCCTGATCGACGACCGCGCCGTGATCGCCTCCTCCAGGGACGAAGCCGGGGCGGAGTCCGGGGAAGACGGCGCATGAGGCTCGACGTCGTCACGATCTTCCCGGAGTACCTGGAGCCGCTGAACGTATCCCTCGTGGGCAAGGCACGCGCGCGTGGGCAGCTCAACGTCCAGGTGCACGACCTGCGCGCGTGGACGTACGACCGGCACAACACGGTGGACGACACGCCGTACGGCGGCGGCCCCGGCATGGTCATGAAGACCGATCCCTGGGGAGACGCCCTGGACACGGTCCTCGCCGACGGTTACGAGACGGGCGCCGGGGCGCCCGCGCTGATCGTGCCCACGCCCAGCGGCCGCCCCTTCAGCCAGGAGCTGGCCGTCGAACTGTCCGAGCGCCCCTGGCTGATCTTCACCCCGGCGCGCTACGAGGGCATCGACCGGCGCGTCATGGACGAGTACGCGACCCGGATGCCGGTCCACGAGGTCTCCATCGGCGACTACGTCCTCGCCGGCGGCGAGGCGGCCGTCCTGGTCATCACCGAGGCCGTCGCCCGGCTGCTGCCCGGCGTCCTCGGCAACGCGGAGTCGCACCGCGACGACTCCTTCGCCCCCGGGGCGATGGCCGGTCTCCTGGAAGGCCCCGTCTACACCAAGCCGCCCGTCTGGCGCGGCCGGGACATCCCCGAGGTGCTGCTCAGCGGCCACCACGGGAAGATCGCCCGCTGGCGCCGTGACGAGGCCCTGCGCCGCACGACCCTGAACCGCCCCGACCTGATCGAGCGCTGCGACCCCGAGGCCTTCGACAAGAAGGACCGCGAGATGCTGTCCATCCTGGGCTGGGAACCGGACCCGGACGGGGAGCCGTACGGCCGATTTTGGCGCCGGGCCGAGGGCGTGGAACAATAGGCTGCTGTTGTGCGCCCGTCCGGCGTGCGCCCCTGCCACAGGGGGACACGACGCCCGTCCCGACCCGCACGGCAGCCTCCTGTACACCTAGCTCCCGTTGATGACCTGTGGCATCAGCGAAGAAAGCAGACGAAATGTCTCACCTGCTCGACTCCGTCGACGCCGCGTCGCTGCGCAGCGACATCCCGGCCTTCCGCCCGGGTGACACCGTCAACGTCCACGTGCGCGTCATCGAGGGCAACCGCTCCCGTGTGCAGCAGTTCAAGGGCGTTGTGATCCGTCGCCAGGGCTCCGGTGTCCGCGAGACCTTCACGGTCCGCAAGGTCTCGTTCTCCGTCGGCGTCGAGCGCACCTTCCCGGTGCACACCCCGATCGTCGAGAAGATCGAGCTGGTCACCCGTGGTGACGTGCGCCGCGCCAAGCTGTACTACCTCCGTGAGCTGCGCGGCAAGGCCGCGAAGATCAAGGAGAAGCGCGAGAACTGAGCGCTTTCCCGGAGTCACAGCGGAGCCGGATAGCATCTGGCTCCGATGGACACCGAAGCACAGCCGACGGAACGCGACCGCTCCTCCCACCCCGGTACTCCGGGGCCGGAGGGCCGGTCGCGTTTCGCGTTGGTGTCGCGGGCCGCCGAATGGCTGCCCGGCGGCAGGATCACCCTCACGCTCTTCCTCTGCCTGGCGTTCCTGCTGGTCCTCAATGCGTTCGTGGTGCAACCGTTCCAGATTCCGAGCGGATCCATGGAGCAGGGATTGAGGATCGGCGACCGCGTCCTCGTAAACAAGTTGGCGTACCGTTTCGGTGCCCAGCCGCGCCGCGGCGACGTGATTGTGTTCGACGGCACCGGGTATTTCGGGGACGCCGACTACATCAAGCGCGTGGCCGGTGTGGCGGGAGACCATGTGGTCTGCTGCGACGAGAAGGGGAGGATCGAGGTGAACGGCCGACCGGTCGACGAGACGGCGTTCCTCTATCCCGGGGACAGCCCCTCCAGCGTGCCCTTCGACATCGCCGTGCCCCCGGGCCGCCTCTTCGTCCTCGGCGACCACCGCAGCGACTCCAGCGACTCCCGCGACCACCTCGGCTCGCCCGGCGGCGGCATGATCCCCGTCGGAGACGTCATCGGCCGGGCCGACTGGATCGTCTGGCCGTACCGCCACTGGACGCACCTGACCCGGCCGTCCGCCTACGCGCGCGTGCCCGCCGCCCCCGCCGGAGGCGCCCATGGGTAACCGCGGCAAACCGCGCGGAGTGCCCGGCACGCCCGCCGACAACCTGCTGCCCACCGGGGTACGCCGCACCTCCGCGCCCGGCGGTGGCCGCACGCGCGCGGAGCGCCGGCAACTGCAGCGCAAGGTCAAGCGCAAGCGCAGACGCTCGGCCGTCCGGGAGATCCCCCTCCTGGTCGGTGTGGCCGTCCTCATCGCGCTCGTCCTGAAGACGTTCCTCGTGCAGGCGTTCGTGATCCCGTCCGGGTCCATGGAGGAGACGATCCGGATCGGCGACCGGGTCCTGGTGGACAAGCTCACCCCGTGGTTCGGCTCCGAGCCGCGGCGCGGGGACGTCGTCGTCTTCCACGACCCGGGCGGCTGGCTCCAGGACGAGCAGACCGCCAAGAAGCACGACCCCGTCGTCGTCAAGCAGTTCAAAGAAGGCCTCACCTTCATCGGCCTGCTGCCGTCCGACAACGAGAAGGACCTGATCAAACGGGTCATCGGGGTCGGCGGCGACCACGTCAAGTGCTGCGACGCCCAGGGTCGCGTCACCGTCAACGGCGTCCCGCTCACCGAGGGCGACTACCTCTATCCCGGGGACGCGCCCTCGGCCATGCCCTTCGACATCACCGTCCCCAAGGGCCGGCTGTGGGTGATGGGCGACCACCGCGGCAACTCCGCGGACTCCCGCTCCCACCAGGACACGGCCTACGGCGGCACGGTCTCGCTGGACTCCGTGGTCGGCCGGGCCATGGTCATCGGCTGGCCGGTCGGCCACTGGACGCGTCTGGAAGAACCTAAAACCTTCGCAAGCGTCACCGACTCGGCGTCGGGGACGACCGCTGGTCCCCAGGCGTCGCATAGGGTTGCTTCCGAGAATCCGAACGGAATGACCCAGCTCCCGACCCCTGCGGAACTCCCGCTCGTTATGGGAGTGGTGGGCCTGCGCCGGGTGCGGCGCGGGCGGCGGCACAGAGTGAGGAGTTGGCGTGGGGGATGTGGCGGTTGGCGCACGGTCGGGACACGACGGCGAGGAGCACCGCGGGCACCCTGTGGAACCGGACGTTCCCGTACCGGGCAGCGCCATGAGCTCCGGGAATGACGCGCCGGCGGGCGACGAGGGCACGCCGGAGGACGGGCCGGAGCCGCGCGGTGACGGCGCGGGCGCCTCGGCCGCGCGGCCGAGGCAGCCGCGCTCCTTCTGGAAGGAGCTGCCGATCCTGGTCGGCATCGCGCTGGTCCTGGCGCTGCTGATCAAGACGTTCCTGGTGCAGGCGTTCTCGATTCCGTCCGACTCGATGCAGAACACCCTCCAGCAGGGCGACCGGGTACTGGTCGACAAGCTCACGCCGTGGTTCGGCGCCAAGCCCGAGCGCGGTGAGGTCGTCGTCTTCCACGACCCGGACAACTGGCTGGCGGGCGAGCCGACGCCGACGCCGAACCCGGTGCAGAAGGTCCTCAGCTGGATCGGCCTGATGCCGTCGGCGGAGGAGAAGGACCTGATCAAGCGGGTGATCGGGGTCGGCGGCGACACGGTCGAGTGCAAGGGCAGCGGCCCGCTGAAGGTCAACGGCAAGGCGCTGAACGAGCCGTACGTCTACCCCGGCAACACGCCGTGCAGCGTGGACGACCAGGGCGGCCAGTTCAAGGTGAAGGTGCCCGAGGGCTTCATCTGGGTGATGGGCGACCACCGCCAGAACTCCCGTGACTCCCGGTACAACCAGTCCGACAAGAACCACGGCATGGTCCCCGTCGACAAGGTCGTCGGCCGCGCGATCGTCAAGGCCTGGCCGATCAACCGCTGGGGGACCCTGCCGGTCCCGGACACCTTCGACCAGCCCGGCCTGAACGAGCAGTCCTCCGCCGCCGCGTCCCTGACGGTGGCCCCCGAGGGCATCGCCGTCGCGGCGGTCCTGCCGGTGGTGCTGTGGCGGCGCCGGCGCGCTGACGGCCAGGAGTCCGGGAACGCGGAGTCCGTCACCGCCGAGTCCGGGAACGCGGAGCTCCAGCCCGCGGAGTTCAAGAAGCGGTAAGCGGCCGCTCCGGCCGGGCGGGAGGGGCTGCCCCTGTTCGGTACCGCCGGGTAGGGTGCGGGTCCATGGGTGGCGAGAGCATGACGCGTACGGCCCCTCGGGGCGGCGGCACCGGCACGGCACGGGCCGGCGGCGGCAGCCGGCTCGGGCAGCGGCTGTCCGGACTGGCCGTGGCGCTGGGTCTGGTGCTGTTCCTCGGCGGCTTCGTCTGGGGAGCGCTGGTCTACCGGCCGTACACCGTGCCCACCAGCTCGATGACCCCCACCATCGACGCCGGCGACCGGGTGCTGGCCCGGCGGGTCGACGGCGGCGAGGTGCGGCGCGGTGACGTGGTCGTCTTCGAGGACAAGACCTGGGTCAGCAACGCCAAGGTGGTCAAGCGCGTGGTCGCCGTGGGCGGGGACACCGTCTCCTGCTGCACGAACGGCAAGCTGACCGTCAACGGCAAGCAGATCGACGAGCCGTACCTGCCCGAGGGCAGCCTCGCCGAGATCAAGAACTTCGCCACGGTGACCGTGCCGGAGGGGCGGCTGTTCCTCCTCGGCGACGAGCGCCAGGGTTCCCTGGACTCCACCGCCCACCTCACCGACGCCGCCCAGGGCACCGTGTCCCGCGGTGCCGTGTCCGCCCGCGTGGAGGCCGTGGTCTGGCCCTGGAAGGGCGCGCTCAAGCGCCCCACCGGCTTCGAGACGCTCGGCGCCCTCTCCGAGCCCGGCCCGCTGCGCACGATCGAGCTGCTGATCGTGGCCGGCGCCGTCCTGGTCCTCGGCGGCGGCGCCTACGGCCCGGTCGCGGGCCGCGTGAGCCGCTCCCGCGCCCGCACGGCCCCTCCGGAGACGGCCGGTGTGCGCTGAGACCACGCGGCCGGCGGAGGAGTCGTACGAGGGCGAGGACGAAGGCGGGGCCGGGACCGGCCTGCGGAAGGTGGCCCGGGTCGTCCTCCTCGACCCGGAGGACCGCATCCTGCTCCTGCACGGCCACGAACCGGACGACCCGGCCGACGACTGGTGGTTCACGCCCGGCGGGGGCCTGGAGGGCGCCGAGACACGCGAGGAGGCCGCGCTGCGGGAACTCGCGGAGGAGACCGGCATCACCGATGTCGTCCTCGGGCCCGTGCTCTGGCGGCGGCGGTGCTCGTTCCCGTTCGCGGGCCGCCGCTGGGACCAGGACGAGTGGTACTACCTGGCCCGTACGACCCAGACGGCCACCGCGGCGACGGGGCTGACCGAGCTGGAACGGCGCAGCGTCGCCGGAGCGCGCTGGTGGACGTGTCAGGAACTGACCCGGGCACATGAGACGGTGTATCCGACCAGACTCGCCGAGTTGCTGCGCACGCTGCTCGTCGAAGGTCCCCCCGCCCGGCCCGTGACCCTCGACACGGAAATCGTCTGAGGGTTCCCGGGACTGGCGCACAATGGGGGGATCGCACGGCTGAAGGGGAACATGCCATGAGCGCCGAGGACCTCGAGAAGTACGAGACCGAGATGGAGCTGAAGCTCTACCGGGAGTACCGAGATGTCGTCGGTCTGTTCAAATACGTGATCGAGACCGAGCGGCGGTTCTACCTCACCAACGACTACGAGATGCAGGTGCACTCGGTACAGGGCGAAGTCTTCTTCGAGGTCACCATGGCTGATGCCTGGGTCTGGGACATGTACCGGCCGGCTCGCTTCGTGAAGCAGGTCCGGGTGTTGACGTTCAAGGACGTGAACATCGAGGAGCTGAACAAGAGCGATCTGGAGCTGCCGGGCGGGTGACGGAGTTTTCCACAACCGCCGAGTAGTCCACCAAGATCAACACCGCTGGGCCGGATGCGTGACCGTTGGCGCCGGAGGTGGTGCCGACATGAGCAAGGCACGCAACGGACTCGGCCGGTACGGCGAGGACCTGGCCGCCCGGCGGCTGGCGGAACAGGGCATGACGATCCTGGAGCGCAACTGGCGCTCCGGCAGGTCCGGCGAGATCGACATCGTGGCCAGGGACGGCGACGCCCTGGTCGTCTGCGAGGTGAAGACCCGCAGGGGCGGCGGCTACGAACACCCGATGGCCGCGGTGACCCCCGCGAAGGCCGCCCGGCTCCGCGCCCTCGCCCAGAACTGGCTCCAGGTCCACGGAGGAGCCCCGCCGGGCGGCGTCCGCATCGACCTCGTCGGCGTCCTGCTGCCCCGCCGCGGCGCCCCGTCCGTCGAGCACGCGCGGGGGGTGGCCTGAATGGCGTTCGCCCGTACGTGCTCGGTCGCCCTCGTCGGTGTCGAAGGCGTGGTCGTCGAGGTCCAGGCCGACCTCGAACCCGGAGTCGCGGCCTTCACCCTGGTCGGCCTCCCGGACAAAAGCCTGACGGAAAGCCGGGACCGGGTGCGGGCGGCGGTGGTGAACTCGGGCGGCGAATGGCCGCAGAAGAAGCTCACCGTCGGACTCAGCCCGGCCTCCGTCCCGAAGGCGGGCTCGGGATTCGACCTGGCCGTCGCCTGCGCGGTGCTCGGAGCCGCCGAACGGATCGATCCCCGGGTCCTCGCCGACATCGTCATGATCGGAGAGCTGGGCCTGGACGGCCGGGTGCGCCCCGTGCGGGGCATCCTGCCGGCTGTCCTCGCGGCGGCCGACGCCGGGTACGAGCAAGTGGTCGTACCCGAGTGCGCCGCCGCCGAGGCCTCGCTGGTCCCCGGTGTGTCCGTGCTGGGCGTCCGCAGTCTGCGGCAGCTCATCGCGGTCCTGACCGAGGAGCCCGTCCCCGACGAGACGCCGGACGAACAGGGACGGCCCGACCCCCTCCTGGCAGGACTGCGCGTACCGGGCACGGGCGCCGCCACCGGCATGCACAGCATCGGAGCCACCCACCAGGACCACGAGCACGACCTGGCCGATGTCGTCGGGCAGATCTCCGCGCGCACGGCGGTGGAGGTGGCCGCGGCCGGCGGACACCACCTCTTCCTGGAGGGGCCGCCCGGCGCGGGCAAGACCATGCTCGCGGAGCGCCTGCCCGCTGTGCTCCCGCGCCTCGCCCGGCAGGAGTCGCTGGAGGTCACGGCCGTGCACTCGGTCGCCGGGCTGCTGCCCCCGGGCAAGCCGCTCATCGACGTCGCCCCCTACTGCGCCCCGCACCACTCGGCGACGATGCAGTCACTCGTCGGCGGCGGACCGGGCATCGCCCGGCCCGGCGCGGTGTCCCTCGCCCACCGCGGCGTGCTGTTCCTGGACGAGGCGCCCGAGTTCCACAGCCAGACCCTGGACGCCCTGCGGCAGCCGCTGGAGTCGGGGCACGTCGTCATCGCGCGGAGCGCGGGCGTGGTCCGGTTCCCGGCGCGCTTCCTGATGGTCCTGGCGGCCAACCCCTGTCCCTGCGGACGCTTCTCACTCCGTGACTCGCTGTGCGAGTGTCCGCCGTCGGCGATCCGCCGCTACCAGTCCCGGCTGTCCGGCCCGCTGCTGGACCGGGTGGATCTGCGCGTCGAGGTCGACCCGGTCACCCGGGCCCAGCTCACCGAGCCCGGCGCCCGCGGGGAGTCCACGGCGACCGTGGCCGACCGGGTGCGGCAGGCCCGGCAGCGGACGGCGGCCCGCCTGGCCGGCACCCCGTGGCGCACCAACAGCGAGGTGCCCGGCCGCGAGCTGCGCAGCCGGTACCACGCCGCCCCCGGGGCCATGGACGACGCCGAACGCAGCCTGGAGCGGGGCGTGCTCACCGCCCGCGGGATCGACCGTGTCCTGCGCGTCGCCTGGACGGTCGCCGACCTCGTCGGACACGACCGCCCGGACGCCGCCGACGTCGCCCTGGCCCTGCAACTGCGCACCGGCGTCCCCCGCGGGGTGCCGGTGGCCATCGGAGCGCTGACATGACCGGAGAGCAGGACCCCGGTGCGGAACTGCTCGGGCGGGTGTTCCTCGGGCGGGTCGTGGAGGCGGGGGACGAGGTCGGCGGACGGTGGGTGCGGGAGCTCGGGGTGGGGGAGGTGGTACGGCGGCTGCGGTGCGGCAAGGACGCGTTGCCGGGCGTCAGCGGGAACCGGTGGGAGGGGCTCGTCGCACGGGCCCGGCAGGCCGAGCCGGAGCGGGACCTCGAGGCGGCCCGGGCCGCCGGGGCGCGGTTCGTCTGTCCGGGGGACGCCGAGTGGCCCCGGCAGCTCGACGACCTGGGGGACGCGCGCCCCCTCGGGCTGTGGGTGCGGGGCCGGCCGAACCTGCGGATGTGGGCGCTGCGGTCCGTGGCCGTGGTCGGCGCCCGGGCCTGCACCGAGTACGGCGCCCACGCCGCCGCCACCCTCTCCTGTGGTCTCGCCGAGCGCGGCTGGGTCGTCGTCTCGGGCGGCGCCTACGGCATCGACGGCGCCGCCCACCGCGGCGCCCTCGCCACCCGCGGCGCCACCATCGCCGTCCTGGCCTGCGGCGTCGACCAGTCCTACCCCCGCGGCCACGCCGCGCTGATCGCCCGGATCGCGGAACAGGGGCTGGTGGTGGGTGAGCTGCCGCCGGGCGACCATCCGACACCCAGCCGGTTCATCCTGCGCAACCGCGTCATCGCCGCGCTGACCAGGGGCACCGTCGTCGTGGAGGCCGCCTGCCGCAGCGGCTCGCTGGCCACCGCGCGGGCCGCCCAGCGCCTGGGCCGGTTCACCATGGGCGTCCCCGGCCCGGTCACCAGCGCCCTCTCCGCCGGTGTGCACGAACTGCTGCGCGCGGAGGCCACCCTGGTCACCGATGCCACGGAGGTCATCGAACTCGTGGGTGACATGGGTGAGCTGGCGCCGGCCCGACGTGGTCCCGTACTCCCGCGTGACCTGCTGCAACCCGCCGCCCGGACCGTGCTCGCCGCCCTCCCCGGCGACCGGGCGGCCCCGGCCGACGAGATCGCGCTCGGCGCGCGCACCACGCGGGACGACGCGATCGCGAGACTGTACGAACTCCGAGCACTTGGTTACGTCGAACGACACGGCGACGGCTGGAAGTTGACACGCCAGGCGGTGATCTCGGTCCGGAACGGTCACCGTCCGTGCTGACCGACGGTGTTCGGCCGTCCGGGGGAACTCCCGACGCCCTTGACGTTTCCCGGAGTTGGCGCCTTTGGCCGGTCACACAGAGCGAGCCCTGGCAGGGGGTCACCCGACCGGCGCGAGCGCCCCGCGCACGGGTGGCGCAGCGCCGTTCGCACACCGCGACTCCTCAGTCACGCTACGCTCACGAAGGCGGTGGCGCAGATCGCGCCAACCCCGCATCAGTCCGTCAGCTCACCCATGCAGCCCCACTTCACCCCAGGAACCCCACCCACACCCACTCCACGGCACTTCACAGCACTTCACGGCAGAACGGCACAAGGCGACGAATGCCCCAGCACACCTCCGGGTCCGACCGGGCGGCGATCCCCCCAGCCGCCCGCGACGGTGGCAGCGTGCGACCGCCCGCTCCCTCGACGCTCGACGAGCTGTGGCGGTCGTACAAGGCGACGGGGGACGAGCGGCTGCGGGAGCAGCTGATCCTGCACTACTCGCCGCTGGTCAAGTACGTGGCCGGCCGGGTCAGTGTCGGGCTGCCGCCCAATGTGGAGCAGGCGGACTTCGTCTCCTCGGGTGTGTTCGGGCTGATCGACGCGATCGAGAAGTTCGACATCGACCGGGAGATCAAGTTCGAGACCTACGCGATCACCCGGATCCGCGGCGCCATGATCGACGAGCTGCGGGCGCTGGACTGGATCCCCCGCTCGGTCCGGCAGAAGGCGCGGAACGTCGAGCGTGCCTACGCCACCCTGGAGGCGCGGCTGAGACGGACGCCGACGGAGGGGGAGGTGGCCGTCGAGCTGGGCATGGAGGTCGAAGAACTGCACGCTGTTTTCAGCCAGTTGTCGCTGGCCAACGTCGTCGCCCTGGAGGAGCTGCTGCACGTCGGCGGCGAGGGCGGGGGCCGGCTCAGCCTGATGGACACGCTGGAGGACACCGCCGCCGACAACCCGGTGGAGGTGGCCGAGGACCGCGAGCTGCGGCGGTTCCTGGCGCGGGCGATCAACACGCTGCCCGAGCGGGAGAAGACCGTCGTCACCCTGTACTACTACGAGGGGCTCACCCTCGCCGAGATCGGCAACGTGCTCGGGGTCACCGAGAGCCGGGTCAGCCAGATCCACACCAAATCGGTGCTCCAGCTCCGGGCCAAGCTGGCGAGCTTCGGGCGCTGACTCCTCCCTTCCGCAAGGGCGTGTCCGTACAGTGGTCGACGTGCCAAGGATTCGAGCGGCCTCCGTGGCCGAACACCGGTCGATGCAGCGAGCCGCCCTGCTGGACGCGGCTCGGTCCCTGCTGTCCGAGGGCGGGACGGAGGCGCTGACCTTTCCCGCGCTGGCCGAGCGGACCGGGCTGGCGCGCTCGTCCGTGTACGAGTACTTCCGGTCCCGGGCCGCCGTGGTCGAGGAGCTGTGCGAGGTCGACTTCCCGGTGTGGGCGGCGGAGGTCGCGGCGGCGATGGAGCGGGCCGGGACGGCCGAGGGCAAGGTCGAGGCGTATGTGCGCCGGCAGCTGGCGCTGGTGGGGGACCGGCGCCACCGGGCGGTCGTCGCCATCTCCGCGAGCGAGCTGGACGCAGGGGCCCGGGAGAAGATCCGGGCGGCCCACGGGGGCCTGGTCGCGATGATCGTCGAGGCACTTCACGAACTGGGACACGAGCAGCCCCGGCTGGCGGCGATGCTGTTGCAGGGGGTCGTGGACGCGGCGGTCCGGCGCATCGAGCTGGGCGCGGCCGAGGACCCCACAGTGGTGACGAACGCGGCCGTGGCCATGGCGCTGGGAGGAGTAAAGGGCTGACCCCACCGACGCCGGCCGGGGGGAGGGCCCCGAGGGGGCGCGGGGAACGGCGCGAACGACCACGACGGACCCGCGCCCGGCGCACGACCGCAGCGACCTCCCCCCGCCCGCCCCGCAGCAGCCCACTCCGCAACCACCCCGCAGCCCGCCCCACCCCCCACAGCCAAGGCGCAGCCGGCCCCGCAGCCCACTCCGCATCAGCCCGCTGGACAACCAGGGCGCAGCCCACCCCGCAGCCCGCCCCGCCCCGTAGCCAAGGCGCAGCCGGCCCCGCTAAGGCGCAACCGGCAGCAACCTCGACGGCCCCCGGTTCAGCAGCCACGGTGGCAGTACGGACAGCGGGTTCACATACGCGTCACCCCGCAGCAGACCCCAGTGCACGCACGTCCGCGTCCCGCAGTGGGACCCCCCCGGCTCCACCACCCCGACCACCGCCCCCGCCCCCACCTCCTCCCCTTTCCTGACCGACGCCCGCACCGGCTCGTACGTCGTCCGCAGATCCGTTCCCCGCAGTTCCACCGAGACCACGCCCCGCCCCGCCACCCGGCCCGCGAACAGCACCCGGCCCGGTGCGATCGCCCGTACGGGCGCCCCGGCCGGCGCTCCCAGGTCCACCCCCCGGTGCCCGGGGCCGTACACCGTCACCGGTGGTTCCCAGCCACGCAGGACCGGTGGGCGAACCCCGACCGGCCAGGCGCGGGCCACGGGCGGCACGGGCGCCGCCGGAGGGGCCTGCGGAGCCCCGGGAGACGTGTCGGCCCAGGCCAGGGGCGTGAGCAGGACCGCCGCCGGCCCCAGGACCAGCACCGGCCACAACAGCGCAGATCGCATCCTTCGTCGCATGCCGACACCGTCCCGCACACCCGCCGGCCGTGGCCCGGCTCTGTGGACCACTCGCCGGTTGTGGACAGCGGCGTCACCCGGTACCCCGCCGGTCCCGTACACTTCTTCTGGCGATCCGGGTCACCGGGTCGACTTCGCACGCCCGGGTACGGCAGCCGGCAACGGTTCGTACCAAGCGCCCCTCGGTCCTTCGCGGCACGGCGCTTCGCGGGCGTCAGGCGCCTTCGCCGTCCGGCGGAAGCGGCACAACCGAGAAACCAAGGAGAAACGGCCATGGCCGTCGTCACGATGCGGGAGCTGCTGGAGAGCGGCGTCCACTTCGGTCACCAGACCCGTCGCTGGAACCCGAAGATGAAGCGCTTCATCTTCACCGAGCGCAACGGCATCTACATCATCGACCTGCTCCAGTCGCTGTCGTACATCGACCGCGCCTACGAGTTCGTCAAGGAGACCGTCGCCCACGGCGGCACGGTCATGTTCGTCGGCACGAAGAAGCAGGCGCAGGAGGCCATCGCCGAGCAGGCCACCCGCGTCGGCATGCCCTACGTCAACCAGCGCTGGCTGGGCGGCATGCTCACCAACTTCTCGACCGTCTACAAGCGTCTGCAGCGCCTCAAGGAGCTCGAGCAGATCGACTTCGAGGACGTCGCCGCGTCCGGTCTGACCAAGAAGGAGCTTCTCGTGCTCTCGCGCGAGAAGGCCAAGCTGGAGAAGACCCTCGGCGGTATCCGCGAGATGCAGAAGGTGCCCAGCGCCGTCTGGATCGTGGACACCAAGAAGGAGCACATCGCCGTTGGTGAGGCCCGGAAGCTGAACATCCCGGTCGTCGCGATCCTCGACACCAACTGCGACCCCGACGAGGTCGACTACAAGATCCCGGGCAACGACGACGCGATCCGCTCCGTCACCCTGCTCACCCGCGTGATCGCCGACGCCGTCGCCGAGGGCCTCATCGCCCGTTCCGGCGTCGCCACCGGCGACAAGGGCGAGAAGGCCGCGGGCGAGCCGCTCGCCGAGTGGGAGCGTGACCTGCTCGAGGGTGAGAAGAAGGACGAGGCTCCGGCCGCCGAGGCCGAGAAGCCGGCCGAGGCCGCTGCCGAGGCTCCGGCCGCTGAGGCCGAGAAGCCGGCCGAGGCTCCGGCCGCCGACGCCCCGGCCGCCGAGGCCGAGCAGGCCTGACGCCGGTCCGTCAGCGTTCGACGGCGGGGGCGGGACATGGCTCCGCCCCCGCTGTTCACCCGTAGGTCGGCACGACGTACGCGGTCCGCGACTACATGTGGGTCGCGACCGTGCGGATCTAAACCAGACTTCGAGAAAGACTCACAGACTCATGGCGAACTACACCGCCGCCGACGTCAAGAAGCTCCGTGAGCTGACCGGCGCCGGCATGATGGACTGCAAGAAGGCGCTGGACGAGGCCGAGGGCAACGTCGAGAAGGCCGTCGAGGCGCTGCGCATCAAGGGCCAGAAGGGCGTCGCCAAGCGCGAGGGCCGCTCCGCCGAGAACGGCGCCGTGGTCTCCATCATCGCCGACGACAACTCCTCCGGTGTCCTGGTCGAGCTGAAGTGCGAGACGGACTTCGTCGCCAAGGGCGAGAAGTTCCAGGCCGTGGCCAACGCCATCGCCGAGCACGTCGCCAAGACGAACCCGGCCGACCTCCAGGCCCTGCTGGCCTCCGAGATCGAGCCCGGCAAGACCGTCCAGGCGTACGTGGACGAGGCCAACGCCAACCTGGGCGAGAAGATCGTCCTGGACCGCTTCGCGCAGTTCGCCGACGGCTACGTCACCGCCTACATGCACCGCACCATGCCCGACCTGCCCCCGCAGATCGGTGTCCTGGTCGAGCTCGACAAGCCGAACGCCGAGGTCGCCAAGGGCGTCGCCCAGCACATCGCCGCCTTCGCGCCGAAGTACCTCTCCAAGGAGGACGTGCCGGCCGACGTCGTCGAGTCCGAGCGCCGCATCGCCGAGGAGACCACCCGCGCCGAGGGCAAGCCCGAGGCCGCGATCGGCAAGATCGTCGAGGGTCGTCTCAACGGCTTCTTCAAGGACGCCACGCTGCTCGGCCAGCCGTACGCGCTCGACAACAAGAAGTCGGTCCAGAAGGTGCTGGACGAGGCCGGTGTCACCCTGAAGCGCTTCTCGCGCATCAAGGTCGGCATCTGAGTCCGTACCGCGATCGACGCGGGACCCCCGGAGAAATCCACGAGGAAATCCCGATAGGGTCGACCGCAGTCGTCCGCGCACACCGCCACACCCGGGCGTGGGGCGGACGGCAGCAGATCTGACGAGGAGGCCATTGCCGCGCATGGGAGCGAAAAGCAACCCCACCGGCAATGGCCTTCTTCGTATGTGCAACACGTGAAAGAGTTGGGATCCCCATGACCACCAAGGCCCAGAAGAGCGACGACGGCAAAGTACGCGGCCGGTTTCTGCTGAAGCTGTCCGGAGAGGCCTTCTCCGGTGGCGGGGGACTGGGCGTCGACCCGGACGTGGTGCACAAGATCGCCCGTGAGATCGCGGCCGTCGTGCGTGACGGCGCCCAGATCGCGGTCGTCATCGGCGGCGGCAACTTCTTCCGCGGCGCCGAACTCCAGCAGCGCGGCATGGACCGTGCCCGCTCCGACTACATGGGCATGCTCGGCACCGTGATGAACTGCCTCGCCCTCCAGGACTTCCTGGAGAAGGAGGGCATCCAGTCCCGCGTGCAGACCGCCATCACGATGGGCCAGGTCGCCGAGCCGTACATCCCGCTGCGCGCCGTGCGCCACCTCGAGAAGGGGCGCGTGGTCATCTTCGGCGCCGGTATGGGCATGCCCTACTTCTCCACCGACACCACCGCCGCCCAGCGCGCCCTGGAGATCGACGCCGAGGCGCTGCTCATGGGCAAGAACGGCGTGGACGGGGTGTACGACTCCGACCCCAAGACCAACCCCGACGCCGTCAGGTTCGACGCCCTCGGCTACGGCGAGGTCATCACCCGCGACCTGAAGGTCGCCGACGCCACCGCCATCACGCTGTGCCGCGACAACAAGCTCCCGATCCTCGTCTTCGAGCTTCTCGCGGAGGGCAATATCGCCCGCGCCGTCAAGGGTGAGAAGATCGGCACGCTGGTGGGTGACCAGGACAGCCGGGACTGACCTGGACCAACCCGGCCGGTGATGTGCGGCCCTGTGAGGGGGCCGGACCCCGGCCGGGGGATGGACAATGTCCTGCCGGTCGGGAACCGTGCAGGAAGAAGACGCGACGCAGCCGGCCGCCGACCGACTTCAGGAACCGCAGCCGGGCCTTACTCAAGACACGCAGGAGCAAGTGGTGATCGAAGAGACCCTCCTCGAAGCCGAGGAGAAGATGGAGAAGGCCGTCGTGGTCGCCAAGGAGGACTTCGCCGCGATCCGCACCGGCCGTGCGCACCCGGCGATGTTCAACAAGATCGTGGCCGACTACTACGGTGCCCCGACGCCGATCAACCAGCTGGCCTCGTTCTCCGTGCCGGAGCCGCGCATGGCGGTCGTGACCCCGTTCGACAAGAGCGCTCTGCGCAACATCGAGCAGGCCATCCGCGACTCCGACCTGGGCGTCAACCCCAGCAACGACGGCAACATCATCCGGGTGGTGTTCCCCGAGCTGACCGAGGAGCGCCGCCGCGAGTACATCAAGGTCGCCAAGGGCAAGGGCGAGGACGCCAAGGTCTCGATCCGCTCGGTGCGCCGCAAGGCCAAGGACGCCATCGACAAGCTGATCAAGGACGGCGAGGTCGGCGAGGACGAGGGCCGTCGTGCGGAGAAGGAGCTCGACGACACCACGGCGAAGTACGTCGCCCAGGTGGACGAGCTCCTCAAGCACAAGGAAGCGGAGCTGCTCGAAGTCTGATGAGCGACTCTTCCTGGGGGGCGCCGCCATCGACGGGCCAGGCCGGGTACTGGGTTCCCACCGCAGGCGGGCCCGCCCAGCCTGTCCCGGGGGCCGGCCCGGCGGGTCCCGCATACGATGCGCCTGAGGCGCAGCAGACTCGCCCCATGTCCGTTGTGCCCGACGCCCCCTCGTACGGCGGAGGAGACCAGGACGACGACCGGGGGGCCGCTCGGCTGAGCGGCCCCCTGTTCCGAGACGAGACGTATCAGGCCCGGGAACTCCCGGCCGAGACCCAGAACCCGGAGCCCATGCCCGACGCCCCGCAGCCGGCGCCAGCGCCGCAGAAGAAGAGCGCGGGCCGTGACCTGAGCGCGGCCATAGGCGTCGGCGTCGGGCTCGGTGTGGTGATCATCGCGTCCCTGTTCATCGTCAAGGCCGTCTTCGTCGGCGTGATCGCGGTCGCCGTCGTCGTCGGCCTGTGGGAGCTGACCAGCAGGCTCCAGGAGCGCAAGGGCATCAAGGCGCCGCTGGTGCCGCTCGCGGTCGGCGGCGCGGCGATGGTCGTCGCCGGGTACGTGCGGGGCGCCGAGGGCGCGTGGGTCGCGATGGCGCTGACCGCGCTGGCCGCGCTGGTCTGGCGGATGACGGAGCCGCCGGAGAACTACCTCAGGGACGTCACGGCCGGTCTCTTCGCCGCGTTCTACGTGCCGTTCCTGGCCACGTTCGTCGCGATGATGCTCACCGCCGACGACGGTCCCTGGCGGGTGCTCACGTTCCTGCTGCTGACGGTCGTGAGCGACACCGGCGCCTACGCGGTCGGCTGGCGCTTCGGCAGGCACAAGCTCGCGCCGCGCATCAGCCCCGGCAAGACCCGCGAGGGGCTGCTGGGCGCGGTGCTGTTCGCGATGGTCGCCGGCGCACTGTGCATGCACTTCCTGATCGACGGCGGCCGCTGGTGGCAGGGCCTGCTGCTGGGCCTCGCGGTCGCGGCCAGCGCCACGCTGGGCGACCTCGGCGAATCCATGATCAAGCGGGACCTGGGCATCAAGGACATGGGCACCCTGCTCCCCGGGCACGGCGGCATCATGGACCGCCTCGACTCGCTGCTGCCCACGGCGCCGGTGGTGTGGCTGCTGATGGTGATCTTCGTCGGCTCCGCGTGAGCGGTAGTGGTACGTCTTCTTCGGCCCCCGTCCTGGAACAGGGCGGGGGCCGTTGCCGTACCCGGGCCCTCCCCTCGCGGCACCCGGATGCCGCATCTCGACGCGGCGGCCGGCGCCGGCGCGCGGCAGACTCCTCCAGAGGACGGCCGTTCCACCGCCGCCCCGGCGACGCAGCAGGGAGTGAGCCGATGCGCCTCGACCCGACGCCCACCCCGTACGACCCGGCCCTCACCCCTGCCGGCCCGGCTCCCGCTTCCGCCGACCCCGTCCCTGACCTCGTCGCCGCCCCGCCACCGCCACCCCCGCCCGTCCGGTTCTGGCCCGTCGACGATCTGCCCGCACTCGCCCCCGATCCCCTCCTGGACGTGCTGCTGCGGGAGGAACCGGTCGCGCGGATCAGGTTGCCGTACGGCGAGGGGTGCGCCTGGCTGGTCACGCGGTACGACGACGTCCGGTTCGTCACCTCGGACCCGCGCTTCTCCCGGGAACGGGTCGCCGGCCGGACCGTCACCACCATGCGCCCGGTGCCGGTGGCCTCACAGACGGCGGGCCTGCAGTACGTCGATCCGCCCCGGCACACCCGGCTGCGCCGGGTCGTCGCCCGCGCGTTCACCGGGCGGAGCATGCGGCGGCTGCGGCCGCTCGCGGAGCGCAGGGCCGCCGGCCTGCTCGCAGGGATGGAACGCGCCGGCGCCCCGGCCGACCTCATGGAACACCTGCACGGCCCCTTCCCGATCGCCGTGCTCCGCGACTTCCTCGGCGTGGAGGAGGAGGACTGGCATCGCTGGGCCGTGACGGGCGAGGCCCTGCTGTCCGCGTCCGCGGGAGCCGATGCGGAGGAGCGGGCCAGGGAAGCGGCCCTGATCACCCGGGCCCGGATCACCGAACTGCTCCACAGGCGCCGAGAGGACCCCCGCGACGATCTGGCAGGCGTGCTGGCGCGGGCCGCCGAGGCGGGCGAGATCACCGACGACGAGGCGATGTCCCTGGCCATCGCCGTCCAGGTCAGCGGCGGTCACGCGGTCCGCAACAACAGCGGTTCGATGATGTACGCGCTGCTCACCCACCCCGGGCACCTGGACCGGCTGCGCCGTGAGCCGGAGCTGCTGCCCCGGGCCGTGGAGGAACTGTTCCGCTACGTCCCGCACCGCAACGGCGTCGGCATCCCGCG
Organism: Streptomyces sp. NPDC047841; assembly: GCF_040704085.1. Classification (NCBI taxonomy): domain Bacteria; kingdom Bacillati; phylum Actinomycetota; class Actinomycetes; order Kitasatosporales; family Streptomycetaceae; genus Streptomyces; species Streptomyces sp. NPDC047841. Next base: position 253,434 of record NZ_JBEYRP010000009.1, read on the forward strand.
CGTCGCCACGGAGGACGTGGCGGTCGGCGGCCGGCTGATACGGGCCGGCGACGTCGTCTACAACGCCTACCTCGCCGCCAACCGCGACCCCGAGGTCTTCCCCGACCCGGACGCCCTGGACTTCGACCGCGACAACCCCGCCCACCTGGCCTTCGGGCACGGCCCGCACCACTGCCTGGCCGCCGTCATGGCCCGCATGGAAGCCGAGGTCATGATCGGCGCCGTACTCACCCGCTTCCCCGGCATCCGCCTGGCCGTGCCGCCCGAGGAAGTCGAGTTCCAGACGCAGGGGCTGATCCGCGGGCCGAGGGCCCTGCCCGTGACGTGGTGACACGTCGGGTGGCAAGAGAAGAACCGGAACCGGAGCCGGGACACCGACGGCGACCAGGAACGGCCGCGTCACACACTCGCCGGGCCACCTGTGTGGATCTGCGACACTGGATGCACCATGCCCAAGCCCGGAGAACTCATTTTCGTCGCGCCGCGCGGAGCCAAGAAGCCGCCGCGGCATCTCGCCGACCTCACGCCCGCTGAGCGCAAGGACGCCGTGGCCGGGATCGGTGAGAAGCCGTTCCGTGCCAAGCAGCTCTCGCAGCACTACTTCGCGCGGTACGCGCACGACCCGGAGCAGTGGACCGACATCCCCGCCGGCTCCCGCGCCAAGCTTCAGGAAGCGCTGTTCCCGGAGCTGATGACCGTCGTCCGGCACCTGTCCACCGACCAGGGGACCACGCGCAAGACGCTGTGGCGGCTGTTCGACGGGACGCTGGTCGAGTCGGTGCTCATGCGGTACCCGGACCGGGTCACCATGTGCATCAGCTCGCAGGCCGGGTGCGGTATGAACTGCCCGTTCTGCGCGACCGGGCAGGCCGGGCTGGACCGGAACCTGTCCACCGCGGAGATCGTCCACCAGATCGTGGACGGCATGCGGGCGCTGCGGGACGGCGAGGTGCCCGGTGGGCCCGCGCGGCTGTCCAACATCGTCTTCATGGGGATGGGCGAGCCCCTCGCCAACTACAAGCGGGTCGTCGGCGCCATCCGGGCGCTCACCGACCCCGCCCCGGACGGGCTCGGCCTCTCGCAGCGCGGGATCACCGTCTCCACCGTCGGACTCGTGCCGGCCATCCACCGGTTCGCCGACGAGGGCCTGAAGTGCCGGCTCGCGATCTCCCTGCACGCCCCCGACGACGAGCTGCGCGACACCCTCGTCCCCGTGAACACGCGGTGGAAGGTGCGCGAGGTGCTGGACGCCGGGTTCGAGTACACCGAGAAGTCCGGGCGCCGGCTGTCCATCGAGTACGCGCTCATCCGCGACATCAACGACCAGGCGTGGCGGGGCGACAGGCTCGGGCGGCTGCTGAAGGGCAAGCCCGTGCACGTCAACCTCATCCCGCTGAACCCGACGCCGGGGTCGAAGTGGACCGCGTCGCGGCCGGAGGACGAGAAGGCGTTCGTGGAGGCGATCGCCGCGCACGGCGTGCCCGTCACCGTCCGGGACACCCGGGGGCAGGAGATCGACGGGGCCTGCGGTCAGCTCGCGGCCACCGAGCGGTAATCTGACCCCGTCCGCATATCTTCATATTCCGACAGGGGAGCGCCACAGCGCTGAGAGTGCGGCACCGGGCCGCAGACCCTCTGAACCTCGCCCAGGTCATTCTGGGTAGGAAGTTCGGTCACCACTCAAGCTGTTGCGCCCTGCCCGGGTCTCCCCAGCGGAGCCCGGGCAGGGCCGCGTCTCTTCCTGGCCAACCCCAGGAGGACATCCAGTGCACAACAAGACCTTCGTGGCCGTGGCGGTCGGGCTCGGCCTGCTCGGCCTGTCCGCGTGCGGTTCCGGCACGAGCGGGCCGGCCGCGGATTCCAAGACCGTGACCCTGGTCAGCCATGACTCGTGGGCCGTCTCCAAGAACGTGCTGAAGGACTTCGAGAAGCAGTCCGGGTACAAGGTCAGGGTCCTGAAGGACGGCGACGCCGGGCAGGCCGTCAACAAGGCCGTCCTGACCAAGGACAACCCGCAGGGCGACGTCTTCTTCGGCGTCGACAACACCCTGCTCTCCCGAGCCCTGGACAACGGGCTGTTCCAGCCGTACCGGGCCAAGGGCTACGACACGGTCCGGCCCGAGTTCCGCGTCGACCAGGACAAGCACCGCGTCACGCCCGTCGACACCGGCGACATCTGCGTCAACTACGACAAGGCCTGGTTCAGCGCGCACAAGCTGACGCCGCCGCAGTCCTTCGCGGACCTCGCCGATCCCGCGTACAAGAACCTCCTCGTCACCGAGAACGCGGCCACCTCCTCGCCGGGCCTCGGCTTCCTGCTCGGCAGCGCCGCCCGGTTCGGGGACAGCGGCTGGCAGGACTACTGGAAGAAGCTCAAGGCCAACGGCGTCAAGGTGGTCGACGGCTGGGAGCAGGCCTACTACCAGGAGTTCTCCGGTTCCTCCGAGGGCAAGAAGGCGGGTGGCGACCGGCCGCTCGTGGTGTCGTACGCCTCCTCCCCGCCCGCCGAGGTGATCTACGCCAAGAAGCGGCCCGGCACCGCCCCGACCGGGGTGTCGTACGGCACCTGCTTCCGGCAGACCGAGTACGCCGGACTGCTGAGCAACGCGAAGAACACCAAGGGCGGCAAGGCGTTCCTCGACTTCCTGCTGACCAAGGAGTTCCAGCAGGACATGCCGCTGAACATGTTCGTCTACCCGGTGGTGCAGGGGGCGGCCGTCCCCGCCGACTTCACGAAGTACGGGCCGGCCGCCAAGGATCCCGCGACCGTGGCCCCGGACAAGATCGCCGCCAACCGCGACCAGTGGGTCAAGTCGTGGACGTCACTCGTACTGAAGTGACCGCCCGCGTCAGGGACGGGCGCGGGAGCGCGGTGCGGCTCGGCCTCATGGCCCTGCCCGTCGCGTTCTTCGCGCTGTTCTTCGCCTGGCCCGTGGCCGCGATCGTCGCGCGCGGGCTGAAGACGGACGGCGCCTGGTACCTCGGCCGGATCGCGGACGTCGTCACCCGGCCGGACATCCGGCACGTGCTGTGGTTCACCACCTGGCAGGCGCTCGCCTCCACCGCGCTCACCCTGCTGCTCGCCCTGCCCGCCGGCTACGTCTTCGCCCGCCTCGACTTCCCGGGCAAGCAGCTGCTGCGGGCCGTCGTCACCGTCCCGTTCGTGCTGCCGACCGTCGTCGCGGGCAGCGCCTTCCTGGCGCTGCTCGGCCGCGGCGGGCTGCTGGACGAGCTGTGGGGGGTACGGCTGGACACCACGGTGTGGGCGATCCTGCTGGCCCACGTCTTCTTCAACTTCGCGGTCGTCGTGCGGACCGTGGGCGGCCTGTGGGCGCAGCTCGACCCCCGGCAGGAGGAGGCCGCCCGGATGCTGGGCGCCTCACCGCTGACGGCCTGGCGGAAGGTCACCCTGCCCGCGCTCGCGCCCGCCGTGGCCGCCGCCGCCCTGATGGTGTTCCTGTTCACCTTCACCTCCTTCGGCGTGGTGCAGATCCTCGGCGGCCCCACCTTCTCCACCCTCGAAGTGGAGATCTACCGGCAGACCTCCGAGGTCTTCGACCTGTCCACGGCCGCCGTCCTCACCCTGGTCCAGTTCGCGGCGGTCGGCGCGGTCCTCGCCGTGCACGCCTGGACGGTACGGCGCCGGGAGACCGCGCTGCGGCTCGTGGACCCGGCGGTGACGGCCCGGCGCCCGCGCGGCGCCGGACAGTGGACCCTGCTCGCCTCGGTCCTCGCCGTCGTCGCGCTGCTGCTGGTCCTGCCGCTCGCCGTCCTCGTCCGCCGCTCCCTGGACGCGCCCGGTCTCGGTTACTACCGGGCGCTGACCCGCGCGGACGGCGGTACGTTCCTGGTGGCGCCCGTGCACGCGGTGTGGACCTCGCTGCAGTACGCGGTCGCGGCCACCGCCATCGCCGTGGTGATCGGCGCTCTCGCCGCCGCCGCGCTGGCCCGGCGGGACGCGGGACGGCTGGTGCGGGGCTTCGACGCCCTGCTCATGCTGCCGCTCGGCGTCTCCGCCGTGACCGTCGGCTTCGGCTTCCTGATCGCCCTCGACAGGCCGCCGCTGGACCTGCGGCAGTCCTGGATACTGGTGCCGCTCGCCCAGGCACTGGTCGGCGCCCCCTTCGTCGTACGGACCATGCTGCCCGTGCTGCGCGCGGTGGACGTCCGGCTCCGGGAGGCGGCGGCCGTGCTCGGCGCCTCGCCCTGGCGGGTGTGGCGGGAGGTGGACCTGCCGCTGGTGCGGCGGGCGCTGCTGGTCGCGTCCGGGTTCGCGTTCGCCGTGTCGCTGGGCGAGTTCGGGGCCACCGTGTTCATCGCCCGGCCCGACAACCCGACGCTCCCGGTCGCGGTGGCCCGGCTGCTCAGCCGCCCCGGCGAACTCAACTACGGCCAGGCGATGGCCCTTTCGACGATTCTCATGGTGGTGTGCGCCGCCGCGCTGCTCGTTCTGGAGCGGCTGCGGACCGACCGGACGGGGGAGTTCTAGATGCTGCTGAGCCTGGATGCCGCGACCGTGCGCTTCGGCGGGCGGGCCGTGCTCGACGCCGTCGCCCTCGATGTCGCCGAGCAGGAGGTGGTGTGCGTCCTCGGCCCCAGCGGCAGCGGCAAGTCCACCCTGCTGCGGGCCGTGGCAGGGCTCCAGCCCCTGTCCGGCGGTCGCGTCCTGCTCGGGGCCCGGGACCAGGCGGGCGTACCCGCGCACCGGCGGGGCGTCGGACTGATGTTCCAGGACCACCAGTTGTTCCCGCAGCGGGACGTCGGCGCGAACGTGGCCTTCGGTCTGCGCATGCACGGCGTCGCCAGGGGCGAACGGGACGCCGAGGTGGGCCGGTTGCTGGAGCTGGTCGGGCTGCCCGGCGCCGCCCGGCGGGCGGTGGCCTCGCTGTCCGGCGGCGAGCAGCAGCGCGTGGCCCTCGCCCGGGCGCTCGCGCCCCGGCCCCGGCTGCTGATGCTGGACGAGCCGCTGGGCCAGCTGGACCGTTCGCTGCGGGAGCGGCTGGTGGTCGAACTGCGGGAGCTGTTCGGCCGGCTGGGGACGACCGTGCTCGCCGTGACCCACGACCAGTCGGAGGCGTTCGCGCTGGCCGACCGGGTGGTGGTGATGCGGGACGGGCGGATCGCCCAGTCCGGGACGCCGCTCGAGGTGTGGCAGCGGCCCGCCGACGCGTTCGTGGCCCGGTTCCTCGGCTTCGAGAACGTGGTCCCGGCGACCGTCGCCGGCACGGCCGCCGACAGCCCGTGGGGCAAGCTGCCGGTGCCCGACGGGTCCGCGCAGGGCCACCGCACGGTCCTGGTCCGCCCGGCCGGCGTCCGGCTCGTGTCCGCCGGCCAGGGCCTGGCGTGCACGGTGACCGCGCGCACCTTCAAGGGCACCCATGTGGCCCTCCGCCTCCAGCCGGCGGACGGCCCCCGGCTGGAGGCGGCCTGCCCGCTCCGGGACGCGCCGGAGCCCGGCGCGTCGGTCGGCGTGGAGTTCGACGCGGCCGAAACGGTCGTGCTCGACTGATCAACGAGCCCTTGGGGGAAAGGGCGCCGGTCGGCAGGGGCGCGGGCACGCGGCGGCCCTGGACCGCCGGCTCGCCGGCATCGGCGAGCCGGCCGTCGGCGCGCCGTCTCGTGGAGTGGGTGCGGGGCATCACGCCCTACGCGGCGGCGCGGGCACGGAAAGGCGACGGTCGCCCCGCGCGGCCCGCTCACCGAGGTGCCGGAGTTCTGGCCGGAGCGGACCGCGTGCGGCTGACGCGCCCCGGCCCGCCCCCCTGGGTGCGGGGGACGGGCCGGGACGCGGTACCGAGGTGCGGTCAGCCGTTGCGGCTCGCCCCGCGGCGGCGCATGCCGAACCAGACGGCGCCGCCGCCGGCGACGACCAGGAGCGCCGCGACACCGGCTATCAGACCGGTGTTGGAGTTCGCACCGGTCTCGGCGAGGTTGGACTCACCGGCGGCCGGGGACGGCGCGTTACCGGAGGTGCCGGCCGGGGCGGAGCTCGACCCGGAGGCGGACGGGACCGGGGTCGCCGGCTGGGCCGGGGCGGACTCGCTCGGCGACGACGACGGCGTCGCCGAGGGCGACGGGGTCGCGCTGGCCGTCGGCTTCGGGGTCTCGCTCTCGGTCGTGCAGGCGGTGGACGGGGTCACCAGGTCCGGCTGGATGTCCTCGTCGACGATGTTCCCGGCCTTGACGTGGATCCGGTAGGTGGCGCTCGGCTTCCAGTCCTCGGAGAAGGTGATGCGGGCACCCTCCTTGGACCCCGTGACCGGCTGCTCGCCGACCTTCGTCTCGACGCCGCCGACGCCCTTGAGGAAGACGCTGACGGTGGCGTCCTTGGCGGACGCGTCCGTGTCGGTGACGACGATGACGCCCTTGTCACCATCGCACTTGGCTTCGGCGGAGAAGTCCTTGATGTTGCACGCGAGGGCCGAGCCGGCCAGTCCGAGCACCAGCGCCGCCGACCCGGAGGCGACACCCAGGACGCGTGCGGAACGGCGTACGCCGCGGAGAGTCATGGACAACGTTTGTCCTTTACAGAGTGCAATTGCGGGGGGTGGAGGGGGAGTTGGGGCGTCGGACGAGACGACGGACAGCTGAGGCCCCAGCATCCCCGGGAGGCTCCCAGGTTTATAAGCGCTCCATAAGAAGTGTCAACGCGCAGACCGTCAACGGACGTTGACTTTGCCCGCTTATTAACCGCCCAGACGTTTGAGCGCGTCCGGAGCCTGCTCGATCCGGTCAACGAGGGCGATACGGGACTCCATGGCCCGCCCCCGCGCCAGCGACCGGAGCAACGGCCAGACCGGCAGCTCCCGCGTCCAGTGCCCGCTGTCCACGAGCACCATCGGGGTCGGCTCGCCGCGCGACTCGTAGTAGTTGGGCGTCGCGTTGTCGAAGACCTCCTGCACGGTCCCGGCGGCGCCCGGCAGGAAGACCACCCCGGCGGTGGAGCGGGCCAGCAGGCCGTCCTCGCGGGTGGCGTTGGCGAAGTACTTGGCGATGTGCGCGGCGAAGGCGTTCGGCGGCTCGTGGCCGTAGAACCAGGTGGGGATGCCCACCGAGTCCCCGCCGCCCGGCCAGCGTTCGCGCACCTCGAACGCGGCGCGCGCCCACTCGCTGACCGACGGCCGGAACGAGGGCGCCTTGGCGAGCAGCCGGAGCGCGTCGTCCAGCATGCCGTCGGCGAACGGGGCGGCGTAAGCGCCGAGGTTGGCGGCCTCCATCGCGCCCGGTCCGCCGCCGGTGGCGACCGTGTAACCGGCGCGGGCGAGTTCGCGGCCGAGCCGGGCGGCACCGGCGTACGCGTCGGTCCCACGGGCCATCGCGTGGCCGCCCATGACGCCCACCACCCGGGCGCCGGCGAGGAGTTCGTCCAGCGCGTCGGAGACGGCGTCGTCGTGGATCGCGCGGAGCATCGAGGAGAAGACGTCTCCGTCGGCCTTCGCGCGCTGGAACCAGGCGTAGGCGCGCGCGTCCGGCGTCACCTCGTACCCCGTGTCCAGCGACTCGAACAGCTCGCCGGGCGTGTAGACGAAGGCGCGGTACGGGTCGAACGGGAGCCCGGGCACCGGCGGGAACACCAGGGCCCCGGACGCCCGGACCCGGGCGGCGGCCTCCGGGTCCATCGGGCAGCCGAGGAAGACGGCTCCCGTGGTGTCGAGGCGGAGCAGGACGTCCGTACGGCTGGTCAGGTCGACGGCCTGGACCCGGAACCGGGCGAGCGAGCCGTGTTCGGCGACGGCCTCGTCGAACTCGGCGAGCGACTCTATCTCGCGGTCGTGGGCGGCGCGGTGCGGCTGGGCGGGTGTCGGTTGCACCCGCCCATGCTGGCACGGATGTTCGGGCCGCGTGGTCAGCCCTGGACGGCCGCCGGGTCCATCCACACGACCTCCCAGGTGTGGCCGTCGAGGTCGTCGAAGGCGCGGCCGTACATGAAGCCGTGATCCTGGGTCCGGCCGCTCGCCGTGCCGCCGGCCGCGACGGCCCGGTCGACCAGCTCGTCCACCTTCTCGCGGCTCTCGGCGCTCAGACAGAGCAGCACCTCGCTGGTCGTCGTCGCGTCGGCGATCTCCTTGTCGGTGAAGGTCGCGTAGAACGGCTTGGTCAGCAGCATCGCGACGATGCTGTCGCTGATCACCACGGAGGCCGCCTTGTCGTCGCTGAACCGCGGGTTGATCGAGTAGCCGAGTTCCGTGAAGAACTTCTTGGAGGCGTCCAGGTCGTTCACGGGCAGGTTCACGAAGATCATCTGCTGGTACATGCGGGCCTCTCCCGTCCGGGTGGTGCGCGTTCGTCGCGTTCGGTGGGTAGACCGGCGGCCCGCGCCGAACTCATCGGCGACCGCCGGGGTTCTTCTCAGCTGAGCGGCAGCACCGACAGCGCCGCGATCCCGAGGGTGAGCGGGACGAACAGGACCAGCAGGGCCGCCGCGCGGAGGGCGGCGGCACCGCGCAGCATCCCGGCGGGCGCGCCGAGGCGGAGCAGTGCGGCGATGGTGTCGGCACGGCACTGCCGGGCCTCCACGGCCGCGGTGAGGAGGGTGGCGAGCGTGGAACCGGCGACGACGAGCGCGCCGAGGGCGGACAGCGGCCCGGAGGCGGGGCCCGGGCCGGTGCCGTCGTACAGGGCGGTCATGGCGTAGCCGGCGGACGCCACCGCGCACACCACGCCCAGCGGGCGGCCGATCCGGGCGGCCTCCGCCATGAGCACCCGGCCGGCGAGCAGCCTCAGCGCCCCCGGGCGGGTGGACTGCAGGAGCCGTCCGCACAGGTGGGTGAGGCCGGGGGAGGCCAGGACGAGACCGGTGGCGGTGAGCAGCCAGCCGAGGAGCACGGCGAGGGCGGGGGCGGGCGTGGTGCGGCCGGCGTAGGCCTGTACGGCCAGTCCAGCGGTGACGAGGGCCACGCCCCAGGGGAGGCCGGCCGGGGGCCGGACCTCGGTGTCCGGTGCCGGTGCGGAGGGCTCGGGGCCGGCTCCGGTACCCGGCGCCGGCGCGTCGCCGTCCGTGACCGTCGCCCCGGCGGCACGGCCGCCCGTGGCGGACGGGTCCGCCGTGGCCGGTGCCTTCGGCCCCGCCGCCCGTCCCCTGAAGCGTCCCGCCGATCCGAACGTCTCCTTCCGCGGCGACCCCCCGTACGCGCCGAAGCGGCCGAAGCCCCGGCCGGTGCGGGGCGGCGGGACCGGGTCCCTCGGGCGCAGGGCCAGGGCCACCGCCGCCGTCGCCGTGGCCGGGAGCAGGGCGAGGAGGGTCAGGGTCGCCGGGAGGGGGAGGGAGCGGTCCGCCGCCAGCATGCCCGTGGCCGCGCCGTCGAACGGCATGCCCGTCAGGTCGCCGCGCAGGTGGAGGAAGACCAGCAGGGCCAGCAGCGAGCCCAGGGTGCAGGACAGGGCCGTCGTCAGCGCGGAGACGGCCATGAGGCGGGCCGGGCCCAGGCCCACGGCGGACAGGCCGGGGCGCGGCCGGGTGCCGGGGTCGGTGCGGGCGACCGCTAGCGCGAGGTACACCGTGGCGGCGAGCGGCACCGCGCACCAGGCCAGGCGCAGCGCGGAGGCGCTCGCGGCCTCCGGGTGCTTCAGGGCGTGCGCGAGGCAGGACAGCAGCAGGAAACCGGTGCCCGCCGAGGCCGCGGCCACCAGCAGGCGGCGCAGCTGGACGGCGGGCCGGGCGGCACGGGTCAGGCGGAGAGCGAGCACGCGGCCCGGCCTTCCGTGTCGGGGCTGTCCGGCAGGTGCACGGTGTGCACGCGCCGCCCGTCCAGCAGGGCCACCGTACGGTCGGCGAGGGCGGCGGTCTCGGCGTCGTGCGTGGCGAGGACGACCGTGATGCCGTGCGAGCGGGCCGCCGCGGTGAGCGTGCGCAGGACGTGGCCGCGGTCCGCCCGGTGCAGCGGGGCCGTGGGCTCGTCGGCGAAGAGGACCGTGGGCCCGGGGGCGAGCGCGCGGGCGATGGCGACGCGCTGGCGTTCGGCGTGCTGGAGGTCGCGAGGACGGCTGCGGGCCTTCTCGCCGACGTCCAGCCGCTCCAGCCACTCCAGCGCGGCCACCTTGGCCCGGCGCCGCCCGGCGCCGCGCAGCATCAGCGGGAGCGCGGCGTTCTCCCAGACGTTCAGCTCGGGGACGAGGAACGGCACCGGGTCGATCCAGCCGAAGCGGTCCCGGCGCAGCCGCTCGCGGGCCATCGGGCCGAGGGTGTGCACGGGGGAGCTGTTGAACCAGACCTCGCCGCACCGCACCGGCTCCAGGCCGGACAGACAGCGCAGCAGGGTCGTCTTGCCGCTGCCGCGCGGGCCGCTGACGGCGAGGATCTCGCCCTGCCGCACGCCGAGCGAGATCCCGGCGAGTCCGGGGGAGCCGTCGCGGTGGCTGAAGTGCAGGGAGCGTGCCCAGAGCACGTCGTTGTCCGGCGGAGCCTCCATGGGCGTACACCTCGGTTCAGATCCGTTTTCCCGTGCCTGTTCCTCCGTCCGGGGGAACGAAGGCAGGGCCGATCGGTCACTGGCACGCTAGGCAGGTCCCGGACGGGAGCCCGGACAGCACACGGCCCCGGGCCGCCGTTCTCACTCGAACGGAGGGCACCGGGGCCGGGTTCGGTCATCCCGTCGGATGATCAGAGCTTGGTCCACGCCTCCGTGAGGGTGGCCCGCAGGATCTGCTCGATCTCGTCGAAGGTCCCCTGGTCGGAGATCAGCGGCGGGGCGAGCTGGACGACCGGGTCGCCGCGGTCGTCGGCACGGCAGTACAGGCCGTTGTCGAACAGCGCCTTGGAGAGGAAGCCGTACAGGACGCGCTCGGTCTCCTCCTCGTTGAAGGACTCCTTGGTGTTCTTGTCCTTCACCAGCTCGATGCCGTAGAAGAAGCCGTTGCCGCGGACGTCGCCGACGATGGGCAGGTCGTGCAGCTTCTGGAGCGTCTGGAGGAAGGCGCCCTCGTTGTCCAGCACGTGCTGGGTGAGGTTCTCGCGCTCGAACAGGTCCAGGTTGGCGAGGCCCACCGCGGCCGACACGGGGTGGCCGCCGAAGGTGTAGCCGTGCAGGAAGGTGTTGTCGCCCTTGTAGAACGGCTCGGCGACGCGGTCGGAGACGATGCACGCGCCGATCGGGGAGTAGCCCGAGGTCATGCCCTTGGCGCAGGTGATCATGTCCGGGACGTAGCCGAACTTGTCGCAGGCGAACATCGTGCCGAGGCGGCCGAAGGCGCAGATGACCTCGTCCGACACGAGCAGCACGTCGTACTGGTCGCAGATCTCGCGCACGCGCTGGAAGTAGCCGGGCGGCGGCGGGAAGCAGCCGCCGGCGTTCTGCACCGGCTCCAGGAAGACCGCGGCGACGGTTTCCGGGCCCTCGAAGAGGATCTGCTGCTCGATCTGGTCGGCGGCCCAGCGGCCGAAGGCCTCCGGGTCGTCACCGAAGATCGGGGCGCGGTAGATGTTGGTGTTCGGCACCTTGTGCGCGCCCGGGACGAGCGGCTCGAACGGCGCCTTCAGGGCCGGCAGGCCGGTGATCGACAGGGCGCCCTGCGGGGTGCCGTGGTAGGCGACCGCGCGGGAGATGACCTTGTACTTGGTCGGCTTGCCCTGGAGCTTGAAGTACTGCTTGGCGAGCTTCCAGGCGGTCTCGACGGCCTCGCCGCCGCCGGTGGTGAAGAAGACCTTGTTCAGGTCGCCCGGGGCGTAGTCGGCGAGGCGCTCGGCCAGCTCGACGGCCTTGGGGTGGGCGTAGGACCACACCGGGAAGAAGGCGAGCTCCTGGGCCTGCTTGAAGGCGGTCTCGGCGAGTTCCGTGCGGCCGTGTCCGGCCTGGACCACGAACAGACCCGCGAGACCGTCGAGGTAGCGCTTGCCCTTGTCGTCGTAGATGTAGGTGCCCTCGCCCCGCACGATGGTCGGTACGGGGGAGTTCTCGTACGAGGACATGCGGGTGAAGTGCATCCACAGGTGGTCGTACGCGGTGCGGCTGAGGTCCTTGCTGCTCACGGTTATCGGGTCCTCACGGTTATCGGGTTCCCCACATGTAGGTCTGCTTCTTGAGCTTCAGGTAGACGAAGCTCTCGGTGGAGCGCACTCCGGGCAGGGACCGGATGCGTTTGTTGATGACGTCCAGCAGGTGGTCGTCGTCCTCGCAGACGATCTCGGCGAGGATGTCGAACGAGCCCGCGGTCATCACCACGTACTCGACTTCCGACATGTCAGTCAGCGCGTCCGCGATCTTCTCGACATCGCCCTCGGCGTTGATCCCGACCATCGCCTGCCGGCGGAAGCCCACGGTGAGCGGGTCCGTGACGGCGACGATCTGCATCACGCCCTGGTCCAGCAGCTTCTGCACGCGCTGCCGCACGGCCGCCTCGGACAGGCCGACGGCCTTGCCGATCGCGGCGTACGGCCGGCGGCCGTCCTCCTGGAGCTGCTGGATGATGGCGAGGGAGACGGCGTCCAGCTGGGGACTGCCGCCGTTCCTTGACTCGCGGGACGGGTCCCTCTGGTCTGCGCTTCGACTGGCCACGGCCTCACTGTGCACGACGTCTCGACAGTTTCGCAAGGCCCGAGCGATGAAATTCGTTGTTTACGAGACCACACCTTGCGGATTTCGCAGAAGTGGTCGCGCTGGGGGTGTTGAAAACGTCGGCGCGCCGACTAGGGTGGGTGTCTCAGAGATCGGACAGCTTGAACCAGATCAGGAGGCCGGCAGTGAGCACCGAGCTGCGTCGTCTGCGCAACTACATCGACGGTGAGTTCCGGGACGCCGCCGACGGACGGACCACCGAGGTGGTCAACCCCGCGACGGGCGAGGCGTACGCCACCGCGCCGCTGTCCGGGCAGGCGGACGTGGACGCCGCCATGGAGGCCGCCGCCCGTGCCTTCCCGGGCTGGCGCGACACCACGCCGGCCGAGCGCCAGAAGGCCCTCCTGAAGATCGCCGACGCCTTCGAGGAGCGCGCCGAGGAGCTGATCGCGGCCGAGGTGGAGAACACCGGCAAGCCGGTCGGGCTCACCCGCACCGAGGAGATCCCGCCGATGGTCGACCAGATCCGCTTCTTCGCGGGCGCGGCCCGGATGCTGGAGGGCCGCTCGGCCGGCGAGTACATGGACGGGATGACCTCGATCATCCGCCGTGAGCCGGTCGGCGTCTGCGCGCAGGTCGCGCCGTGGAACTACCCGATGATGATGGCGGTGTGGAAGTTCGCCCCGGCCATCGCCGCCGGCAACACGGTCGTCCTGAAGCCGTCGGACACCACCCCGGCCTCCACCGTCCTGATCGCCGACATCATCGGCTCGATCCTGCCCAAGGGCGTCTTCAACGTCATCTGCGGCGACCGCGACACCGGCCGCATGATGGTCGAGCACGACATCCCGGCCATGGCCTCCATCACCGGCTCCGTGCGCGCCGGCATGTCCGTCGCCGAGTCCGCCTCCAAGGACCTCAAGCGGGTCCACCTGGAGCTGGGCGGCAAGGCCCCGGTCGTCGTCTTCGAGGACACCGACATCGCCAAGGCCGTCGAGGACATCTCCGTGGCGGGCTTCTTCAACGCCGGCCAGGACTGTACGGCCGCCACCCGCGTCCTCGTGCAGGAGTCCATCCACGACGAGTTCGTGGCCGCGCTCGCCAAGGCCGCGTCCGAGACGAAGACCGGCCAGCCGGACGACGAGGACGTGCTGTTCGGCCCGCTGAACAACCCCAACCAGCTCAAGCAGGTCTCCGGCTTCATCGAGCGCCTCCCCGCCCACGCCAAGGTCGAGGCGGGCGGCCAGCAGGTCGGCGACAAGGGCTACTTCTACGCCCCGACCGTCGTCTCCGGCCTGAAGCAGGACGACGAGATCATCCAGAACGAGGTCTTCGGCCCGGTCATCACCGTCCAGTCCTTCACCGACGAGGACCAGGCCGTCGAGTGGGCCAACGGCGTCGAGTACGCCCTCGCGTCCTCCGTCTGGACCAAGGACCACGCCCGCGCGATGCGCATGTCCAAGAAGCTCGACTTCGGCTGCGTGTGGATCAACACCCACATCCCGCTGGTCGCCGAGATGCCGCACGGCGGCTTCAAGAAGTCCGGCTACGGCAAGGACCTGTCGGCGTACGGCTTCGAGGACTACACCCGCATCAAGCACGTGATGACGTCGCTGGACGGCTGACGGCTGCCGGCGCTGATTGTCCGTGGACACGGTGGGACGGCATGCTTCCGGGTGTTCCAGACCCCTTCCCGCACGCCCCCGCTGTCCCGCCGTTCCCTCCTCGCCGCCCTCGGGGGCACCGCCGCGCTCGGTGCCCTCGCCGGCTGCGGGGTGCCCGCGGCGTACGTGGCGCCCGGTGACCGGGCCGTCGCCGACGAGTCCGCCCGCGACAACAAGCTGACCTGGGCGAACTGGCCGCTGTACATCGACACCGCCGACGACGACCCCGGCCGGCGGCCCACGCTGGAGGGGTTCGAGAAACGCACCGGGATCTCCGTCGACTACGTCGAGGAGATCAACGACAACGACGAGTTCTTCGGCAAGATCAGCCCCGCGCTGATGAGCCACCGGCCCACCGGCCGCGATCTGATCGTCATCAGCGACTGGATGTGCGCCCGGTTCGTCCGGCTCGGCTGGGTCCAGGAGATGGACCGCGCCCGCCAGCCGAACGTGGCGCGGCACCTGGACCCGCTGCTGCGCTCGCCCGCCTCCGACAAGGGCCGCCGGTTCACCGTGCCCTGGCAGTCCGGCATCACCGGCATCGCCTACGACCGCCGCAGGCTCGGCCGCGAGATACGCTCCGTCTCCGACCTGTGGGCCAAGGACCTCAAGGGACGCGTGACCCTGCTGTCCGGCCTGGACGAGTCGTTCGCGCTGCTCATGCAGGGCAACGGCGTCGACATCACCCGGTGGACCGCGGACGACCTCCACCGGGTCTGCGACCAGGTGGAGCGGCAGGTCCACCGGGGCCAGATACGCCGCTTCACCGGCAACGACTACACCAAGGACCTGGTCAGCGGGGACGTCCTCGCCTGCCAGGCGTACTCCGGCGACGTCATCCAGCTCCAGGCGGACAACCCCGACATCCGCTTCGTCGTCCCCGTGGAGGGCGCCGAACTGTGGTCGGACTCCCTGATGATCCCCGACCGGGCCCGCCACAAGGCCAACGCCGAGCGCCTGATCGACTACTACTACGCCCCCGAGGTCGCGGCCCGGCTCGCCGCCTGGGTGAACTACGTCTGCCCGGTCCCGGCCGCCCGCGAGGTCCTGGCCGCCGCCAAGGACAAGGACACGGCGGCCCTCGCCGGCAACCCCCTGATCTTCCCGGACTCCGGCATGCGCCGCCGTCTCGCCGTCGCCCGCGACATCACCTCCGCGGAACGCCCGGAGTTCACCCGGCGGTGGAACGCGATCGTGGGGTTCTAGGGCCTGGCGCGTGGCCGGCCGGCGGCGGGACCGGGGTCACTTCAGGCCGCTGAGCATGACGCCCCTGACGTAGTGCTTCTGGAGCAGCAGGAACAGGAGCAGGACCGGCAGGACGCTCAGGACGAGGCCGGCCATGACGATGGGCATCGTGCGGGCCGGGTCGACGTGGTCCTGGAGCAGCTGGATGCCGACGGGCAGGGTCATCACGTCCGGGTTGGCGGTCGAGACGAGCAGCGCCCAGATGTACTCGTTCCAGGCGTCGACGAAGGTCAGCAGCCCCAGCGTGACCAGGACCGGCTTGGTCTGCGGCACCACGATCCGCCACCACACGGCGAACTCCCCGGCCCCGTCGATGCGCGCCGCCTCCAGGACCTCGTCCGGGATCGCGACCATGAACTGGCGGGTCAGGAAGATCCCGAAGCCGTTGACGAGGAACGGCACGGCGAGCGCCGCGATGCTGACGGTCAGGCCGGCGCCGCCGCGCCCGGACAGGTCGTTGCCGCCCGCCAGCGGCCAGTGCACCAGGATCAGGAAGTGCGGGACGAAGAAGAGGAACGGCGGGAACATCATCGTGGACAGCACGAGGCGGAAGACGAAGTCGCGGCCGGGGAAGCGCAGTTTGGCGAGCGCGTAGCCCGCGAGGGACGACGTCAGCAGCACGGAACCGGTGATCAGCGCGGTGGCGACCACGCTGTTGCGGAAGAGCACCGGCAGGTCCAACTGGCGGACCGCCGCCCGGTAGTTGGAGAGGCCGAACGCCTGGGGCAGGAAGCGGTACGGCAGCGTGCCGGCCTCACCGGGGCCCTTGAAGGACGTCATCACCATGTCGAGGAACGGCACCACCGTGAGCACGGCGCCGGTCACGACCACGAGGTACGACAGCCACGGCACACCACGGCGGCCGGTGCCCCTTCCCCGCGTCACGCGTCCTCCCCCGTGCGCCGGAACCACCACAACTGCGCCAGCGTGACCGCGAGAACCACCACGAACAGCACGAACGCGGCGGCGCTCGCGGTGCCCCAGTCGCCGTAGCCGAAGGCCAGCCGGTACATCTCCAGCGCGGCCACGTCGGTCGCGTCACCCGGCCCGCCCCTGGTCATCACGGTGATCAGCGCGAACGACTGAAGACCGGTGAGGAACTGGGTGACGCACACGAACAGCAGCGACGGCCGCAGCAGCGGCAGGGTGATCCTGCGGAAGACGGTGACCGGCCCGGCGCCGTCCAGCGCGGCGGCCTCGTAGTACGACTCCGGGACGGACTTCAGTCCGGCGGTCAGCACGAGGACCGCCGAGCCGAGCGAGGCCCAGGCCTGGACGACCACGACCGAGGGCAGCGCGGTGTCCGGGTCCGCGAGGAACGCCACCGAGTCCAGCCCGACGGCGTTGAGGACGCCGTTGACCAGACCGCCCGGCTCGTACATGTACTTCCACACGTTGCCGACGGCGACGACGGTCGTGACGATCGGCAGGAAGTACAGGGTGCGCCACAGCCCCTGGAACCGCAGCCTGTCGATGCAGGTCGCGACGAGCACCGAGCCCGTGAGGGCGAGGGCGACGGTGCCCAGGGCGAACAGCAGCGTGTTGGTGAGGACCGGCGTCAGGAACGTCGACCCGTCCGCGAACAGGCCGGTGAAGTTGTCCAGGCCGGCCGGCTCGATGTCGCCGAGGGCGAACCCGGACCAGTGGGACGTCGACAGCAGCAGCGCGAAACCGAGCGGCAGCACCAGGAAGACCGCGAAGAACAGCAGCACCGGCGCCAGGAAGAGGTAGGCGACGACACTCTGGCGGCGCCGGTGGCGGACGCGGCCGTCGACGGCGGGCCGGACGGCCCGTGCGCGCGGGGCCGGTTCGGCCGCCTCCGGCACCAGGGCGTTCACCATGCGCGCGCCACCTCCTGATCGACCTGACGGCGGGTGAGGCGCAGCGCCTCCTCGACCGACCGCCGGCCGGTCCACAGCCCTTCGATGTTCGTGCGCAGCAGCGACTTGGCCTGCTGCGCGCCCGGCACGTTCGGCTCCGGCACCGCGTAGGCCAGCGCGTCCAGGAACGGCCGCAGGTTCGGATCGCCGGCCCCGTCCTTCCCGCCGCCCGCGCCCAGGAGGGCCCGCATGTCGTCGGCGCGGCCGGTCAGGGAGCCGACCGCCACCTGGAGGGCGCTCATCCGGGTTGCCACCGCACCCTTCCCCGTGGCCGTCCGCTCGGCGTTGAGCCAGCGCAGGAACTCCCACGCCTCGCGCGGGTGCGCACTGGCCGTGTTGACGCCGAGCATGAACCCGGTGCAGAGCGTGGCGCGGGTGCCGCCCGCCTCGGGCAGGGGCAGCGGCGCGACGCCGACATCGCGGTAGTCCGCGCCCATCTCGCTCTTCAGGCTGCCGGTCCACCAGCCCGCGCTGATCACCATGGCCACCTGCCCGGACGGGAACGCGCGGTAGACGTTGACCCCGGGGGAGCTGGCCCCCCTGGTGACGAGGCGGCCCTCCAGGCTGAAGACGGCCCGTCCGGCCGGTGAGTCGATGCCGGTGCTCCTGCCGTCCGCCGAGACGAACGCCCCGCCGGCGGCGTTGAGCAGCGCGAGCGTCTGGCCGACGGTGGTGGAGTCGTCGTAGACCGACAGGCCGAAACCCTGGACGAGCGTGTTGCCGTACCGGTCCCGCCTGGTGGTGCGGTAGGCGGTCTCCTCCAGCTCCCGCCAGGTGCGCGGCGGCCCGTCGACGCCGGCCGCGCGCAGCAGCCGCTTGTTGTAGTACAGGGCGTACGTCTGGAGTTCGGTGGGGTAGCCGTACACCCGGCCGCCCACCGACGCCGCGCCGACCGCGGCGGCGCTGTAGCCGCGCCGGATCTCCTCCGCGTGCCCGGCCGGAGCGGGCCGCAGGACGCCGGCCCGGACGAGCTGGCCGTTCCACAGGCAGTACGGGTGGAGGATGTCGGCGCCCTGGCCGGCGGCCTGCCGGACCATGAACGTGGTCAGCAGGTCCGTGAACTCCACCGCCGTCGTCCGCACCTTGACCCGGTCGTGCGTGGCGTTCCACTCGTCCACCGGGCCCCGCAGCGCCTCCTTGAGCTCCCCGCTCGCGTAGTGGGAGAGCAGGGTGAGGACGATGGGGTCACCGGGCCGCCCGGTGCCCCGGTGCGGCGCCGCGCAGCCGGTGGCGAGCAGTGCCGAGGGGAGCGCCAGCGCGAAGTGACGGCGGCTCAGGCGCGTGGTGGGGCGCGGTGGCCGGCGGCCGGGCGGGCCGTCGGTGCGGCGGGGCTGAGTCATCGGGCGGCCTCCCGGCGCAGCACGCGGAACACCCGGGTCGTGGTGAAGCCCGCCGCGCGGTACAGCCGGCCCGCCGGGGACCGCTCGCCGGTCCACAGGAACCACGCGGAGTGCGCGCCGCGCGCCCGCATCCGCTCCAGGACCAGGTGGAGCAGGACCGTGCCGAGCCCGGTGCCGCGCATCTCCTCCCGCACGCCGAACGGCCCGAACCGCTCGTCCGCCGACGCGTACGCGCCGTGCATCGCCCAGCCGGCCAGGCGGCCCGACGGGTCCCGGGCGACGACGATCCGGTCCAGCGGCGTGCCGGCGGCCAGGCAGTCCCGGATCGCCCGCGCCCAGTCCGGGTTGAAGCGTCCGGCGAGCGCGAGCAGGTCCACCAGGTCGTCGTCGGACGGGGTGGCGAACCGGTGGCCGCGGGCCGTCAGCTCGTCCCGGCGGCGCGCGGCCACGCCGGGGAAGCGGTAGCCGACCAGGCCGCGGTCCATCGCCGCCGCCTCGTACAGGGTCCGGAAGCCCAGCGAGTCGAGGAGCTTCGCCGCCTCCGGGTACGTCCCGGCGTCCAGCCCGGGCAGGACGTAGTTCGGGGTGTACGAGGAGAAGTCCACGCGGGTGCGGCCGTGACCGTGCAGCCAGTCGAGGGCGTCGGTCAGCAGCCGGCGGCCGAGGCCGCGCCCACGGGCGGCCGGGTCGACGAAGAAGAACGGGATCCAGCCCTGCTCCGGCTCCAGGTCGGTGCCGCTCATCGGCGTCAGGCGGCGCACCGCGTAGGCCGCGCCGACGACCCGGTCGCCGTCGACGGCGACCCGGAGCCCCTCCGGATCGAAGTTGGCGTCGAGCAGCACCAGGGAGCGGAAGCGGTCCGGGGTGAGGGGATCGGCCGGCGCGCTCCGCCGCCACGCCTCCACCAGCCCGGGCCCGTCACCCACGCGGAACCCGCGCGTCCCGGCCCCGGATGGCGTCGTGCGGTCGGTCATCGACGGCGGTGTCCTTTCTGCGCGGGTGCGGGGCAGTGGCGGCGAGGGCGGTCGGTACGGCCTCGGCGCCGGGGCGGGGCGTACGACGGCGGCCGTGGGCTCAGGGGTAGAGCAGCACGTCGGCGCCGGCCCAGTCGGCGGGCGGTGCAGGGGCGTCGCACAGCGGCAGCGGGTCGTCGCCCGCGTCGACGGCGCGCCGCAACCGGTCGGAGCCCCACAGCAGGTCGATGAAGGGACGGCGGCCGGTCTCCCCGGCTCCGTCCGCGCCGCCGTCCGCGGTGTGCCAGGCGAAGTCGTCCGGGTACAGCCGCCGCAGCGTGGCGAGCATCGGGACGGCGGTGCGCACGGGAGCGAACGACACGGGGTCGGTGAGGTGGAGCTGGACCCCGCGCAGCGGCCGTCCGGCGTGTTTGTGGAAGGTCGGTACGAAGCGCAGGTCACGGAAGTGCACTCCCGGCAGGGCGAGTTCGGCGAGCGCGGGCGCGAACCGCGCGTCGAGGTACGGCGCCCCGACGATCTCGAAGGGCTGTGTGGTGCCCCGGCCCTCGGAGAGGTTCGTCCCCTCGAACAGGCAGGTGCCGGGGTAGACGGCGGCCGTGGCGGGCGTCGGGATGTTCGGCGAGTGCGCGATCCACGGCAGGCCGGTGGCCGCCGCGTCCAGGGCGCGCCGCCGGCCGGCCACCTCGATCACGGTCAGGTCGGCGGACCGGCCCGCGCGGCGGGCCACGGCGGA
Organism: Streptomyces sp. NPDC047841; assembly: GCF_040704085.1. Taxonomy (NCBI): domain Bacteria; kingdom Bacillati; phylum Actinomycetota; class Actinomycetes; order Kitasatosporales; family Streptomycetaceae; genus Streptomyces; species Streptomyces sp. NPDC047841. Next base: position 273,761 of record NZ_JBEYRP010000009.1, read on the forward strand.
GGCGTTGAGGTGCCGGGCGAGTTCACCGCAGGGGAGGCCGGGCCGGACCGGTATCGGGGCACGCCCGACGAAGCCGGCCCACGCCGGGTCGAGCGGCGGCCCCTCGCTGACGAGACCGCCGAGCGGGTTCGGCCGGTCGGCGACCACGAACCGCACGCCCGTACGCGCCGCCGAGACCATCAGGTCGAACATCGTCCAGACGTAGGTGCAGAACCGGGCCCCGATGTCCTGGAGGTCGAACACCAGGGCGTCGACGCCGCTGTCGAGCAGCAGGGTGTCGAGGCGCTCGCCGTCGCACCGGTAGGTGTCGTGGACGGGCAGGCCGGTGGCGGGGTCCCGCCGGGCGGCCCCGCCCTCCCCGGCCTGGGCGGTCCCGTACAGCCCGTGCTCGGGTCCGAACAGGGCGACCAGCGGCACGCCGGCCGCGAGCAGCGCGGGCGCGGCGGGGCGCAGATCGGGGAGGACGCCGGTGTGGTTGGTCACCAGCCCCAGCCGGCCGGTCCCGGCGAGCGCGGGAGACGCGTGCAGCCGTGCGATCCCGGTCGTCACCGCGACGCGGTCGTCCGTGCTCATCCGTTGCCCCGTCTGCCGGTGACGTCTCGAAGGGTGGGGCGCAATTTACTGGTATGTCCGAGAACTTTGCAATGATTCAGGAGGTTCGCGCCGATTCGGCGGTATCCGCCACCCCGCCGACAAGGTTTTGAACATGTTCAATTCCGCGCGTACGCTGCTTCCATGAGCGACAGAGCCGCCCTGCTCAAGGGCATCCGCGTCTGGCTGGCCCTCTTCGTCGTGTGCCTCGCCCTCAGCGGGGCGACCGCCTTCCCGCTGGTGCACGAACTGCGCTGGACCGAGAGCGCGTTGCGGGCGCTGTCCGTGCCGGAGCACCTGCCCGGGCTGATGGCGTGGATCTCCCGGGTGCGGGACGGGCTGGACACCGTCGACGCCGACCAGCCCTTCGTCCTGTACGGCACCGACTGGCTCGCCTTCGCGCACCTCGTCATCGCGGTCGCGTTCTACGGCCCCTACCGCGACCCCGTCCGCAACATCTGGGTGGTCGAGTTCGGGATGATCGCCTGTGCCGGGATCATCCCGCTCGCCCTCGTCTGCGGACCGGTCCGCGGAATCCCCCTCTGGTGGAGCGTCATCGACATGTCGTTCGGGGTCTTCGGGATCGTCCCGCTGTACGTCGTACGGAAGAAGATCAAGCGGCTGGAGGCGCTCGGCGGCGCGCCGTCCGGGTTCCCGGCCGCCACCGCCGCGGGCTGAACCTGGTCACCGGCGAACGGGCCGGCCCCGGTCAGCGGTTGAACGCCGGGAACGCGAAGCGCTGGGCGGTGGCCAGCCCGTCGCCCTTGGCGTCCGTGGAGTTGACCGAGTAGACCAGCGTGCGGGACAGGTCCGGGGTCGCGGCGATCACCGTCGCGTAGCCGGGGCGCGAACCGGTCTTGCCCCAGATCACCCTGCCGTTCACCTCGAACCGCTCCAGTGCCGCGCCGTACCGCGCCCCGGGCACGTCCGGCAGCGTGAACATCTCCTTCAGCTGCGGCTGCGGCACCACCCGGCCGCGGAACAGCCCGACCAGCAGCCGCTCCAGATCGGCGGTCGTGGAGATCAGGTCGCCGGCCGCGAACCGGTCGGACATGTTCCAGTCGGTCACGTCGACCAGTTCGCCGTCGATCCAGTCGTAGCCCCGGTTGTGCGGGCCGTGGATCCGGGGGTCCGCGCCGACCGGGAAGGAGCTGTGCCGCATGCCGAGCGGCCGGAAGACCCGCACCTCGGCCTGGTGCGCGTACGAGTCGCCGGTCACCTTCTCGATGAGCATGCCGAGCACGGTGTAGTGGATGTTGCCGTAGGTCTGCCGCGTGCCCGGCGCGTACGCCGGACCCCCCGCCACGGCGTCCGCCACGACCTGACGGGGCGTCAGCGTCTCGAAGCGGTGCGGGTAGCCCTCCTCGACCGTGTCGCCGAGGGACGCACCCGGGCGCAGTCCGCTGGTGTAGTTCAGCAACTGCCGTACGGTGACCGGCGCGAAGTCCGCGGTGAGCAGGCCCGGCAGATAGTGCTGCACGGTCCCGTCGAGGTCGATCCGGCCCTCCGCGGCCAGTTGCAGCACGATCGACGCGGTCACCACCTTCGTCACCGAACCGGCCCGGAAGCGCGCGTCCTCCAGGGCCGGCGCTCCGGTGCGCACGTCGCGCACCCCGGCCGTCCCGCGCCAGGTCCCGTCACCGCCGACGCGGAGCAGCGCGGCGGTGGCGTCGTGGTCGGGCAGCCCGGCGATCGCGGCGGCGAGGGCCTCGGTGTCGGGGCCGGCCGTGCCGGGGGCGGTGGTGCCGGGGGCGGTCGTGGCCGCGGTATGGGCGGGCGCGGCGAAGGCGGGGGCGGCGAAGGCGGGGGCGGCCAGCGGGCCGGCGGCCACCGCGGTGACGAGGGCGGCGGCCAGGAGGGCGGAACGGCTGGTGCGGGGCATGCGGGACTCCTTCGGGGGGCCGGACGTCGGGCACCGGAAGACGGTGCGTGATCATCCTCAGACGCCGGGCCGGGCGGCGGATCCTCACCGAGGAGGTCCCGCGCCCCTTGCTCGTCCCCGATCAACCAGCCGATTTTCTGAGGGAGTTGTCCGGGATCACCCCTACGGTCCGCTCCCGCGCGGATGCGGTTGCTCCCGTGCGGCCGTCACCTCGTCGCCGTGCTCGAACGCGATGCACGGCACCAGACCCCGCTCCCTGATCCGGCCCGGTCCGAACGAAGGACCTAGCCCGCGGTGCGCAGGGCGTGCAGGACGTCGATCCGGTTCGTCGTGATGGAGTCGGCGCCCAGGTCCAGCAGGCGGCTCATGGAACGGCGGGTGTCCGGGGTCCAGACCGACAGCAGCAGACCGTCGTGGTGCACGCGGGCCGCGAGCTCCCGGCTCACCAGGGAGAAGCGGTAGTTGAGCCAGCGCGGGCGGATCGCGGCCAGCAGCGCGGGCCGGGGCGGCGCCAGGCTCGTCCAGGTCAGCGCGATCTCGGCGGCCGGGTCGGCCGCGCGGACGGCGAGCATCGCCTCGGCGTGCGCGCTGTAGTAGACCCGCTCCCCGGCCCCGCACTGCCGGACCACGTCCAGGGTCCGCGCCACCGTGCGACGGCCGACCGGTCCGCACAGGTCCACCATCACCCTGCTGTCCCCGGTCGCGGCCAGCGCCTCCGCCAGCGTCGGCACACCGCCCGCCGTGAGCCCGCGCAGCTCGTCGGCGGACAGCGCGGCCAGCGGCCGGTCGACCTCCCACAGCCGCCGCAGCGTGTCGTCGTGCAGCAGCACGGGAACGCCGTCCCGGGTGAGCCGTACGTCGACCTCCACGGCGTCCGCGCCCCGGTCGAGCGCGGACCGCAGTGAAGGGAGGGTGTTCTCACGGAAACGGTAGGGGTCGCCGCGGTGGGCCACGGCGGTCAGCGTCTGCATGGCCCCCATTGTGGCCGGTGTCAGGAGGCCGGCCAGGCGGCGGTGTACGTGTCGATCTCCGCCGTGATCCGCGCCTTGCCCGCCGCGTCCAGGAAGGAGGCCTGAACGGCGTTCTTCGCCAGGTCCGCCACGCCCCGCTCGTCGAGGTCCAGGAGCCGGGCGGCCACCGCGTACTCGTTGTTCAGGTCGGTGCCGAACATCGGCGGGTCGTCGGAGTTGATCGTGACCAGCACCCCGGCCCGCGTGAACTCCTTGATCGGGTGCTCCTCCAGCGTGCGGACCGCGCGGGTGGCGATGTTGGAGGTCGGGCACACCTCCAGCGGGACGCGGTGCTCGGCGAGGTGGGCGAGCAGCTTCGGGTCCCGCGCCGAGCTGGTGCCGTGCCCGATCCGCTCGGCGCGCAGCTCGGTCAGCGCGTCCCACACCGTCTCCGGGCCGGTCGTCTCCCCGGCGTGCGGGACGGAGCGAAGACCGGCCGCGATGGCCCGGTCGAAGTACGGCTTGAACTGCGGCCGGGGCACGCCGATCTCCGGCCCGCCGAGTCCGAACGACACCAGGCCCTCCGGGCGGAACCGGTCGTCGGTGGCCAGCCGCACCGTCTCCTCGGCCGACTCCAGACCGGCCTCGCCGGGGATGTCGAAGCACCAGCGCAGCACGGTCCCGAACTCGGCCTCGGCGGCCTTCCGGGCGTCCTCTATGGCGTCCATGAACGCCCGCGGGTCGATGCCGCGCCGGGTCGAGGAGAACGGGGTGATCGTCAGCTCGGCGTACCGCACCTGCTGCCGGGCCATGTCGCGGGCCACCTCGTAGGTGAGCAGCCGGACGTCCTCCGGGGTGCGGATGAGGTCCACGACCGACAGGTACACCTCGATGAAGTGCGCGAAGTCGGTGAAGGTGAAGTAGTCGGCCAGGGCCTCGGGGTCGCTGGGGACCCGGGAGTCGGGGTGCCGGGCGGCCAGTTCGGAGACGATGCGGGGGGAGGCGGAGCCGACGTGGTGGACGTGCAGTTCCGCCTTGGGCAGGCCGGCGATGAAGGCGCGCAGATCGCGGTCGGCGGTGCCGGTGGCGGGTACGGAGCTGTCGGTCAAGGGGTCCTCCCCGGGACGGGCGCCCGCGGCACGTGGTCCCCGGCACGTCGTGCGGTGGACGCGGTCCGTGGTGCGGGCGCGGTGATCGGCTGATCGGGTTGCGCCGCATCATCGTAGGCCCCGGGCCGCGGTGCCCCGCGCTGCCCGTAGCATGACGGGACGTCCAGCCGAGGGGTGTGCCGACCATGTCCGACGAGGTTCCGCAGTCCACGCCGGGGGAGCGGAGCGACGGGCCCTACTCCGTGACACCCCGGGTCTCCTTCGACAAGGAACCGGAGCGGACGGCACCGGCGGCCCGGGGAGCGGACGGGGCACGCGTCCAGGACGCAGCCCCCGCCCCCGGCCCCGTGCACGACCAGCAGACGGTGACGTCGCGGCCGGCGTTCCCGGGCCCGGCCACGCCCGCCGACGCCGTACCCGCGCCCTGGGCCGCCCCGGCCGAGGGCCCCACCTCCAGGGTCCCGGCCCCCCAGCCGAACCCGTTCGCCCCGCCGGCTGCCACCGCGCAGCCGAACCCGTTCGCGCCGCCAGCTCCGGCCCCCCAGCCGAACCCCCTCGCACCGCCGCCGCACTCCTACTCGCCCCCGGCGAACCCCTTCGCCCCGCCGCCGCCCCCCGCGGGCGCGCACGGGGGAGCGGAGCCGGTGCCGCCGCCCCCCATCGCCCCCGACGGGCCCGGCCAGGTGCCGTACGGCTATCCGGGTGCGGCGCCGGCGTACGGCTACCCGGGTGCCGGGCCCGCGTACGGCTACCCGGGCCCGCAGCAGGCCCCGTACGGGGGTGTCGCCCCCTACCCCGCCGCCCACGGCTACGCCTGGCCCGGGATGCAGCCGCCTCCCAGCAACGGCATGGGTACGGCCTCGCTGGTGCTGGGGATCGTCTCGACGGTCGGCTTCGTCCTGTGGCCGATCGCCCTGGCCATGAGCATCCTGGCCCTGATCCTCGGCGGGCTGGGCCGGCGCAAGGCCAACCGGGGCGAGGCGACGAACCCCGGCGTGGCCCTGGCCGGCATCATTTGCGGCGCCGCCGGGATCGTCCTGGTGCTGGTCCTGTTCGCCGCGTTCATAGCGACGGGCGTCTGACGCACCGGCCGGCACGCCCGCCCCCGCACCGCCGACCGGGCACGGGCTGCTGCCCCACCGAAGCGCTGTGGTACACGTCGCCGCGCCGAAGCGCTCCGGTACGCGTTACCCCGGCAGAAGCGCCCCGGCACGCGTCGCCCCGCCCGAAGCGCCGCAGCACCCGCCGCCGCGCCGAAGCGCTCCGGCACGCGCCGCCCCGGCCGAAGCACCCCGGCACGCGTCGCCCCGCCCGAAGCACCCCGGCACCCGCTGCCCCGTCGAAGTGCCCCGGTACGCGCTGCCCTGCCGAAGCGCCCTGCACCGGCTGCCTCGCCGAGGCGCCCCAGCACCCGTCGCCCCGCCCGAAGCACCCCGGCACACGTCGCCCGCCTTGAAGCACCCCGGCCCCCGCCGCCCCCGCCGAAGCCCCGCAGGCCGACGACCCCGCCGAAGCGCCGCAGGCCTACGCGCCGGCCCCCGCCAGTCGCTCCCGGGCCTCCATCAGGGCGAAGCCCAGGAGGTTCAAGCCCTGCCAGCGCTCCGGGTCAGAGGCCGCCTCGTCGCCCGCCGAGAGGCCGATGCCCCATATCCGGTCCACGGGGCTCGCCTCCACCAGCACCCGCTCACCGGTCCTCAGCAGGAACATCCCGAGGTCGTCGTCGGCGGCGAACTTGTGCACGCTGCCCTCGACCACCAGCCGGAAGCGCTCCCGCTCCCACACCGCCGCGTCGAAGTCCCGCACCAGCCGGCCCACCTTCTTCGCCTCCGCGGGATGCTCCGCGGCCAGCACCCGGCGCTCGGCCTCAGCGTCCCCGAACAGTCGGGCCTTGCCCGCCATCATCCAGTGCTCGGCCGTCGCGTACCGCACGCCGTCCACCACGAACGGTGACGGCCACCACTGGCTCAGACAGCTCGCGCCGATCCGGCCGTCCGGCCGCGGCCGGTGTCCCCAGAAGTGCAGGTACCTGATCCGGGACCCCGCCCGGACCTCCCTGATCAGGGCGTCCACCCCGTCGATCTTCCCCATGCACGCGAGTGTGGCACGCACCACTGACACTCCGTCCGTCCTTTTCCGCCCCGACTCGACACCTGGTCGACAGATTCCGTCGCGTAACCAAAAGGCAACAACGGAATCACTTGTTGGCGTCCGGCCCCTCTGTCAGGATCGGCACTCAAATCGAGCTGGAGCCACGCCCCCCGCCCCTCGGGACGGGCGCACGGCGGAGGAGAGCGACATGCACAACCCGGGCACCGCCACCCCGGAACGATTCCCCGCACAGGACCGCCTCGCGGACGGCGCGCAGTTCATCGCCGGCCGGCCCGCCGGGGGCACCTCGGGCCGTACGCACTCCGTGGTCGACCCGGCCACCGGCGCCGAGGTGTACACCTACGAGCTGGCCGGTACCGAGGACGTCGACGCGGCCGTCGCCGCCGCGCGGGCCGCCTTCCCCGGCTGGGCCGCCGCCACCCCGGGCGAGCGCTCGGACGCGCTGCACCGGTTCGCGGCCGTGCTCGCCGACCGCGCCGAGGAGTTCGCCCGCGCGGAGTCCCTCCAGTGCGGCAAGCCGCTCAAGCTCAGCCGCGAGTTCGACGTGCCGGGGACCATCGACAACACCGCGTTCTTCGCGGGCGCGGCCCGGCACCTGCAGGGCCAGTCCGCCGGTGAGTACTCGGGCGACCACACGTCGTACGTCCGGCGCGAGCCCATCGGGGTCGTCGGCTCCATCGCACCCTGGAACTACCCGCTCCAGATGGCCGCCTGGAAGATCCTCCCGGCGATCGCCGCGGGCAACACCATCGTGCTGAAGCCCGCCGAGCTGACCCCGCTGACCTCGCTGCTGTTCGCGCGGGCCGCCATGGACGCCGGCATCCCGGAGGGCGTGGTCAACGTCGTCACCGGGACCGGGAAGGAGGCCGGTGAGCACCTCGTCGGGCACCCCGACGTGGCCATGACCTCCTTCACCGGCTCCACCGCCGTCGGCAAGCGCGTCGCCGAGATCGCCACCGCCACCGTCAAGCGGCTGCACCTGGAGCTCGGCGGCAAGGCGCCCTTCGTCGTCTTCGACGACGCCGACCCGGAGGCCGCCGCGCACGGCGCGGTCGCCGGCGCGCTCATCAACACCGGGCAGGACTGCACGGCCGCCACGCGCGCGTACGTGCAGCGCCCGCTGTACGAGGCGTTCGTGGAGCGGACCGCCGCGCTGATGGAGACCGTGCGGCTCGGCGACCCGTTCGCGCCCGGCACCGACCTGGGGCCGCTGATCTCGCACGTCCAGCGTGACCGGGTCGCCGGTTTCGTGGACCGCGCGCGGGGCTACGCGCGCGTGGTGACCGGCGGCGAGGCCCCCGGGGGCGATCTGAAGGACGGCGCCTACTACCGGCCCACCCTGATCGCCGACGCGGCCCAGGACAGCGAGATCGTCCAGTCGGAGATCTTCGGACCGGTACTGGTCGTACTGCCGTTCGACAGTGATGATGAGGGCATCCGGCTGGCCAACGACACCCCGTACGGCCTCGCCGCCTCCGCGTGGAGCCGCGACGTCTACCGCGCGAACCGGGCCACCCGCGAGCTCAGGGCGGGCTGCGTCTGGATCAACGACCACATCCCGATCATCAGCGAGATGCCGCACGGCGGCTACAAGGCATCCGGCTTCGGCAAGGACATGTCGGCGTACTCCTTCGAGGAGTACACGCAGGTCAAACACGTAATGTTCGACAACACCGCGGTGGCCGCGAAGGACTGGCACCGCACGATCTTCGGGGACCGCTAGCGACGACCAGGCCACCGACCAGGCCGATCCTCCGAAAGGGCACCACGCGCATGGAGCAGTACGAGCCCGACCGCCTCACTCCGCCCCAGGTGGCCGCCATGCGGCGCAGCCTGCTGGGCGGCAGGGCCGCTCTGACCCGCCGGTCGCTGCTGCGGGCGTCCGCGGGCGGCGCGCTCGCCGCCGGCGGCCTCGGGGCGCTGAGCGGCTGCGGGATCCCCGCCGCGGGCAAGACCCAGGGCGGCACCTCCGCCGAGGACCGCTCGGCCCGGGAGAAGACCGTGAACTTCTCCAACTGGACCGAGTACATCGACGTCGACGACAGCGGCAAGCACCACCCCACCCTGGAGACCTTCCGCAAGCGGACCGGGATCACGGTCGACTACACCGAGGACATCAACGACAACAACGAGTTCTTCGGCAAGATCAAGCCGCAGCTGGCCGCCGGCCAGGACACCGGCCGCGACCTCATCGTCCTCACCGACTGGCTGGCCGCCCGGCTGATCCGCCTGGGCTGGGTGCAGAAGCTCGACCCGTCGAACCTCCCGCACGCGTACACCAACCTCTCGGCCCAGTTCCGCGACCCCGACTGGGACCCGGGACGGGCGTACTCCTACCCCTGGCAGGGCATCCCGACGGTCATCGCCTACAACAAGAAGGCGCTCGACGGCATCGAGGTGAAGTCGGTCTCCGACCTGCTCGACAACCCGAAGCTGAAGGGCCGCGTCTCCTTCCTGTCGGAGATGCGCGACAGCATCGGCATGACGCTGCTCGACATGGGCAAGGACCCGGCGAAGTTCACCGACGACGACTTCGACGCGGTCATAGCCCGGCTGCAGAAGGCCGTCGACAAGGGCCAGATCCGCCGCTTCACCGGCAACGACTACACGTCCGACCTCACCAAGGGCGACATCGCCGCCTGTGTCGCCTGGGCCGGCGACATCGTCCAGCTCAAGCACGACAGCCCGGACGTCGACTACGTCATCCCGGCCGGCGGCTACATGACGTCCAGCGACAACCTGCTGGTCCCGAACAAGGCGCGGCACAAGACGAACGCCGAACGGCTGATCGACTTCTACTACGAGCCGGAGCAGGCCGCCGCGCTCGCCGCGTACATCAACTACGCGACTCCCGTCGACGGCGTGAAGCCCTACCTTGCGAAGATCGACCAGGACGCGGCGGACAACCCGCTGATCGTCCCCGACAAGGCCATGCAGGCGAAGTCCCACTCCTTCCGCTCGCTGAGCCAGAAGGAAGAGACGGCCTACGAAGAGAAGTTCGCGAAGCTCACAGGGGCGTGACGACCATGACGACAGACAACAGCGGCGACGTCCGCCTCTCCGGTATCAGCAAGACATATGACAACGGCTTCACCGCCGTGCATCCGCTCGACCTGGTCGTGCCGCAGGGTTCCTTCTTCGCCCTGCTCGGCGCCTCCGGCTGCGGCAAGACCACCACCCTGCGCATGATCGCCGGCCTGGAGGAGCCCACCACGGGCACGGTCCGGCTCGGCGACCAGGACGTCACGCGCCTGCCGCCGTACAAGCGGCCGGTGAACACGGTCTTCCAGTCCTACGCCCTCTTCCCGCACCTCGACATCTTCGAGAACGTCGCCTTCGGTCTGCGCCGGCGCGGCATCAAGAGCGTGAAGAAGCAGGTGGAGGACATGCTGGAGCTGGTCCAGCTCGGCGAGCAGGCGCGCAAGAAGCCGCACCAGCTCTCCGGCGGCCAGCAGCAGCGCGTCGCCGTGGCCCGCGCGCTGATCAACCACCCCAAGGTGCTCCTGCTGGACGAGCCGCTCGGCGCCCTGGACCTCAAGCTGCGCCGCCAGATGCAGCTGGAGCTCAAGCGCATCCAGACCGAGGTCGGCATCACCTTCGTCCACGTCACGCACGACCAGGAGGAGGCCATGACGATGGCCGACACGGTCGCCGTGATGAACGGCGGCCGGGTCGAGCAGCTCGGCTCGCCGGCCGACCTGTACGAGAACCCGCGGAGCACCTTCGTCGCGAACTTCCTCGGGACCTCCAACCTCATCGAGGCCGAGGTCGACACGAAGAACGGCGACGACATCGTGCTCAAGGCGGGCGGCGGCAAGCTGGTGCTGCCGGAGGCGCGGTGTTCCGCCCCGACGACGGCCGGCGGCAAGGTGCTGGTCGGCATCCGCCCGGAGAAGATCTCGCTCACGCACGCCGACGACGCGGGGGAGATCCCGGCGGGCCGCAACCGCCTCACCGGCACGATCGCCGACGCCAGCTTCATCGGCGTCTCCACGCAGTACGTCATCGACAGTCCGGTCTGCGACGAGCTGGCGGTGTACGTGCAGAACATCGAGCGGGACGGCCGGCTCGTCCCCGGCGCCGACGTGGTGCTGCACTGGAGCCCGGCGCACACCTTCGGGCTCGACGCGGCCCAGTCCCTGCTTGCTGGGACAGTGGGCTCCGCGGGCACCGAGGAAGAGGTCGCCGCCTGATGTCCACCCTCACCGAGGCGCCCCCGCCCCTCGCGCCCGCGACCCCGGAGAAGCCCCCGCGCAGGCGCGGCCGGTTCACCCCTTACTGGCTGCTGCTGCCCGGCATGCTGTGGCTGATCGTCTTCTTCGCGCTGCCGATGCTCTACCAGGCCTCCACCTCCGTGCAGCAGGGCTCCCTGGAGGCGGGCTACAAGGTCACCTGGCACTTCGCGACCTACTGGGACGCCCTGTCCGCGTACTGGCCGCAGTTCCTGCGGTCCGTGTTCTACGCCGCCGCCGCGACCGTGCTGTGCCTGCTGCTGGGCTATCCGCTGGCCTACCTCATCGCCTTCCGCGCGGGCCGCTGGAAGAACCTGATCATGATCCTGGTGATCGCGCCGTTCTTCACCAGCTTCCTGATCCGCACCCTGGCCTGGAAGACGATCCTCGCCGACAACGGCGTGGTCGTGCACACGCTGAACTCACTGCACGTCCTGGACCTCACCAACTGGCTCGGCTGGACGGCCGGCGACCGCGTCCTGGCCACCCCCCTCGCGGTCGTGTGCGGCCTGACGTACAACTTCCTGCCGTTCATGATCCTGCCGCTGTACACCTCGCTGGAGCGGATCGACGGCCGGCTGCACGAGGCGGCCGGCGACCTGTACGCCAAGCCGTGGACCACCTTCCGCAAGGTCACCTTCCCGCTGTCCATGCCCGGCGTGGTCTCCGGGACGCTGCTGACCTTCATCCCGGCGGCCGGTGACTACGTCAACGCCGAACTCCTCGGCTCCACCGACACCCGCATGATCGGCAACGTCATCCAGACGCAGTTCCTGCGCATCCTCGACTATCCGACGGCCGCGGCCCTCTCCTTCATCCTCATGGCCGCGATCCTGGCCATGGTCACGCTCTACATCCGCCGCTCCGGGACGGAGGATCTGGTCTAAATGCCCTTCGTCACCTGGCTCAAGCGCCATCTCGTCGTCATCGCCGGACTGCTGACGCTCGCCTATCTCCTGCTGCCGAACGTCGTCGTCACGGTGTTCTCCTTCAACAAACCGAAGGGGCGCTTCAACTACGAATGGCAGCGGTTCTCCACGGACGCCTGGAAGGACCCCTGCGGCGTCGCCGACATGTGCGGCTCGCTGTCCATCAGCCTCCAGATCGCCGTGTGGGCGACGGTCGGCGCCACGATCCTCGGCACGATGATCTCCTTCGCGCTGGTCCGCTACCGCTTCCGCGCGCGCGGCGCCGTCAACTCGCTGATCTTCCTGCCGATGGCGATGCCCGAGGTCGTCATGGCCGCCTCGCTGCTCACCCTGTTCCTGAACATGGGCGCCCAGCTGGGCTTCTGGACGATCCTCATCGCCCACATCATGTTCTGCCTGAGCTTCGTCGTCACCGCGGTCAAGGCCCGCGTGATGTCGATGGACCCGCGCCTGGAGGAGGCCGCCCGGGACCTGTACGCCGGTCCCGCGCAGACCTTCGTGCGGGTCACCCTGCCCATCGCGGCCCCCGGGATCGCCGCGGGCGCGCTGCTGTCGTTCGCGCTCTCCTTCGACGATTTCATCATCACCAATTTCAACGCGGGCTCGACCGTCACCTTCCCCATGTTCGTGTGGGGCTCGGCCCAGCGTGGAACACCCGTCCAGATCAACGTGATCGGCACGGCCATGTTCCTGATCGCCGTTCTCCTCGTGCTGACGTCGATGGCCGTCGGCAATCGCCGGAACAAGCAAAAGGCATAAGCCCTTTCCCGGCACGTCCTCTGTAGGGAGTTGAAATCATGGCCCCGAGCGCCATGAGCCGTGGCAAAGACAACTGGACCGCCTCTCTCTCCGAAGCCCAGCCGGTCCCGTACTGGCTGGAAGACCCCGGCAAGCCGCCCGCCGAGCCCGCCCTCACCGGCACCGAGACCTGCGACCTGCTGGTCGTCGGCGGCGGCTACAGCGGGCTGTGGACCGCGCTCAACGCCAAGGAGCGCGACCCGCGGCGCGATGTGGTGCTGCTGGAAGGCCGCGAGGTGGGCTGGGCCGCCTCCGGCCGCAACGGCGGCTTCTGCGCCGCCTCCCTCACGCACGGCCTGCCCAACGGCCTGGCCCGCTGGCCCGACGAGATCCACAGGCTTCAGGAGCTGGGCCGGCGCAACCTCGACGGGATCGAGGCGGCGATCGCCCGGCACGGCATCGACTGCGACTTCGAACGCACCGGCGAGATCGACGTCGCCACCGAGACCTACCAGGCCTGGGAACTGCGCGACTGGCACCGGGAACTCCAGGAGAAGGGCCTCGCGGACGGCATCGAGTTCCTGGACGCCGACGCCGTGCGCGAGCAGGTGAACTCGCCCACCTTCGAGGCCGGCCTGTGGGACCGCCGGGGCGTGGCCATGCTCCACCCGGCCAAGCTGGCGTGGGGCCTGAAGAAGGCCTGCCTGAAGCTCGGGGTGCGGGTGTACGAGCACACCCCCGCCCTGACCCTGAAGGGCTACGGCGCCGGGATGGCCGTACGCACCCCGTACGGCGCCGTCCGCGCCCGCAAGGTCGCGCTCGGCACGAACATCTTCCCGAGCCTGCTGCGCCGCGTGCGCTCGTACACCGTCCCCGTCTACGACTACGCCCTGATGACCGAGCCGCTGACCGCCGAGCAGCTCGCCTCGATCGGCTGGAAGAACAGACAGGGCCTCGGGGACTCGGCGAACCAGTTCCACTACTTCCGGCTGTCCGCCGACAACCGCGTCCTGTGGGGCGGCTACGACGCGATCTACCCCTACGGCGGCCGGGTCCGCGCCGAGTACGACGACCGGCCCGAGACGTACGCCAAGCTCGCGGGCCACTTCTTCACGTGCTTCCCGCAGCTGGAGGGCGTCCGCTTCACCCACGCCTGGGGCGGCGCGATCGACACCTGCTCCCGCTTCTCGGCGTTCTTCGGCACCGCCCACCAGGGCCGCGTGGCCTACGCGGCGGGCTACACCGGCCTCGGCGTCGGCGCGACCCGGTTCGGCGCGGACGTGATGCTCGACCTGCTGGACGGGGAGCACACCGAGCGAACCGAGCTGGAGATGGTCCGCAAGAAGCCGCTGCCGTTCCCGCCGGAGCCCTTCGCCTGGACGGGCATCGCCCTGACCAAGTGGTCGCTGGCCCGCGCGGACGCCCACGGGGGCCGCCGGAACCTGTGGCTGCGGACCATGGACCGGCTGGGACTGGGCTTCGACAGTTAGCCGGGGTCCACCCCGGGCCGCCGCGACAAGTCGGCCGAACCCGCGTAATGCTCCCCGGAGGACCTCCCTCTCCCCCGTGACGGACGCGACCGCGTCCACGACAACCACGGGAGAAAGGGAGGCCCTGTCATGACTGGGGCGAAGACGGCGGTCGAATGGCTGGCATCCGTCGCACCGGACCCCGAGGCCTGCCGCCGGGAGTGGGAGCGCAACCCCCTCGGGGTCGCGCTGCTGCCCGCCGGCAAGGCGTGGGACGTCCTGATCCCGCCGGGTGCCCTCGGCTACCCGACCCTCGACGTGCTCACCCGCGTCCTCGATCAACTCGGCCCGGTGCTGGTCGACTTCGGCGACAACCGGGTCGGGTTCCTCGTGCCCCCGGGCACCGCGGCCCGCTGGCTCGGCACCGGGATCAGGACCGCGGGGGCCGGCACCTGGATCGTCGTGCCGTATCCGGGCCGGGCGACCCGGGGCGTGCGCTGGCTGGTGCCGCCGGACGGCTCGGGCACGCTGACCGACCCGGCGCTGCTGGAACTGGCGATGCACGAGGCGGCGGCGGGGGCGGCGGGGGCGTCGAGGGAGGGGGGTGGGAACCGCTGACGCCCCGACACCTTGACAACGCGATTGGTCTGGACCAAGTTGTGTGCGCTCCGCCCCTCCAACTCCCCGGCACCCGGAGGCCCTTGTGGATCGTGCCCGACGCCCCAGATCCGTCCTCGCCGTGCTCACGGCCGCACTGCTGGCCGTGCCCGGCATCACCGCGCTCTCGTCGGCCGCCCACGCGGCCGACGCGGACGTCGCGGTCAACGGCGGCTTCGAGTCCGGCCTGACCGGCTGGACCTGCACCGCCGGCACCACCGTCACCTCACCCGTGCACAGCGGGAGCGCGGCGCTCCAGGCCACCCCGGCCGGCAGCGACAACGCCCAGTGCTCCCAGACGGTCACCGTCCAGCCGAACGCGCAGTACACCCTGTCCGGGTACGTCCGCGGTTCCTACGTCTACCTCGGCGCGAGCGGCACCGGCACCACCGACGTCTCCACCTGGACCCAGTCCGCCCCCGACTGGCAGAAGCTCAGCACCACCTTCCGCACCGGGGCGGCCACCACCAAGGTCGCGATCTACACCCACGGCTGGTACGGCACCGGCGCCTACTACGCCGACGACCTCACCCTCGTCGGCCCCGGCGGCAGCGGCACCACACAGCCGCCCGCCGCCCCCACCGGCCTGCGGACCACCACCGTGACCTCGTCCTCCGTCGGCCTGTCCTGGTCCGCGGTGACCGGCGCGACCGGTTACGCGGTCTACCGCGACGGCACCAAAGTGCAGAGCGTGACCGGCACCTCGGCCACCGTCTCCGGCCTCGCGGCCTCCACGGCGTACAGCTTCCAGGTCACCGCGGTGAACGACGCCGGCGAGTCCGCGAAGTCCGCGGCCGTGACGGCGACGACCGGCACCGGCACCGGCGGCGGGGGCACGTCCGACCTGCCCGCCCACGCCCTCGTCGGCTACCTGCACGCCAGCTTCGCCAACGGCGCCGGCTACACCCGCCTCGCCGACGTCCCCGACAGCTGGGACGTCATCGACCTGGCCTTCGGCGAGCCCACCTCGGTCACCTCCGGGGACATCCGCTTCAACCGCTGCCCGGTCACCGAGTGCCCGAACGTGGAGAGCGACGCCGACTTCAAGGCGGCCGTCAAGGCCAAGCAGGCCGCCGGCAAGAAGGTCCTGATCTCGATCGGCGGCCAGAACGGCCAGGTCCAGCTCACCACGACCGCGGCCCGCGACACCTTCGTCTCCTCCGTCTCGAAGATCATCGACACCTACGGCCTCGACGGCCTGGACATCGACTTCGAGGGCCACTCGCTGTCCCTGAACGCGAACGACACGGACTTCAGGAACCCGACCACCCCCGTGATCGTGAACCTCATCTCCGCGCTGAAGACCCTGAAGGCCAAGTACGGCGCGAAGTTCGTCCTCACCATGGCCCCGGAGACCTTCTTCGTGCAGAACGGCTACCAGTACTACGGCACCGGAAAATGGGGCGGCCAGGACCCCCGCTGCGGCGCCTACCTCCCGGTGATCTACGCGCTCCGGGACGACCTCACGCTCCTGCACGTCCAGGACTACAACTCCGGCCCGATCATGGGCCTGGACAACCAGTACCACTCCATGGGCGGCGCCGACTTCCACATCGCCATGACCGACATGCTCCTGACCGGCTTCCCGGTCGCGGGCGATCCCGGCAACGTCTTCCCGCCGCTGCGCCCCGACCAGGTCGCGATCGGCATGCCGGCGTCGACCAACGCGGGCAACGGCTACGTCTCCCCGTCCGAGGTCACCAAGACCCTGGACTGCCTGACGAAGAGGACGAACTGCGGCTCGTACGCCACCCACGGGACCTGGCCCGCGCTGCGGGGCCTGATGACGTGGTCGGTGAACTGGGACCGCTACGCGAACTGGGAGTTCCAGAAGAACTTCGACGCGTACTTCGGCTGAGCACGCGGGACAGGGCGGCCAGCAGCACGGTGCCCAGGCACCAGCCGGCCACCACGTCCAGCGGCCAGTGCCAGCCGTGGCGGACCAGGCCGTACGACACCCCGAGGACCAGGACCGCGCACCCCGCGACCAGGGCGCGGCGGGCGACGGGGGAGCGGAGCCAGGGGAGGAGGAGCAGGGTCGCGGAACCGTACGCGACCGCGGCCGTCGTCGTGTGACCGGACGGGAAGTAGCCCGTCCCCGGGGGCACCACCGGTGTCCCCGGCCGGGCCGTCCACTCCTTCAGCGGGACGACGACCGCCGGGACCAGCGCCATCAGCACGGCCGCGGCGAGCGGCGGCAGCCACCACCGCCCGGCACCGGCGGCCCGGCCCCGCCAGGCCGTGTACCCGAGGGCCACGGCGAGCACGGGCAGGGCGACCTGGACGTTGCCGAGGTCGGAGAGCAGCTGGGAGAACCGGTCCGGGTGCACGAGGGCCCGGCTGACGTCCGCGTCCAGCCCGAGCAGCGGCCCGCCGGCGACGACCTGCCAGGTGACGAGGGCGAAGACGACCGCCGGGAGGACCAGGAGCAGCATGGGCCCAGCTTGACAGACGGCCGCGGGGAAGGAGGCCGGCCGCCCCGGAACGGGGGGGTGGTTCCGAGGCGGCCGTCCGGACCGGAACGTCGCGCGCCCCGGGGGGTTTGGGGCGGCGACCGTCCGATCGGTGAGGAGATCCCGGAGCCGTCGGGCGCCGGTTGTGTGCGCGAGGGCACGACCAGGTCGAAGCTGGGGAGGCCCCGGCCCGGTGTCCGCCCGCAGTCCCCCGCGGGCGGGTGTATCTCTCATCTGAGGAGAACCTACGGCAGGCGGCGGCGCTTGGGCAGACGGAATCGGCTCCCGTCATCCACCCCGCACACCTTCTTCACACGGCCTGCCGCAGGCGTCTTCAGAGGTGCGGACCTCCCGCTCGGATGCGCGGGTCCCGGGGTGCCGCTCAGATGCGGGCGAACCCCTGCTCGATGATGTCGAGGCCCTCGTTCAGCAGGTCCTCGCCGATGACCAGCGGCGGCAGGAAACGCAGCACGTTGCCGTAGGTGCCGCAGGTCAGGACCAGCAGGCCCTCGGCGTGGCAGGCCTTGGCGAGCGCGGCGGTGGCCTCCGGGTTCGGCTCCTTGGTGGTGCGGTCCTTGACCAGCTCGATCGCGATCATGGCACCGCGTCCGCGCACGTCACCGATGACGTCGAACTTCTCGGCCATGGCGGTGAGGCGACCCTTCATGATCTCCTCGATGCGCTTGGCCTTGCCGTTGAGGTCCAGCTCCTTCATCGTCTCGATCGCACCGATCGCACCGGCGCACGCGACCGGGTTGCCGCCGTAGGTACCACCGAGGCCACCGGCGTGCGCGGCGTCCATGATCTCCGCGCGGCCCGTGACGGCGGCGAGCGGCAGACCGCCGGCGATGCCCTTGGCGGTCGTGATCAGGTCGGGCACGATCCCCTCGTCCTCGCAGGCGAACCACTGCCCGGTCCGGCAGAAGCCGGACTGGATCTCGTCGGCGACGAAGACGATCCCGTTGTCGGCGGCGAACTGCCGGATGGCGGGCAGGAAGCCCTTGGCCGGCTCGATGAAGCCGCCCTCGCCGAGCACCGGCTCGATGATGATCGCGGCCACGTTGTCCGGGCCGACCTGCTTGGTGATCTGGTCGATGGCCTGCGCGGCGGCCTCCGGGCCGGCGTTCTCCGGGCCGGTCGGCCAGCGGTACGCGTACGCGACGGGCACGCGGTACACCTCGGGCGCGAACGGGCCGAAGCCGTGCTTGTACGGCATGTTCTTCGCCGTCAGCGCCATCGTGAGGTTGGTCCGCCCGTGGTAGCCGTGGTCGAACACCACGACGGCCTGCCGCTTGGTGTAGGCACGCGCGATCTTGACGGCGTTCTCGACGGCCTCGGCGCCCGAGTTGAACAGCGCGGACTTCTTGGCATGGTCGCCCGGGGTCAGCTCGGCGAGCGCCTCCGCGACCTCCACGTAGCCCTCGTACGGGGTGACCATGAAACAGGTGTGGGTGAAGTCGGCGAGCTGGGCGCTCGCGCGGCGCACCACGGCCTCGGCGGAGGCGCCGACGCTCGTCACGGCTATGCCGGACCCGAAGTCGATCAGCCGGTTGCCGTCGACGTCCTCGATGATGCCGCCGCCGGCGCGCGCGGTGAACACGGGCAGCACGGAGCCCACGCCCTGGGCGACCGCGGCGGTACGGCGGGCCTGAAGCTCCTGCGACTTCGGGCCGGGGATGGCGGTGACGACGCGGCGCTCCTGCGGAAGTGCGGTCATGGGGGCTCCCTGATGATCTTGCGTACCGGGCGGTCCCGGGCGGTTCCGGGCGGTGCGTTTACGGACGCATACCTTCTTTTCTCGCAGGCTAAGACCGGTTCCGGAAGGTGGGCATGCTCCATGTGGGCGTTGTCGGCGACCCCCCTTGTCCGCCGTGGACATAGCCCGGCCGGGCGGGACGGCTCCTTACGGCCGCGTAAGCGGTGAACTCCCCCTGCCGGGGCGTTAGATTGACTCGCTGACGACGGACGGAACGGCTGGTCAGGGGGCAAGGTCGATGGACAGCGACGCGACGCGCGAGACCCGCGGCACCCACGCGAACCCGCTACCGCGGCCTATGGCGGCGCCGGAGGGGGCGGGACTACCACCGATGCCGCCCGGGGTGCCGCCGGCGCCCCCGATGCCGCCCGGCGCACCGCCGAAACCGGACGGCTCCGTCTTCCTCACCTGGCTGCGGACCCCCCGCCCGGAGGCGCCGCCGGGTGTGTGGCGCTTCGGACACCGGCCCCGTCCCGAGCAGGAGCCCGAGCAGATCCCTTCCCGGCAACTGCTCAGCGGCGCGCTGATCGCCTTCCTCGTGGGCTGGCTGGTGTGGTCCCTGCTGTGGAACGGCTACCTCGGCGCCTGGTGGGTGCTGCCGCTGGAGCTGTTCACACCGGACTCCTGGCGCCAGGGCAACGACGCCGTGGGCAACGCGATCCTCTGGTACTCGTACTACACCCTCATCGCCCTCGCCATCCTGTTCGTCGTCGGCCGCCTGGGCCGCTGGGGCGAGGTCTGGCGCCGCTACGGGCCGCGCGGCTGGCGTCCCGCCACGCCCGCGGCCGCGCCCCCGCCCACCCCCGGACAAGACCCCGCCGAATGGCCGCTGCTGCGGCAGGCCGGAGCCCACGAGGCTGCCGAGCGGCTGGCCGCTGAGGCGCGGGCCGGGCTCATGCGGGACGTGGATCACGCGCGGATCAGCAGGGCCTGGCAAGGCGTGCGGTCCGGCCGGCACAGCCTGGCCGGCTTCACCGGCGCCGTACTGAAGGACGGGGCCGCCGCCTGCCCGCACCCCTCCGGCGAACGCGACCTGCCCGCCCGGCACGCCCGCCACGACCTGCTCACCGGACAGGTCCGGCTCGGCACCACCGCCGACGACCCCCGCAACCCCTACCACTACCGCGGCGCCGGCCTCGCCCTGGGTCCCGACCTGCTCGGCACCTCCCTGCTCGCCGTCGGCCCGGCCGGCTCGGGGAAGACCGGCGCGGTGGTGCGCCCGCTCGCCGAGTCCCTGTGCCTGCACGCCCTGGCCGGCCGGACGTCGGTCGTGGTGGTCGGCGCGGCGAGCGCCGGGCTCGGCCCGGCCGAGGCCTACGACGTCGTCGTCCGCGTCGGCCACCCCGAATCCGTCTACGACCTCGACCTCTACGGCGGTACCACCGACCCCGACGAGGCCGCCGCCATACTCGCCGAGGCCCTCGTCGGCGACCTCGCGGACCCGCACCCCGGCAGCGACAGCCGCCGGTCCACCACCGTCCTCGCCCAGCTGCTCGGCCCGTTCCGCGCCGTCCACGACCGCTTCCCCTCCGTACCGGAGCTGCGGCAACTGCTCGACGGCGCCCCCGGCCCGCTGGCCGCGCTGCGCAAGGGCCTCACCGACACGGGGCACGCGTCCCTGCTCAGGGAACTCGACGCCCGGGAGCGGCAGATGGCCCACCCGGGCGACGTCGGGACGGTCCTCGCCGACCGGATCGCCCTGCTCGACCGGCCCGCCTTCGCCGCCTTCTTCGACACCTCCGGACAGAGCCGGCCGTTCTCCCTGAAGGCTCTCGACCACCCGGTCCGGGTCCGCATCGACCTGCCCCAGCGTGGTCATGCCGACGCCTCCCGGATCCTGGCGCGGCTCGTGCTCGCCCAGTTCACGGCCTCCGTGACGGTGCGGGAGGACCGGTCGCTCTTCGCCTGCCTGCTGCTCGACGACGCCTCCGGGGTCGTCACGCCGGAGGCCGTACGCGGCATCCAGCGGCTGCGCAGCGCCAACGCCGGCGTGGTGCTCACCCTGCGCACCCTGGACGACGCGCCCCGGCCGCTGCGCGGCCCCCTGCTGGGCGCCACGGGCTGCCGGATGGCGCTGTCCGGGCTCACTCCCTGGGACGGGCAGGACTTCGCCGAGGTGTGGGGCAAGGAGTGGACCGAGACCCGGGACGTCACCGACCGGCAGATCATCGCCGAGACCCCGGCCGGCAAGGCCGTGCACATGCTGCGCCGGGTCATCACCGGCCAGGCGCCCACCGCCCGTGCCGTCACCGTGCGCCAGGTCGAGCGGGAGCGGTGGTCGGCTTCCGAGTTGGCCCATGGGGTGCCGCCGGGGCACGCCGTGTTGTCGCTGACCACCGTGGAGGGCGAGCACGCGCCGCCGCTGCTGGTGGATCTGCGGGGGTGAGGGACGGGCGCGGGCTCGTACGGTGAGGCAGAATCGGGGTGGGCCGTTCATACACGGCGGCCAAGATCACCGGGATCGACGGATCTCCCTCACCGTGAAGGCCCCATGCCCCCGACTCTCGCCTCGCTCGTCCACCACTCCGCGCTCAAGCTGACCGTGCGCGCGGGCGAGGACCGTCTGGACGTGCCCGTCCGCTGGGCGCACGTCAGCGAGCTGGCCGACCCCGTCCCCTACATGGAGGGCGGCGAGCTGCTGCTGATCACCGCGCTCAAGCTGGACGCGGAGGATCCCGAGGCCATGCGGCGGTACGTGCGGCGGCTCGTCGGCGCGGGCGTGGTCGGGCTGGGCTTCGCCGTCGGGGTCAACTACGAACAGATCCCCGACGCCCTCGTCGACGCCTGCGCGCAGGAGGGGCTGCCGCTGCTGGAGGTGCCCCGCCGCACCCCGTTCCTCGCCATCAGCAAGGCCGTCTCCGCGGCGATAGCCGCCGACCAGTACCGGGCCGTCACCGCGGGCTTCGCCGCCCAGCGCGAGCTGACCAGACAGGCGCTGAACGCCGGCCCGGAAGGGGTGCTCACCGCGCTCTCCGCCCAGGTCGACGGCTGGGCCGCGCTGTACGACGCCTCGGGCGCCGTCGTCGCCGCCGCGCCGGAGTGGGCCGGCCGCCGCGCCGCCCGGCTCACCACCGAGGTGGAACGGCTGCGGGAGCGGCCCGCGCCGGCGTCCTCCGTCGTCGGCGGCCCCGAGCACGAGGACCGGGTGGAGCTGCACAGCCTCGGCACCGGCCGCCGCCCGCGCGCCGCGCTCGCCGTGGGGACGGCCGCCGCGCTCGGCACCGCCGAACGCTACGCCGTCCACTCCGCCATCGCCCTGCTCACCCTCACCACCGAACGTTCCCGCTCGCTGCACGCGGCCGAGCAGCGCGTCGGTGCGGCGGTGCTGCGCATGCTCCTCGCGGGCGAGCCCGACCACGCCCGGGCGGTCGCCGGGGACCTGTACGGCGAGCTGCTGGACGCCCCGTTCCGGATGATCGTCGCCGAGTCCGGCTCCGGCCCGGCCGGCGAACCGCTGGGCGAGCTGGCGGAGACCGTGGAGAGCGCGGCGGCGCGGGCCGGGGAGGCCGTGCTGGTCGTGCCCGAGGGGGAGCGGCTGGTCGTGCTGGCCGCCGACCGGGGCGCCGCGGTGGCCGCGTGCGTCGATCACGCGGCGGCGCGGGAGGCCGACCGGGCGGCGGCCGAGCAGGGCCGGGCGGAGGAGGACACCCTGGTCGTCGGCCTGTCCGCGCCCGCCGGGCCGATCGCGGCGGCGGCGGCGTACAAGCAGGCCGAGCAGGCGCTGTCGGTGGCGCGGCGGCGGGGGCGGGTGTTCGTGGAGCACGAGCAGCTGGCCGCCGGGTCGGTCCTGCCGCTGCTGGCCGACGACGCGGTGAAGGCGTTCGCCGACGGGTTGCTGCGGGCGCTGCACGAGCACGACGCCACCGGCCGGGGTGACCTGGTCGCCTCGCTGCGGGCGTGGTTGTCGCGGCACGGGCAGTGGGACGCGGCGGCGGCCGACCTGGGGGTGCACCGGCACACCCTGCGGTACCGGATGCGCAGGGTTGAGGAGATCCTGGGGCGCAGCCTGGACGATCCCGATGTGCGGATGGAGCTGTGGCTCGCCCTGAAGGCGACGTCCACGGACTAGACCCCGGTAGGACGAAGTGGCGTGGAGAGGGGCGGAGCGCCGAGTAGTCCAATCAGTAGTGTCCCGTCAGCCCACTGCTACGACTCGGACAAGCACCCCCGAGCCGGCCCCGCCCTACCGTGGACCACGCAAGCCAAGCGACACACCTCCAACGCGGAAGGGCCGGGACTCGTACATGACTTCCACCCATGCCTTCTGGCTCGCCGGCCGCCAGGCCACCGGCGAGGACACCTTCGACGTCACCTCCCCGTGGGACGGCCGGCTCGTCGGCAAGGTCAGCGTGCCGACCGACGCCCAGGTCGAGGAGGCCGTGGCCGCCGCGTACGCCGTCCGCGATGACTTCGCCGCCACCCCGGCGCACGTCCGCGCCGCCGCTCTGGACCACGTCAGCAAGCGGCTGGCCGAGCGCACCGAGGAGATCGCCCAGCTGATCTCCGCCGAGAACGGCAAGCCGGTCAAGTGGGCCCGGGGCGAGGTCGGCCGTGCCGTCTCCGTGTTCCGGTTCGCGGCCGAGGAGGCCCGCCGGTTCAACGGCGGGGAGGCCCAGCGGCTCGACACCGACGCCGGCGGCCAGGGCCGGCTCGCGCTCACCCGCCGCTTCCCGAAGGGTGTCGTGCTCGGCATCGCGCCGTTCAACTTCCCGCTGAACCTGTGCGCCCACAAGGTCGCCCCGGCGATCGCCGCCGGCGCCCCGATCATCCTCAAGCCGGCCCCGGCCACCCCGCTGTCCGGCCTGATCATCGGTGACCTGCTCGCCGAGACCGAGCTGCCGGCCGGGTCGTGGAGCATCCTGCCGGTGCCGAACGACAAGATGCCCGCCCTGGTCCAGGACGAGCGCCTGCCGGTCATCTCCTTCACCGGTTCCGAGAAGGTCGGTTACGCGATCATGGACTCGGTGCCGCGCAAGCACTGCACGCTGGAGCTGGGCGGCAACGGGGCCGCGGTCGTCCTCGGCGACTACGCCTCCGACGCCGACCTGGACTGGGCCGCGACCCGCATCGCGACCTTCTCCAACTACCAGGGCGGCCAGTCCTGCATCTCGGTGCAGCGCGTGATCGCCGACGCCTCCGTGTACGACCGGCTGCTGCCGCGGATCGTCGCCGCCGTCGAGGCCCAGGTCACCGGTGACCCGTCCGACGCGAAGACCGACGTCGGCCCGCTGGTCAGCGAGGACGCGGCCAAGCGCGTCGAGTCCTGGGTCAAGGAGGCGGTCGAGGCGGGCGCCACCCTGCTCACCGGCGGTGACCGTGACGGCGCCTCCTACGCGCCGACCGTGCTCACCGACGTACCGGCCGGTGCGACCCTCTCCTGCGAGGAGGTCTTCGGGCCCGTCCTCACCGTGCAGAAGGTGAACGGCGAGGCCGAGGCGTTCGCCGCGGTCAACGACTCCAAGTACGGCCTCCAGGCGGGCGTGTTCACCCACGACCTCCAGGCCGCCTTCCGGGCCCACCGCGCCCTGGAGGTCGGCGGTGTGGTGATCGGCGACGTCCCGTCCTACCGTGCCGACCAGATGCCGTACGGCGGCGTCAAGCAGTCCGGTGTGGGCCGCGAGGGTGTGCGGTTCGCGATGGAGGACTACACCTACGAGCGCGTGCTGGTCCTCACCGGTCTCGCGCTCTGACCTGCCACGGACAGGTCGGGAAACGGAACGGCCGCAGCCCACTGTGCGGGGGCTGCGGCCGTTCGCCGTTCCCTCTCGCCGAGGCAATCCGGAAGGGCTCCGCGGACGTACAGAAAGTAGGGCCGCATCCCTGAGGGAAGAAGGAGGGCCATCATGCGAGCATCACGAGCGAGGCGCCTCGTCGCGGCGTCCGCGGCCGGCCTGGTGATGGCCGGCGGCGCCGCGATCGGCGCGGCAGGCACGGCTTCGGCGGCAGCCCCCGCCGTGTCCACCCGGGTCACCGACGACTGGTGCTGGGGCCACTACGGCTGGAGCTGCTTCGACCATCGCTTCGACCACGGCTTCGGCGATCGCTTCGACCACGGCTTCGGTCATCGCTTCGATCACCGCTTCGGCGATCGCTTCGACCACGGCTTCGGTCATCGCTTCGACCACCGCTTCGATCACCGGTTCGACGACGGAGGCACCGTGATCGTCGTGGTCCGCTAGCGGTGAGAGGGCACGTCCCCCGCACCCCGCCACCCCGTAGGGGCCCGGCACCGCTGCCTTCCGGTGCCGGGCCCTCGTCGGTCCAGGTGCGCAGGTGCTCGCGCTGCTGCGCCGGCAGGGCCCGGCCGGGCCCGGCGGGTGGTCAGGGCGCGGCCGGTGCCGGTCCCGAACTCGCCCGTACGGTCAGCTCGGGCGTGAGCAGCACGACCTCGTCGCCGCCCCGCCCGTCCAGCTTGGCCACCAGGTGCTCCACCGCCTGCCGGCCCATCTCCTGGGCGGGGACGGCGACCGAGGTCAGCCGTACCGAGGCCTGGACGGCGACCTGGTCCGGGCAGACCGCGACCACGGACACGTCCTCGGGCACGGCCCGGCCCTGCTGGCGCAGCAGCGCGAGCAGCGGTTCCACCGCCGACTCGTTCTGCACCACGAACCCGGTCGTCCCCGGCCGCTCGTCGAAGATCCGGGCCACGGTCAGCGCCAGGGCGTCGTAGCCGCCCTCGCACGGCCGGTGCAGCACCCGCACGCCCGTCTCCCGGGCGCGCGAGCGCAGGCCGTCCAGGGTGCGCTCGGCGAAGCCGGTGTGCCGCTCGTACACCGCCGGCGCCTCGCCTATGACGGCGATGTCGCGGTGCCCGAGCCCCGCCAGATGCTCCACGCACAGCGCTCCGGTCGCGCTCCAGTCCAGGTCCACGCAGGTCAGCCCGGCGGTGTCGGCGGGCAGGCCGATGAGGACCGAGGGCTGGCCGGTGCCCCGCAGCAGCGGCAGCCGCTCGTCCTCCAGCTCGACGTCCATCAGGATCATCGCGTCGGCGAGACCGCTGCCGGTGACCCGGCGCACCGCGTCGGGCCCCTCCTCACCGGTGAGCAGCAGGACGTCGTAGCCGTGCGCCCGGGCCGTGGTGGCCACCGCGATGGCGATCTCCATCATCACCGGCACGTACATGTCGGTGCGCAAGGGGACCATCAGCGCGATGATGTTGGACCGTTTGCCGGCCAGGGCGCGGGCACCCGCGTTCGGGTGGTAGCCCAGCTCCCGGATGCTCTGCTCGACCCGTTGCCGGGTGGTCGCGGAGATGGACCGCTTGCCGCTGAGGACGTAGCTCACCGTGCTCGCCGAGACCCCGGCGTGCTGAGCGACCTCGGCGAGGGTGACCATCCGGCTCTCCAGAGTTTTTGAAGCGCTTCGACACTGCGCCGTGCGGACAAGGTGGGTGAAGGTAAGGCAGACCCTAGCTCCAGGCAAGGCAGGGTGTCCATAGGCCGTCGAAGCGCTTCGACGCATCCGGTGAGCCTTTCCGCCGTTCGCGCGCGAGGGGTGGTGGGGTCGGCCCGTTTCGGGTACCAACGATCCAGTAGCACTGGTCGGTAACGAACGGTCCCATTCGTCCCTCTTCGCGGCGAGGTGAGCCTGCATGTCCGCCACCACCACCCCACGCACCACCGTCACCGAGCGCGAGGCGCGCCAGGTGGCGGAGGCCGCCCGGCAGCAGGACTGGCACAAGCCCAGCTTCGCCAAGGAGCTGTTCCTCGGGCGCTTCCGGCTCGACCTCATCCACCCCCACCCGCTGCCCGACGACGAGTCCGTGCGGCGCGGCGAGGAGTTCCTGGCGAAGCTGCGTGCCTTCTGCGAGAGCGCGATCGACCCCGCCCGGATCGAGCGCGAGGCCCGCATCCCCGACGAGGTCGTGGCGGGCCTGAAGGAACTCGGCGCCCTCGGCATGAAGATCGACCCCACGTACGGCGGCCTCGGACTCACCCAGTTGTACTACAACAAGGCCCTCGCCCTGGTCGGCTCCGTCAGCCCCGCCGTCGGCGCGCTGCTCTCCGCCCATCAGTCGATCGGCGTACCGCAGCCGCTCAAGATGTTCGGCACCCAGGAGCAGAAGGACGCCTTCCTGCCCCGCTGCGCCCGCACCGACATCTCCGCCTTCCTGCTCACCGAGCCGGACGTGGGCTCCGACCCGGCCCGCCTCGCCACCACCGCCGTACCCGACGGCGAGGACTACGTGCTCGACGGGGTGAAGCTGTGGACCACCAACGGGGTGGTCGCCGACCTGCTCGTCGTCATGGCGCGCGTGCCGAAGTCCGAGGGGCACAAGGGCGGCATCACCGCGTTCGTCGTGGAGGCGGCGTCCGAGGGCGTCACCGTCGAGAACCGCAACTCCTTCATGGGGCTGCGCGGCATCGAGAACGGCGTCACCCGCTTCCACCGGGTGCGGGTCCCGGCGGCCAACCGCATCGGCCCCGAGGGAGCCGGGCTGAAGATCGCCCTCACCACCCTGAACACCGGCCGGCTGTCGCTGCCCGCGATGTGCGCCGGAGCCGGCAAGTGGTGCCTGAAGATCGCCCGCGAGTGGGCGGCCGAGCGCGAGCAGTGGGGCAAGCCGGTCGCGCTGCACGAGGCGGTCGGCGCCAAGATCAGCTTCATCGCGGCCACCACCTTCGCCCTGGAGGCCGTGCTCGACCTGTCCTCGCAGATGGCCGACGAGGACCGCAACGACATCCGCATCGAGGCCGCCCTCGCCAAGCTCTACGGCTCCGAGATGGCCTGGAGGATGGCCGACGAACTGGTCCAGATCCGGGGCGGGCGCGGCTACGAGACGGCCGAGTCGCTGCGGGCGCGCGGGGAGCGTGCGGTGCCGGCCGAGCAGATCCTGCGCGACCTGCGCATCAACCGCATCTTCGAGGGCTCCACGGAGATCATGCACCTGCTGATCGCACGGGAGGCCGTCGACGCCCACCTCTCGGTCGCCGGTGACCTCATCGACCCCGACAAACCGCTGTCCGCCAAGGCGAAGGCGGGCGCCAACGCGGGCGTGTTCTACGCCAAGTGGCTGCCGAAGCTGGTAGCCGGACCGGGGCAGCTGCCGACGGCGTACGGCGAGTTCAAGCACGGCATCGACCTCTCCGGGCACCTGCGCTACGTCGAGCGCACGGCCCGCAAGCTCGCCCGGTCCACCTTCTACGCCATGTCCCGCTGGCAGGGCCGGATGGAGACCAAGCAGGGCTTCCTCGGCCGGATCGTGGACATCGGCGCCGAGCTGTTCGCGATGAGCGCGGCCTGCGTCCGCGCCGAGCGGCTGTGGCGCGAGGGCGAGCACGGCCGCGAGGCCTACCAGCTCGCCGACGCCTTCTGCCGCCAGGCCCGCATCCGGGTGGACGAACTCTTCGCCCGGCTGTGGACCAACACCGACGACCTGGACCGCAAGGTGGTCAAGCACGTCCTCGGCGGGGCCTACACCTGGCTGGAGGAGGGCATCCTCGACCCGTCGGGCGAGGGGCCGTGGATCGCGGACGCGACCCCCGGGCCCTCGACCCGCGAGAACGCCCGCCGCCCCTTCGGCGGCTAGCAGTACTTGTCGCTCGGGTCCCGCGTCGTCCAGGAGCAGGTGTCGACCTTGCTGCCGCCCGCCTTGGTCAGGGTCGCCGTGTCCTTGTCGTTGTTCCAGACGTAGGCACGGCGGCCCTGGTACTTGTCCGACGCCGTGTCCGAGCCGCTGCCGGTGTGCACCTTCACGTACTTCCCGGCGCCGATCTTGACGTTGCCGAAGACGTACTTGTGGTTGGAGGCGTCCTTCAGCACCCACCCCTTGAGCGAGACCGCCGAGCCGCTGGTGTTCTTCAGCTGCACCCACTCGGCGTTCAGGCTCTTGTTCGAGCGGTTGTCCGTGCCGGGGCTGTCGAACCACACGTGGTGGATCCGCACGCCACCGGCGGCCTCGGCCGGGGTGCTGAGCAGGGTGCCGGTGAGCAGGGCCGCGCCGGCGAGGGCGGGCAGGGCTGCGCGTATGCGCACAGTACGCATGGAGAGATCCCCCCAGGATGTCGTCCGCGAAGTCGTGGCCGGGCCGGTCGGCGACCGGCCCGGCCTGAAGTGTTATCACATGATCTTCACTATGCGTCCACAGTTCTGCTGAACGCACCCGCGCGGGGGACGCGCTGTCCGGGCCGTCACCGCGTGCCGCCACAATGGGGGGATGACCGACAGTCCCGCCCGTCCGGCCCCCCTCGCCGACCCGCACCTCGTCTACGACCCCGCCCCCGGCGGGGGCCCCAAGGACGTGGTGGTCCTCGGCTCCACCGGATCCATCGGCACCCAGGCCATCGACCTCGTGCTGCGCAACCCCGACCGCTTCCGGGTCACCGCCCTGTCCGCGAACGGCGGCCGGGTGGCGCTCCTCGCCGAGCAGGCGCACCGGCTGCGGGTGCGGACCGTGGCGGTCGCCCGCGAGGACGTCGTCCCCGCGCTGCGCGAGGCGCTCGCGGCCGAGTACGGCGGTGCGGAGCCGCTGCCCGAGATCGTCGCCGGACCGGACGCGGCCACCGAGGTCGCCGCCTCCGAGTGCCACACGGTGCTCAACGGCATCACCGGCTCCATCGGCCTCGCCCCCACCCTCGCCGCCCTGGAGGCGGGCCGCACCCTCGCGCTCGCCAACAAGGAGTCGCTGATCGTCGGCGGCCCGCTGGTCACCGCGCTCGCGAAGCCGGGCCAGATCATCCCGGTGGACTCCGAGCACGCGGCCCTCTTCCAGGCGCTCGCCGCCGGCACCCGGGCCGACGTCCGCAAGCTCGTGGTCACCGCCTCCGGCGGCCCCTTCCGCGGCCGGACCAGGGACGAACTGGCACACGTCACCGTCGCGGACGCCCTCGCCCACCCCACGTGGGCGATGGGCCCGGTCATCACCGTCAACTCCGCGACCCTCGTCAACAAGGGGCTGGAGGTCATCGAGGCCCACCTCCTCTACGACCTTCCCTTCGACCGCATTGAGGTGGTCGTGCACCCCCAGTCGTATGTCCACTCG
Organism: Streptomyces sp. NPDC047841; assembly: GCF_040704085.1. Lineage (NCBI taxonomy): Bacteria > Bacillati > Actinomycetota > Actinomycetes > Kitasatosporales > Streptomycetaceae > Streptomyces > Streptomyces sp. NPDC047841. The sequence continues at coordinate 303,617 of NZ_JBEYRP010000009.1, forward strand.
ATGGTCGAGTTCACCGACGGATCCACGATCGCCCAGGCGACGCCCCCCGACATGCGCGGGCCCATCGCCATCGGACTGGGCTGGCCCGAACGTGTCCCGGACGCGGCCCCCGCGTTCGACTGGGCCAAGGCATCCACCTGGGAGTTCTTCCCGCTGGACGACGAGGCCTTCCCCTCGGTGAACCTCGCCCGGCACGTGGGGCGGCTCGCGGGCACGGCCCCGGCGGTGTTCAATGCCGCCAACGAGGAGTGCGTCGCGGCCTTCCTGAGCGGCGCGCTGCCCTTCAACGGGATCATGGATACCGTCACCCGGGTGGTGGAGGAGCACGGCACCCCGGTCACGGGAACTTCACTCACGGTGTCGGACGTCCTCGAAGCGGAGACCTGGGCGAGGGCCCGGGCCCGTGAACTCACAGCCACGACGGCGACCGCGGAGGCGCGTGCATGACGACCTTGATGTTCATCCTCGGCATAGTGGTCTTCGCGGTCGGCCTGCTCGTCTCGATCGCGTGGCACGAGCTGGGGCACCTGTCGACGGCCAAGCTCTTCGGCATCCGCGTGCCGCAGTACATGGTCGGCTTCGGCCCGACCATCTGGTCACGCAGGAGGGGCGACACCGAGTACGGCATCAAGGCGATCCCGCTCGGCGGCTACATCCGCATGATCGGGATGTTCCCGCCGGACGACCAGGGCCGGGTCTCCGCCCGCTCCACCTCCCCGTGGCGCGGCATGATCGAGGACGCCCGCTCGGCGGCCTTCGAGGAGCTCCAGCCCGGCGACGAGACGCGCATGTTCTACACGCGCAAGCCGTGGAAGCGGGTCATCGTCATGTTCGCGGGCCCCTTCATGAACCTGGTGCTCGCGGTCGCCCTCTTCCTCACGGTGCTGATGGGCTTCGGCATCCAGAAGGAGACCACCGTCGTGGAATCCGTCTCGCCCTGCGTCATCGCGCAGAGCCAGCACCGCGACAGCTGCAAGAAGTCCGACCCGTCGTCCCCGGCCGCGCAGGCCGGCATGAAGGCGGGCGACAGGATCGTCTCCTTCGACGGCAAGCCGACCGAGGACTGGAACACGCTCTCGGACCTCATCCGGGACAGCGCCGGGAAGGACGTCTCCTTCGTCGTCGACCGCGACGGCCGGGACGTGACCCTGCACGCGAAGATCGCCACGAACCAGGTCGCCAAGAAGGACACGGGCGGCAACTACGTCGACGGCTACGTCAAGGCCGGCTTCCTCGGCTTCAGCCCCGCCACCGGCGTCGTCAAACAGGACTTCGGCGAGTCCGTGACCTGGATGACCGACCGGGTCGGCGACGCCGTCGACTCCCTCGTCGCCCTGCCCGGCAAGATCCCGGCCCTGTGGGACGCCGCCTTCGGCGACGGCCCGCGCGAGCCGGACTCCCCGATGGGCATCGTCGGCGCGGCCCGGGTCACCGGCGAGATCGCCACCCTGGACATCCCCGCCTCACAGCAGCTGGCGATGTTCGTGTTCGTGCTGGCCGGCTTCAACCTCTCCCTGTTCCTGTTCAACATGCTCCCGCTGCTCCCGCTCGACGGCGGGCACATCGCGGGCGCCCTGTGGGAGTCGCTGCGGCGCAACCTGGCCCGGGTGCTGCGCCGCCCCGACCCCGGACCGTTCGACGTCGCCAAGCTGATGCCGGTGGCGTACGTGGTCGCCGGGATCTTCGTCTGCTTCACCGTCCTGGTGCTCATCGCCGACGTCGTGAACCCGGTGAAGATCTCCTAGCCGCCCGTCGTCCACCGCGGCCCGGACCCCTCGGGTTCCGGGCCGCATTCCATCGGGTGGTTTACGGGTGGGATGTGCTGACGCGGGACCCGGTGCCGTAATCTCAAAGCCTGGAGCCCGCCGTTGCACGGGACCGGACCTTGATTCACGACTTGGGGTTGCACAGCAGATGACTGCGATTTCTCTCGGCATGCCGTCCGTTCCGACCAAGCTCGCCGAGCGCCGGAAGAGCCGGCAGATCCAGGTCGGAAGCGTGGCGGTCGGCGGAGACGCGCCCGTCTCGGTCCAGTCGATGACCACGACCCGCACGTCCGACATCGGCGCCACCCTCCAGCAGATCGCCGAGCTGACCGCCTCCGGCTGCCAGATCGTCCGGGTGGCCTGCCCCACCCAGGACGACGCCGACGCCCTCGCCACCATCGCGAAGAAGTCCCAGATCCCGGTGATCGCGGACATCCACTTCCAGCCCAAGTACGTCTTCGCCGCCATCGAGGCCGGCTGTGCCGCCGTCCGCGTCAACCCCGGCAACATCAAGCAGTTCGACGACAAGGTCAAGGAGATCGCCAGGGCCGCCAAGGACCACGGCACCCCGATCCGCATCGGCGTCAACGCCGGCTCCCTGGACAAGCGCCTGCTCCAGAAGTACGGCAAGGCCACCCCCGAGGCCCTGGTCGAGTCGGCGCTGTGGGAGGCGTCCCTCTTCGAGGAGCACGACTTCCGCGACATCAAGATCTCCGTCAAGCACAACGACCCGGTCGTGATGATCGAGGCCTACCGGCAGCTCGCCGAACAGTGCGAATACCCCCTCCACCTCGGCGTCACCGAGGCCGGCCCCGCCTTCCAGGGCACGATCAAGTCGGCCGTCGCCTTCGGTGCCCTGCTCTCCCAGGGCATCGGCGACACGATCCGGGTCTCCCTCTCGGCCCCGCCGGTCGAGGAGGTCAAGGTCGGCCTGCAGATCCTCCAGTCGCTCGGCCTGCGCCAGCGCGGCCTGGAGATCGTCTCCTGCCCGTCCTGCGGCCGCGCCCAGGTCGACGTCTACAAGCTCGCCGAAGAAGTCACCGCCGGCCTGACCGGCATGGAGGTCCCGCTCCGCGTCGCCGTCATGGGCTGTGTCGTCAACGGCCCCGGCGAGGCCCGCGAGGCCGACCTCGGCGTCGCCTCCGGCAACGGCAAGGGGCAGATCTTCGTCAAGGGCGAGGTCATCAAGACCGTCCCCGAGTCCAAGATCGTGGAAACCCTCATCGAGGAGGCCATGAAGCTGGCGGAGCAGATGGAGGCCGAGGGCGTCGCCTCCGGCGAACCGTCGGTGTCGGTGGCGGGCTGAGCTTTCCGGCACCGGCCGGACCGCGCCCCGCAAGGGGCGCGGGGCCACGCTGGATGTGCGGCTCGGCCACGGGGGCGCGCGGCCACGGCCGGCGCGCGTCGGCGGCGATCCCGGCCCCCGGCCTCGGAGGCGCACCGCAAAGCCGGCGCGGCTATAGTGCGGAGATCAGCAGACCCCCAGCGTGAGGCCCCGCACGTGTTGACCCAGACCACCTCACGAGTGCTCGAACCCGGCGACCTGGACGCCGCGCTCGCCGTCCTCGACCGCGAGCCGGTCGCGAACGCCTTCGTGACCTCGCGGGTCCAGGTCGCGGGCCTCGACCCCTGGCGGCTCGGCGGCGAGATGTGGGGCTGGTACGAGGACGGCATGCTCACGTCCCTGTGCTACGCGGGCGCCAACCTCGTGCCGATCTGCGCCACCCCCCGCGCCGTCCGCGCCTTCGCCGACCGCGCCCGCCGGGCCGGCCGGCGCTGCTCCTCCATCGTCGGCCCCGCCGAATCCACCGCCGGACTGTGGCGGCTGCTGGAGCCGCACTGGGGCCCGGCCCGCGAGGTCCGCGCCCACCAGCCGCTGATGGTCACCGACCGCATGCCGGCCGACATCACCCCGGACCCGTACGTCCGCCGCGTCCGCAAGGACGAGATCGAGACGATCATGCCGGCGTGCGTGGCGATGTTCACCGAGGAGGTCGGCGTCTCGCCCCTCGCCGGCGACGGCGGCCTGCTCTACCAGGCCCGGGTCGCCGAACTCGTCGGCTCCGGCCGCTCCTTCGCCCGCGTCGACGACCAGGGCCGGGTCGTGTTCAAGGCGGAGATCGGCGCGGCGACCCCCCAGGCCTGCCAGATCCAGGGCGTGTGGGTGGCCCCCGAGTACCGGGGCAGGGGCCTGGCGGCCCCCGGCATGGCGGCCGTACTGCGCTACGCCCTGGCCGATGTGGCCCCCGTGGTCAGCCTGTACGTGAACGACTTCAACACCGCGGCGCGCAGGGCGTACCGCAAGGTGGGCTTCCGTGAGGTGGGAGCCTTCATGAGCGTGCTCTTCTGACCGCCCTGTACGCTCCCCGCATGGACCTCGTGATCGGCCCCCTGGACCTCACCGCCCACGTGGACGAGGCCCTCGCCGTCCAAGCCCTCGCCTTCGGGCTCGGCCCGGACGAGGTCGCCGTGCGCCGGCAGATCGTCCAGCGGCACATGCAGTACCGCGGCGCGCGCGCCTACGGGGCCACCGTCCGGGGACGGCTCGTCGGTTTCGTCTACGGCATGCCGAACAGCCGTACCCACTGGTGGTCCACCGTCGTCGAGCCCTACCTGCGCGCGGGCGGCAACGACTTCTGGCTGGACGACTCCTTCGTCATCACCGAACTGCACGTCCACCCCGACCACCAGAACCGCGGCATCGGCCGGCGTCTGATCACCACCATCACCGACACCGCCGACGAACCCCGCTCCATCCTCTCCGCGATCGACACCGACAGCCCCGCCCGCGGCCTCTACCACTCCCTCGGCTACGTCGACCTCGCCCGCCGGGTCCACTTCCCGAGCGCGCCGAGGCCGTACGCCGTGATGGGCGCCCCGCTGCCACTGCGCAGGCGTTAACCGATTTCCACCGGCACGGGCGGCCCGGCTAACCTCCATGCCATCACCTTTACCCGGCAGGAGTACGAGAACCATGGCCAACGCACCGGTCCAGCGCATGTCCCAGTTGATGGCGAAGACGCTGCGCGACGACCCGGCGGACGCCGAGGTCCTCAGCCACAAGCTCCTCGTCCGCGCCGGCTACGTCCGCCGCACGGCCGCCGGCATCTGGAGCTGGCTGCCCCTCGGCAAGAAGGTCCTCGCCAACGTCGAGCGCGTCGTCCGCGAGGAGATGGACGCCATCGGCGCCCAGGAGGTCACGCTGCCCGCCCTGCTGCCGCGTGAGCCCTACGAGGCCACCGGCCGCTGGGACGAGTACGGCCAGGAGCTGTTCCGGCTCAAGGACCGCAAGGGCGGCGACTACCTCCTCGGCCCCACCCACGAGGAGATCTTCACCCTCCTGGTCAAGGACCAGTGCACGTCCTACAAGGACCTGCCGGTGATCCTGTACCAGATCCAGACCAAGTTCCGTGACGAGGCCCGGCCCCGCGCCGGCATCCTGCGCGGCCGCGAGTTCCTGATGAAGGACTCGTACTCCTTCGACCTGGACGACGAGGGCCTCGCCCGGTCCTACGCCCTGCACCGCGAGGCCTACCAGCGCGTCTTCGAGCGCCTCGGCCTCGACTACCGCATCGTCGCGGCCACCGCCGGCGCCATGGGCGGCTCCAAGTCGGAGGAGTTCCTCGCCCCGGCCGAGGCCGGCGAGGACACCTTCGCCGACTGCCCGAACTGCGACTTCGCCGCGAACACCGAGGCGATCACGTACGAGCTGAAGCCGGTGGACGCCTCCGGCGTGCCCGCCGCCGAGGACATCCCGACCCCCGACACCCCGACCATCGAGACGCTGGCCGCCTCGCTCGGCGTCCCGGCCTCCGCCACGCTGAAGAACCTGCTGGTCAAGGTGGACGGCGAGATCGTCGCCGTCGGCGTGCCCGGGGACCGCGAGGTGGACCTGGGCAAGGTCGAGGCGCACTTCGCCCCGGCCACCGTCGAGATGGTCACCGAGGCGGACTTCGCCGCGCGCGGCGACCTGGTCCGTGGCTACGTCGGCCCGCAGGGCCTGGGCGAGAAGGTGAAGTACATCGCCGACCCGCGCGTGGCCCCCGGCACCGCCTGGATCACCGGCGCCAACAAGGAGCACACGCACGCCAGGAACGTCGTCGCCGGCCGGGACTTCGAGGTCGACGAGTACGTGGACGTCGTGGTGGTCCAGGAGGGCGACCCCTGCCCCCGGTGCGGCACCGGCCTGAAGCTGGACCGCGCCATCGAGATCGGCCACATCTTCCAGCTGGGCCGCAAGTACACCGACGCGCTCAAGCTGGACGTCCTCGGCCAGAACGGCAAGCCGGTCCGCGTCACCATGGGGTCCTACGGCATCGGCGTCTCCCGTGCCGTCGCCGCGCTCGCCGAGCAGACCGCCGACGAGCACGGCCTGGTCTGGCCCAAGGAGATCGCCCCGGCCGACGTGCACGTCGTCGCCGCCGGCAAGGCGCTCCAGACCGAGCTGGCCCTCGAGGTCTCCGACAAGCTCGCCGCCGCGGGCGTCCGCGTCCTGGTGGACGACCGCGCCGGGGTCTCCCCGGGCGTGAAGTTCACCGACGCGGAGCTGATCGGCGTCCCGCAGATCCTGGTCGCCGGCCGCCGCTCCGGCGAGGGCGTCCTGGAGCTGAAGGACCGCAAGACCGGCGAGCGCGAGGAACTGACGGTCGAGGCCGCGATCGCCCGCCTGACCGCACGGTAAGCGGGAGCGACAGCGCGAGGGACACCCCGGGTTCGCCAGGGGTGTCCACGAACACGGGTGTCTCATGGGACCGGGGCGTCCCGTGAGCCCGCGTAGTCCGTGAGCCCGGGCACGGTAGCCGTGCCCGGAGCCCTGGTGCGCGCCTGGCTTGGTGGCGCCGGGCGACCTGGCCGTCACGGCTCACGGGCCTGGCGGCCCGGCCCCGCTCACCCAGGCGCTGACGTTCGGCGGCGCTCGCGCGGGGCTTCTCGCGTTGGCGCCGTCCGTCGCCTGGGCGGCCTGCGCGCACCGGGCTGCCGCCGGCCGACGCGTCTCGTGCGCGTCAGGCCCCGCCGCGTCCGGCTCGCCGGCGCCGGGCGACTTGCCCTTCACGGCTCCCCGGCGTTGCGGGCCGGCCTCGCTTCGCAAGGAGCTGTCGTTCGGCGGCGCTCGCGCGGGAGGATCTTCTCCCGTTGGCGCGCTGCGCGGCCCGCGCGCCCTAGGCTCCGCCGCGCCTGGCTCGGTGGTGCCGGGGGGCTTGTTCTCCACGGCTCGCGGGCCCTGTGGCCCGGCCTCGCTCCGCCAGGCGCTGTCGTTCGGCCGCGCTCGCGCGGGAGGATCTTCTCCGGTTGGTGCGCTGCGCGGCCCGCGCGCCCTAGGCTCCGCCGCGCCTGGCTCGGTGGTGCCGGGGGGTTTGTCCTTCACGGCTCGCGGGCCCTGTGGCCCGGCCTCGCTCCGCCAGGCGCTGTCGTTCGGCCGCGCTCGCGCGGGAGGATCTTCTCCGGTTGGCGCGCTGCGCGGCCCGCGCGCCCTAGGCTCCGCCGCGCCTGGCTCGGTGGTGCCGGGGGGCTTGTTCTCCACGGCTCGCGGGCCCTGTGGCCCGGCCTCGCTCCGCAAGGCGCTGTCGTTCGGCCGCGCTCGCGCGGGGCCCCTCGCGTTGGTGCGCTCCGCTGCCTGCGCGGCCTGCGCGCACCGGACCACCACCAGCCCGCGCGGCCCCGGTGCATCAGCCCCGCGCCGGCCGACGCGGCCCGCCCGCGCCAGGCCCCCGCGTCAGGCTCGATGGTGCCGCTCCTCGTCGCAGGTGCGGGCACGGCGGCGTCGGCTGGTCAGAGCCAGCTCGCGAACTCCAGCAGGAGTTCCGCGTCCTTCTCGCGGCCGACCCGGCGGGCCCGCACCCCCGACTCCACCGCCCGGAACAGGGTCCAGCCCCGCAGCCGTTCCTGGTCGACCTCCAGCGACTCGGCGAGGCGCTTGATCCGGCGCCGGGTGGTGGACGGCCCGGAGGACGCCGCGATGAGGTCCTCCACCCGGTCGCGCACCAGCCGCGCCAGATCGAAGGCGCTCTCGCCGACCACCGGGTCCGGGCCCACCGCCAGCCAGGGCATCCGGTCCCCGGAGAGCACCTTGCTCTGCCGGAACGTGCCGTGCAGCAGCAGGTGCTCGGGCGGCGCGGCCAGCAGTTCGGCACGGGCGGCGAGGGCCGCCTCCACCAGCGGGGCCGCCTCCGGGTCGGCTCCGGCACCCGCCCGCATCGCCACCGCCTGCCGTCCGGTCCGCTCGGCGACGGTCTCGAAGACGTGCCCGGCCGGCGGCGCGACCCACAGCCTGCGCAGCGTGCCCGCCGCCTCCAGCAGCGCCTTCGCCTCCGGCAGCGACCGCACCGACACGTCCGGGTGCAGCCGCTCCAGCAGCAGCACCCCGTCCTCCGCCTCGGCTTCGAGCAGTTGTACGGCGCCCAGCCCGCCCCAGTGCGCCAGCGCCGCCCGCTCGCTCTCCGGGCGGGCCCGGGGCGGCGCCAGCTTCAGCACGGCCGGGGCACCGTCGGCCCGCCGCACCAGCACCACCAGGCTGCTGCGGCCGCCCGGCACCTGCACCCGCTCGACGGTCAACTCACGCCGGGCGACGGCCCGCTCGGCCACCGCGGGCAGCCGCGCCAGCCAGTCGTCACCGGCCGGTGCCGTCTCACCGAGCGCCCGCACCAGGCGCTGCGGCGGTTCGAAAGCCATGCGCGAGTCGTTCCCTTCGTGTCCTGTGCTGCCGGGACCCCGCCCGAGTCTCCCGTCCTGATCCCGTTGTCGATCGTGTCCGGTGCCGTCCTGCCGTCCTGCCGCCCCGCCGGCGGTCAACGCGCCGGCGACCCGGACGGCGACGGTGCCGTGCCGGCCGCACCGGTCCGCTCGCCGGACCGCTCGGCCAGACCAGGGAAGGCTACGCTCCCCCCGCTCCAGCGCACCGCCCGCACCGCGGCCTCCCGCAGCGCCCCGGCCGCGTCGGCCCGCCGCGCGCCGCTCGTGGCCCGCACCAGGTCCGAGTACACGCCGGCGACCCGCTCCTCCAGCCGCGCGGCCAGCCGCAGCGCGGTCGCCCGGTCCTCGACCGGGAACGGCAGCGCGTACGCGGCGCTCGCGGCGACCGGCGCGCCGCCCAGGTCGCGCACGGCGCGCACCAGCGCGTCCCGGCGCGCGCGGTGCGCGTCGTACGCGGACCGCGCCTCCGCCCGCCGCGGCTCGCCGATCCGTCCGCCCACGACGCCGTACCCGTACACCGCCGCGTGCTCCGCCGCCAGCGCGGCCTGCAACGCGGTCAGCTCGGCATCCGCGGCCCGCTCGGTCCCGTCGCTCACCTGGCCCCCTCCGTCAGCAGGTACGCGTGCGCGGCCCCGGCCGCCGCGACCGACGCCAGCAGCCGCGCCAGCTCGCCCGGCACCTCCAGCAGGTCCTTGGCGCGCTGGTCGGCGAGGGCGCGCTCGGCGGCGGCCAGCCCGGTCACGGCGTCCTTCTCGCCGGCCGGGACGGGAGCGGGCGAGGCGGTGGCCGTGGCGGAGGCCGTGGGCGCCGTACCGTCCGTGAAGGCCGCCGCGTGCGCCGCCACCTGGGCCCGGAGCGGGCGCAGCCGCTCCGCCAGCCCGGGATGCGCGGCGAGCACGGCGTCGTACCGCGCCAGCAGGCCCCGGCTGTCGCGCGCCGCACGCGCGCGTGCCCGCTGCGCGGCCGACGGCCCGTCGTCGCCGGACCCGGGTCCGGCCGAGCAGCCCACCAGCAGGGCGCCGCCGGCGGCCGAGGCGAGCAGGGTTCTTCTGCGCGGCCCCGGGGGCACGCGCGGAGGCGGGGGGTACGGCACGGCTGACGTCCTCGGGGGCTCGTACGAACACACGGGCGGGAATGCCGGCCCGCCGTTGATCACGGTACCCGCGAGTCCCTCCGCCTCGCGTCACCGGCTCGGCGGCCGACCGTCCCGCCCGCGAACCGCCCCGGACCTCTCCTGCGATCCGGCCCCCGCCGGAGGCAGTACCCTTTGATCAGACACGCGACCCATCCCACAACAGCACACGCGGCCGAGGAGTCACCCGGATGAGCACCACCCAGAGCGAGAGGCTGCGAGAGCTGCTGGAACCGCTCGTCACCTCCCAGGGGCTGGATCTCGAAGAGATCGCCGTGGACTCCGTCGGACGCAAGCGGGTGCTGCGCGTGGTCGTCGACTCCGACACCGGGGCGGATCTGGACGCCATCGCCGATGTGAGCCGCGCGCTCTCGGCGAAGCTGGACGAGACGAACGCGATGGGTGACGCGGCGTACGACCTGGAGGTCGGAACCCCCGGCGCGGAGCGCCTCCTCACCGAGCACCGGCACTTCGTGCGCGCCACCGACCGGCTCGTGAGGTTCCAGCTCACGGAGGGCGGCGAGCTGGTCGCGCGGATCCTTCAGGTCGACGACGAGGGCGTCGACGTCGAGGTGCCCGGCGTGAAGGGCCGCAAGGCCACCGCCCGCAGACTCGGCTTCCCGGAGATCGCCAGGGCGCGCGTGCAGGTCGAGTTCAACCGCAAGGACAGCGCCGGCCCGGCCGGCGAGAAGGACATGAAGGAAGAGGAGGAGGCGTAGCCGTGGACATCGACATGAGCGCCCTGCGGGGCTTGGTTCGGGAGAAGGAGATCTCCTTCGACCTGCTGGTCGAGGCGATCGAGTCGGCCCTCCTCATCGCCTACCACCGCACCGAGGGAAGCCGCCGGCACGCGCGCGTGGAGCTCAACCGGGAGACCGGGCATGTGACCGTGTGGGCGAAGGAGGACCCCGACGACCTCGCCGAGGGGCAGGAGCCCCGGGAGTTCGACGACACCCCGTCCGGCTTCGGCCGCATCGCCGCCACCACCGCCAAGCAGGTGATCCTCCAGCGGCTGCGCGACGCCGAGGACGACGCGACGCTCGGCGAGTACGTCGGCCGCGAGGGCGACATCGTCACCGGTGTGGTCCAGCAGGGCCGCGACCCGAAGAATGTGCTGGTGGACATCGGCAAGCTGGAGGCCATCCTGCCGGTGCAGGAGCAGGTGCCCGGCGAGACCTACCCGCACGGCATGCGCCTGCGGTCGTACGTCGTCCGGGTGGCCAAGGGCGTGCGCGGGCCGTCCGTCACCCTCTCCCGTACGCACCCGAACCTGGTGAAGAAGCTCTTCGCCCTGGAGGTGCCGGAGATCGCCGACGGGTCCGTGGAGATCGCCGCGATCGCCCGTGAGGCCGGTCACCGCACCAAGATCGCCGTACGGTCCACCCGTTCGGGCCTGAACGCCAAGGGCGCCTGCATCGGCCCCATGGGCGGCCGGGTGCGCAACGTGATGGGCGAGCTGAACGGCGAGAAGATCGACATCGTCGACTGGTCGGACGACCCGGCGGAGATGGTCGCGAACGCCCTGTCACCCGCTCGGGTGAGCAAGGTGGAGGTCGTGGACATGGCCGCCCGGTCCGCGCGGGTGACCGTGCCGGACTACCAGCTGTCGCTGGCGATCGGCAAGGAGGGCCAGAACGCCCGCCTGGCGGCCCGGCTGACCGGCTGGCGGATCGACATCCGGCCCGACACCGAGCAGGCCGGGGAGTAGACCGGGGAGCGGCCGGGGCGCCGGGGAATAGATCCAAGCCGCCCGGCGCTGAGATCACGACAACAGCCGTTCGATTTTTGCCCCGAAGGGGTGAGGTCGGTACGGGGAGGTAGACTTAGCTGTGTCTGGCCGGACGCATGACCGAGCACGCCCTGAACGCACCTGTGTGGGGTGCCGGGAGCGGGCGGCCAAGAACGATCTCCTGCGGATCGTGAAGACCGAGGGCGCGTGCGTCCCCGATCCTCGCGGTACGCTGCCCGGCCGGGGTGCGTACGTACACCCCGCCCTGGTCTGTCTCGACCAGGCGGTACGCCGCCGGGCGTTCCCGCGGGCACTGCGCGTCCCGGGACCGCTCGACACAAAGGCGTTGCGCCGATACGTCGAGCAGACAACAGTTGCCGAGCAGGCAACGCAGTAAGACAAGCCGCACGGAACCCCGTGCGGTCTGGTACCTCGCGAGTCGAAAGCAGGTCGAGATTGCGATGAGCACTCGATGAGTACGCGATGAGTACGCCCATGAACTAGCGACGGTCCGGCTTCAACCCGGACCTCAAAGGAGCGAAGTGGCTAAGGTCCGGGTCTACGAACTCGCCAAGGAGTTCGGTGTCGAGAGCAAGGTCGTCATGGCCAAGCTCCAGGAACTCGGTGAATTCGTCCGTTCGGCGTCTTCGACCATCGAAGCGCCGGTTGTACGCAAGCTGACCGACGCCTTCCAGGGCGGTGGCAACGGCAAGTCCGCCGGCAAGCCCGCCCCGCGCAAGGCTGCCCCCAGGCCCGCCGCGCCCTCTCCGGCGCAGGCGGCCCGTCCGGCTGCTCCGGCCCCGAGGCCGGCGGCCCCCAAGCCCGCGACGGCGCCCGCTGCCCAGCAGCCGGCCGCCCCGTCGGCCCCCTCGGCGCCCGCCCAGGCCCCGGGCCCGCGCCCGGTGCCGGGTCCCAAGCCCGCGCCGCGTCCGGCCCCGGCCGCCCCGGAGTTCACCGCTCCGCCGGCCCCGGCCGCGCAGACCCCGCAGGCTCCGGCCGCCCAGGGTCCGCGTCCCGGCGCCCGTCCCGGTGCCCCGAAGCCCGGTGGCGCCCGTCCGGCCCCCGGCCAGGGCCAGGGTGCCCGTCCGGGTCAGGGCGGTGGCCGCCCCGAGCGCCAGGCCGCGCGTCCCGGTGCCCGTCCGGCCGGTCCGCGTCCGGGCAACAACCCCTTCACCTCCGGCGGCAACGCCGGCATGGCCCGTCCGCAGGCCCCGCGCCCGCAGGGCGGTCCGCGTCCCGGCCCCGGCGGTGCCCCCGGCGCCGGTCCCCGTCCGCAGGCGCCCGGCGCCCAGGGCGGCGGTCCGCGTCCGCAGGCTCCGGGCGGTGCCCGTCCGTCGCCGGCCGGCATGCCCCGGCCGCAGGGCGGTCCGCGTCCCGGCCCGGCCGGTCCGCGTCCGAACCCCGGCATGATGCCGCAGCGTCCCGCTGCCGGCCCGCGTCCCGGCCCCGGTGGCGGTCGCGGCCCGGCCGGTGCCGGTCGTCCCGGTGGCGGCGGCGGCGGTCGTCCCGGTGGCGGCGGCTTCGCCGGCCGTCCCGGTGGTGGCGGTGGCGGCTTCGCCGGTCGTCCCGGTGGTCCCGGTGGCGGTGGCGGCGGCTTCGCCGGCCGTCCCGGTGGTCCCGGCGGTGGCGGCGGTGGCCGTCCCGGCTTCGGCGGCCGTCCCGGCGGTCCCGGTGGCCGTGGTGGCACGCAGGGCGCCTTCGGCCGTCCCGGCGGTCCGGCGCGTCGTGGCCGCAAGTCGAAGCGGCAGCGTCGCCAGGAGTACGAGGCCATGCAGGCCCCGAGCGTCGGCGGCGTGATGCTGCCGCGCGGCAACGGCGAGACCATCCGTCTCTCCCGCGGCGCGTCGCTCACCGACTTCGCGGAGAAGATCAACGCCAACCCGGCGTCCCTCGTCGCGGTCATGATGAACCTCGGCGAGATGGTCACCGCGACCCAGTCCGTCTCCGACGAGACCCTCCAGCTCCTCGCCGACGAGATGAACTACACGGTTCAGATCGTCAGCCCGGAGGAGGAGGACCGCGAGCTGCTCGAGTCCTTCGACATCGAGTTCGGCGAGGACGAGGGCTCCGACGAGGACCTGGTGGTCCGTCCGCCGGTCGTGACCGTCATGGGTCACGTCGACCACGGTAAGACCCGGCTGCTCGACGCCATCCGCAAGACGAACGTCATCGCGGGCGAGGCCGGCGGCATCACCCAGCACATCGGTGCCTACCAGGTCGCGACCGAGGTCAACGACGAAGAGCGCAAGATCACCTTCATCGACACCCCGGGTCACGAGGCGTTCACCGCCATGCGTGCCCGTGGTGCGAAGTCGACCGACATCGCGATCCTGGTCGTCGCGGCCAACGACGGCGTCATGCCGCAGACGGTCGAGGCGCTCAACCACGCCAAGGCGGCCGACGTGCCGATCGTCGTCGCGGTCAACAAGATCGACGTCGAGGGCGCGGACCCGACCAAGGTGCGCGGTCAGCTGACCGAGTACGGCCTGGTGGCCGAGGAGTACGGCGGCGACACCATGTTCGTCGACATCTCCGCCAAGCAGGGTCTGCACATCGACTCGCTGCTGGAGGCCGTGATCCTCACGGCGGACGCCTCGCTCGACCTGCGGGCCAACCCGAACCAGGACGCGCAGGGCATCTCGATCGAGTCCCGTCTCGACCGCGGCCGTGGTGCCGTGGCGACGGTCCTCGTCCAGCGAGGCACGCTGCGGGTCGGCGACACGATGGTCGTGGGCGACGCCTACGGCCGTGTGCGCGCCATGCTCGACGACAACGGCAACAACGTCGCCGAGGCCGGCCCCTCGACGCCGGTGCAGGTCCTGGGCCTGACCAACGTCCCGGGTGCGGGCGACAACTTCCTGGTGGTCGACGAGGACCGTACGGCCCGTCAGATCGCCGAGAAGCGCGCCGCCCGCGAGCGCAACGCGGCCTTCGCCAAGCGCACGCGCCGCGTCTCGCTGGAGGACCTGGACAAGGTGCTCAAGGCCGGCGAGGTCCAGCAGCTGAACCTGATCATCAAGGGTGACGCTTCCGGTTCGGTCGAGGCCCTGGAGTCCTCCCTGCTCCAGCTGGACGTCGGCGAAGAGGTCGACATCCGCGTCCTGCACCGCGGCGTCGGTGCGGTCACGGAGTCCGACATCGACCTGGCGATGGGCTCGGACGCCATCGTGATCGGCTTCAACGTCCGCGCGGCCGGCCGCGCGGCGCAGATGGCCGAGCGCGAGGGCGTGGACGTCCGGTACTACTCGGTCATCTACCAGGCGATCGAGGAGATCGAGGCGGCCCTCAAGGGCATGCTCAAGCCGGAGTACGAAGAGGTCGAGCTCGGTACGGCGGAGATCCGCGAGGTCTTCCGCTCGTCCAAGCTGGGCAACATCGCGGGTGTCCTCATCCGCTCCGGCGAGGTCAAGCGCAACACCAAGGCGCGCCTCATCCGCGACGGCAAGGTCATCGCGGAGAACCTCAACATCGAGGGACTGCGTCGCTTCAAGGACGACGTCACCGAGATCCGCGAAGGCTACGAGGGTGGTATCAACCTCGGAAACTTCAACGACATCAAGGTCGACGACGTCATCGCGACGTACGAGATGCGGGAGAAGCCGCGGGCGTAACGCCTGGGGTTCGCGCTGGCCGGCGGGACTGCGGTCCCGTCGGCCAGCGCGCCGTTTTGCGCCGGGCGCCCGTCCGGCCGGCCGCACCGAAAGCCTGTCGAGCCACCGGCGGGTACGCGGTACGGTTCTTGATGTCCCCGGCCCACACGGACCCGGGGCCACCGATCCCGTACCGGCGGGTGAACCGGTTGCACACATGTACGTGGGGACTCTGTCCTTCGACCTCCTCCTCGGCGACGTCCACTCGCTGAAGGAGAAGCGCTCCGTCGTCCGCCCGATCGTCGCCGAACTCCAGCGGAAGTACGCCGTGAGCGCGGCCGAGGTGGACCACATGAACCTCCACCGGCGGGCGGTCATCGGCCTCGCCGCGGTCTCCGGCGACGTGGCGCACCTCACCGACGTCCTGGACCGGTGCGAGCGGCTGGTCGCCGGCCGCCCCGAGGTGGAACTGCTGTCCGTGCGACGGCGCATCCACGGCGACGACGACTGACCACGAAACGCAAGCAAGAGAAAGAACGGGAGACGGACCAGTGGCCGACAACGCGCGGGCTAAAAGGCTGGCGGACCTCATCCGGGAGGTGGTGGCCCAGAAGCTGCAGCGCGGGATCAAGGACCCGCGGCTCGGCTCACACGTCACCATCACGGACACCCGGGTCACGGGTGACCTCCGGGAGGCGACCGTCTTCTACACGGTCTACGGCGACGAGGAGGAGCGCAAGGCGGCGGCCGCCGGCCTGGAGAGCGCCAAGGGCATCCTGCGCTCCGAGGTGGGCCGCGCGGCCGGGGTGAAGTTCACGCCCACCCTGACCTTCGTCGCGGACGCCCTGCCGGACACCGCCCGGACCATCGAGGACCTCCTCGACAAGGCCCGGCAGTCCGACGAGAAGGTGCGCGAGGCGGCCACGGGCGCCGCGTACGCCGGCGGCGCCGACCCGTACCGCAAGCCGGCGGACGACGACACCGACACGGACGGCGACGCCACCGAATGACCCCGAAGCACACCACGCCCGACGGCCTCGTCATCGTCGACAAGCCGTCGGGCTTCACTTCGCACGACGTGGTCGCCAAGATGCGCGGGATCGCCAGGACCCGCCGCGTCGGCCACGCCGGCACCCTCGACCCGATGGCGACCGGCGTCCTGGTCCTCGGCGTCGAGCGCGCCACCAAGCTCCTCGGGCACCTCGCGCTCACCGAGAAGGAGTACCTGGGCACGGTCCGCCTGGGCCAGAACACCCTCACCGACGACGCCGAGGGCGAGATCACCTCGTCCACCGACGCCTCCAAGGTGACCCGGGACGCCATCGACGCGGGCATCGCCAAGCTGACCGGCGAGATCATGCAGGTGCCGTCCAAGGTCAGCGCCATCAAGATCGACGGCGTACGGTCCTACAAGCGGGCCCGTGAAGGCGAGGACTTCGAGATCCCCGCCCGGCCGGTGACCATCTCCTCCTTCGCGGTGTACGACGTCCGGGACGCGGTCGCCGAGGACGGCACGCCCGTGCTCGACCTGGTGGTGTCGGTGGTCTGCTCCTCCGGCACCTACATCCGCGCCCTCGCCCGCGACCTGGGCGCCGACCTCGGTGTCGGCGGCCACCTCACCGCGCTGCGCCGCACCCGCGTCGGCCCGTACCGGCTGGACGCGGCGAGGACACTGGACCAGCTCCAGCAGGAGCTGACCGTGATGCCGATCGCCGAGGCCGCCACCGCCGCGTTCCCGCGCTGGGAGGTCGACGCCAAGCGGTCCCGGCTGCTGCTGAACGGCGTCCGGCTGGAGATCCCCGACGAGTACGCCGGAGCCGGTCCCGTCGCCGTGTTCGACCCCGACGGCCGTTTCCTCGCGCTGGTCGAGGAGGACCGGGGGAAGGCGAAGAGCCTGGCCGTGTTCGGCTGAGGCGCCGGCGTCCGAGCCCCGGGTCCCGGGCCGTCCGCCGTGGAGCGGCCGTCTGCCGTGGAGCGGCGGCTGGCCACACGGGGTCGGTCTTGCCGCCGCTCCACGGTCCCCCTCGGTTCCCCCACCCCTAGGGATATCCAGCGACATCCGCCTATTCACCCGTCCGGGCAGGCGCTCGGAGTGAACCGGGGGAGCGGAAGGGGGCGCGTTCCCCGCGCGATCTTTCCGGCCGATCATCCCGCGCCTACCGTCGGAACCAGGGCACGGGGACGGGCGGGGAGGTACGAGCATGACGGAACGGGGCCCGCGGAGCGGAAGCGGGCGCCGGGGGGACGGGAGCGAGGAGCGGCCGTCCGAGCAGCGCGCGGAGGGGGACCGCGCGGGCGGGGACGGCGCGTACGGGGACTGCGCGGGCGGTGCGCCGGGTGCGGGTCCGGATGACCGGGCCGCCGCCCTCGTCCGCATCCGGGACCTGGCAGGGCGCCCGCGCGGACTCGGCTTCCTCGCCGATCACCAGGGCACCCTGCTCACCAGCCACGAGGCTGTCGACGGCCTGCCCCGGCTGGTGCTGCACGCCGGTGGGGACCGTACCTGCGTGGTCGGCCCCGACGCGGTCACCGCACTGCCCGGTCTCGACCTCGCCCTGGTGCGCACCGAGGGCCTCGGTGTGGAGCCGCTGCCGCTGACCGTGCGGGAGCGCATCGACGCCGGCACCTACGTGCAGGTCGCCGCCGGCTGCTGGCGCGAGGCGCGGGTGCTGGCCGCCACGCAGGTGACGTGCACCGCCACGGACCGCTTCCACCTCCTGGACGACGCGCTGGAACTAGCCATCGGCACGGCCGGCCGGGACGCGCTGCGGCTGGGCGGCGGCGCGGCCGGCGGACCGGTGCTCGACGCACGCACCGGCGCGGTCGTCGGCGTCCTCGGCACCGCCCTGCACAGCGCCCAGCGCGACGCGGGCTTCGCGGTGCCGCTGCGGCCGCTCGACGGCGCCCTCGCCGACCTGCTCGCCCGCAACGCGGCCACCGTGCCCGCGTACGGCGCCGACCTCAACCTCGCCGGCATCCTCCAGCTGACCACGGCCTCGGCCGGATACGACGGCCCTCCGGGCGCCGTCGAGCCGGTCGAACGCCCCGGCGTCGCCCGCGAGCTGGCCGCCTTCACCACGGGCGACCGGCCCGTGCTCGGCCTCGTCGGCGCGCCGGGCTGCGGGCGTACGACAGAACTCGCGGCGCTCACCGCCCGCCGTGCCCGGGGTGAGCGGCCGGCCCCCACGCTCTGGCTGCGCGGTGCCGACCTGAGGGACACGGACGACTCGGTGGCCGGCGCGGCCCGCCGCACCCTGGCGCGAGCCGCACGGGTCGTCGCCGCGTCCCGTTCCGGCCGGCCCGACGACCTGGGCGACGTCACGCCCGAACGCGTGGCCCGCCTCGCCGCCCGGGCCGGCCGTCCGCTGCTGCTCCTCCTGGACTGCCCCGAGGAGATGCCCCCCGCCCTCGCCGACCGCCTGTCCGCCTGGGCCCGGACCACGGCCACCTGGCTGACCGGGACGGGAACCCGGCTGGTGGTGGCCTGCCGGGAGGAACACTGGGAACGCACCGGCCGGGCCTTCCCGCCGGACGTCCTCCACGTGCCGGGCGACCCGGGGGAGCGGGATCACAAGGGTGCGGCGGAGAACGGTGAGCCGCCGGGCACGCAGCCCGGAACCGGGCCGGACCGTGCGCCGGCCGCGGACTGTGCCGGAGCGGAGGGCGCGTCGGCTGGGCCCGCGGTCGAGGCGGGCGGTGCCGGTGCGGGGTGTGCGTCGACCGGCTCCGTGGCTGAGGCGGACGGTGCTGGCGCGAGGCGCGGCCCGGCTGGGCCCGCCGCCCTGGCGTGTGGCGGTGAGCCGCTGCGCGGCGCACCGGCCGGTCCTCCGGCCGCGCCCACGGGTTCAGCCGGACCGGCCGAGCCGCCGTATGGTCTCGCCGGTCGCCTGCCCTCGCCCGGTGCCTCCACCGACGGCGGCGAACCGCGGGTGCCCCTGCCCCGGTTCGCCTTCTCGGCGGGCGGTCCCGAGCCCCATCACACCCCGGTCCGCCTCACCTCCCCTGCGGGCAGCCCCGAGCCGGACCTCCCCCCGGGTCACCTCGGCTCCCCGTCCGACAGCCCCGCACCGGACCGTCCTGCCCGCACCTCCGAGCCTCCGCCCCAGGCCCGCCCCGTACCCACCGAGCCGCCCCCCGGCGAAGCCCCCCACCCCCCAGCCACCGATCCCCTTCCGCCCTGTCTGCGGATCGGGGACTTCTCGTTCGGGGAGGCGCGGTGGGCTCGGGCGCGGTACGGGATCCCGGAGGGCGTGCTCGGTGAGCGGGACGCGCGGCATCCGCTCGCGCTGCGGCTGTTGTCCGAGGTCCGGGCCGCCGTACCCGACGCACCGGTCGCCGGGCCCGTCGACCGGCACGACGTGTTCGCCGCCTACCTCGATCTGATGTGCCTGCGCGTCGCGGTCCGCCTCGCCGCCGCCGGCGGTCCGCGCGGCACGGCCCTGCGGCGGCTCGCGGCCCGGGTGGCCGGGCAGGTGCACGAGGCCGCCCGGCGCAGTCTCGGACCGGGGCAGGGGGAGCTGGACCGGGAGTCGTTCGAGGCGCTGTTCCCCCGGGGCCCCGCCCCGGCCCGGCTCGGCGGCGGCACCGGCTGGGCGTCCGCCGTGCTGGCCGAGGGCCTCCTCGTGCCGGCCGGTACCGGCTACCGCTTCGCCCACGAGGAGCTGGCCGACTGGATCCAGGGCACGCACCTGGACCTGGACGCGGCACTGCCGGCCCTGGTGCACCGCGTCGGCGAGCCGGGCGCGGCCCGCCCGGTTCCGGTGCCGCACCACCGCGTCGGCCCCGTCGTCCAGGCGCTGCTGCTCCTCGCCCGCCAGCAGGGTCCCGGGCAACTCGCCCTCCGCCTGCGGGAGATGGTGGACGCGCTGGACCGTGACACCGGCTCCTGGTGGGCCGCGCGGCTGCTCGCCCGGACCCTGTTCCAGGTCCCGGACGCGACGCCGTACACCGAGGTGCTGCGCCTGCTCGCGGACCGTGTCGTCGCCTGGCACGGTGACGGGCGGCCCGTGCCGGCCGACTTCCGCCCCGCCTTCTGGACCGGCCTGCCCCTCCCCGGCACCGAGCGCGTGGACCTGCTGCGCCGCCTCGTCCTGGCGGACCCGGCGCCGCCCGCCGCCGGCGACCGGTACCTGGACGCCGCCGCCGGACTGCTAGCCGCCGCACCCGCCGTCGTACAGCCCCTGCTCACCCAGTGGTTCACGGACGAGCGGCCGCTGCCCGCGACCCCGCACGCCACCGTGGCCACCGCCGCACAGGCGCTGCTGCACACCCACCGGCACGGTGCCCTGGACGACCTCACCGAGGTGCTGGTGGCCAGCGCGCACCGACGTGCCGACGAACTGCTCGCCGTCCTCGCCGAGGAGGAACCGTCGGCCCTGTGCCGGGCGGTGGACCGCTGGGCGCACGACGAGCGCCCCGCCCGCCGGGTCGCGGCCGTGGCCTTCGCCTTGCGCGCGGCCCCCCACGCCCGCTCGGACGCCGACCGCGAGCTGCTGCGCTACGCCGCCCTCACCCTGCTCGCCCGCCCCGCCGACCGCGGCCTGCACGGCGCCGCGCTGGCCCTGCTGGTCCGCGATCCGCGCACCCGGGACCGGCACCTGCCCGCGGCCCTGCGCCACTTCACCGACGGCGACCCGCAGTTCCCGCCCAGCGCCCTCGTCCCGGCCCTCGCCACGCACCCGGAACCGGTCCTGGAGGCCTTCCGCGCCCGCCTGTGCGCTCCGGGCGCCGGTGGTCCGGACACCGGAGCGGTCCTGCGCGGTCTCACCCAGGTCCCCACCGCGGCCCTGGCCCGCCGGGTCGCCGTCCTCGTCCGGGAGGCGCTGCTGCGGCGCCCGGAGACCGCCGGACCCGTCGCCGGACAGATCGCCGTCCAGGTCGAGCGCCGCCTCGAACAGGGCCCCACCGCCCGCCCGGTCCTGCTGCCCCTCGTCACCGGCCTGCTCGACGGCGGCCCGGAACCGCTCCGGGCGGCCCTCGCCACCGTCCTCGCCGCCCCCGGCACCCCCGCCTCCCACCCGCTCCGTCGCGAGCTGCTGGAGGCCCTGCTCGCCCGGGAGGAGGACCCGTCCGTCCTGCTCGCCGTCCTGTACGCGGCCACGGAACACGGCGGCCGGGCGGAGGAGGCCCGCGGCCTGGTCCACCGCACCGGCCTGCTCCTCGTCCGCACACCCGAGGGAGCCACCCGTTTCGACCGCGCCCTGGTCGACATCGGCCGGCACGTGCCCGGCTTCGCCGCCCGCATGGCACGCTGGCTGACCGAGGCCCCGGACGACTGGGCGGCCGTGGTCGGCCCCAGCGCCCGCCGCACGATCGAGACCCTGTCGGGCATACGCGTACCGGCCTGAGCGGCGGCGGGAGCGTGCGCCCCGTCACAGCCCCCATGCCGATGCTGGCGAGATGCACCCGGCATGGCACCCTTAGACCTGCACGACGAGGTCAAGGTAGACACGGACAAGGGTTCGAGGAGCGGTCACAGTGCAGCGCTGGCGTGGCTTGGAGGACATTCCCCAGGACTGGGGGCGCAGCGTCGTCACCATCGGTTCCTACGACGGCGTCCACCGCGGCCACCAGCTGATCATCAAGCACGCCGTCGACCGGGCCCGCGAGCTCGGCGTCCCCGCCGTCATGGTCACCTTCGACCCGCACCCCAGCGAGGTCGTCCGCCCGGGCAGCCACCCGCCCCTGCTCGCCCCGCACCACCGCCGTGCGGAACTGATGGCCGAGCTGGGCGTCGACGCGTGCCTCATCCTGCCCTTCACCACCGAGTTCTCCAAGCTCTCGCCCGCCGACTTCGTGGTGAAGGTCCTGGTGGACAAGCTGCACGCCAAGGCGGTCGTGGAGGGCCCGAACTTCCGCTTCGGCCACAAGGCGGCCGGCAACGTCGAGTTCCTCATCGAGCAGGGCAAGATCTACGACTTCGACGTCGAGGTCGTCGACCTGTACGTCACCGGTGAGGCGGGCGGCGGCGAACCGTTCTCCTCCACGCTGACCCGCCGCCTGGTCGCCGAGGGCGACGTCGCGGGCGCCCGCGAGATCCTCGGCCGCCCGCACCGCGTGGAGGGCGTCGTCGTCCGCGGCGCCCAGCGCGGCCGGGAACTGGGCTTCCCGACGGCCAACGTCGAGACGCTCCCGCACACCGCCATCCCGGCCGACGGCGTGTACGCCGGGTATCTGCACGCGCAGGGCGAGGCCATGCCGGCCGCGATCTCCGTCGGCACGAACCCGCAGTTCGACGGCACCGAGCGCACGGTGGAGGCGTACGCGATCGACCGCGTCGGCCTCGATCTGTACGGCCTGCACGTCGCGGTCGACTTCCTCGCTTATGTGCGCGGGCAGGCGAAGTTCGACTCGCTGGAGGCCCTGCTGGAGCAGATGGCCGCGGATGTGAAGCGGTGCCGGGAGATCGTGGCGGCCCAGGAGTAGCCGCTGCGGCGGGAGTCCTTCGGCGGGCCTCGTCACACGAGAAGGGCGGCCGGTGCGGTGAGCACCGGCCGCCCTCTTTTCGCGGCCCTTACTGCTGGGGCGGGGCCGGGGGCGCCTGCGGAGGCTGCTGCGCCTGCTGCCCCGGCTGGGGCTGCGGTTCCGGCTGCGGCTGTGACGGCGGCTGGGGCTGCGGCTGCGGCTGTCCGGCCTGCGGGTAACCCGGCTGCTGCGGCGCCCCCGGATAGGGCTGCGGCTGGCCCGGCTGGGGCGGGTACGGCTGCTGCGCCGGAGCGTACGGCTGGCCTGCGGGCGGGCCGTACGGCTGACCGGGGGCCGGGGCGTACGGCTGGCCTGCGGCCGGGGGATACGGCTGGCCGGGGGCCTGGGGGTACGGCTGCCCGGCGCCGTACAGCTGTTCCGGCGTGGGCTGACCCGGCAGCGGCTGTCCGGGCATGGGCTGTCCGGGCATGGGCTGGCCCGGCATGGGCGCTCCCGGCATGGGTGCTGCCGGCATCGGCCCTCCCGGCATGGGCGGGGCGGCCACCGGGGGCGGGTTGCCGTCGCTCGTCCACAGGCCGTGTGCCTGCTGGTGGCGGGTGAAGTCCTCGGCGACCAGCGCGGCGAGGTTGAAGTACGCCTCGCGCGTCTTCGGCCGCATCATGTCCAGGTCGACCTCGGCGCCGGCCGCCAGGTGCTCGTCGAACGGCACGACGACGACCCCGCGGGTGCGGGTCTGGAAGTGCGCCACGATGTCCTCGACCTTGATCATCTTGCCGGTCTCGCGCACCCCGGAGATGACGGTGAGGGACCGGGAGACCAGGTCGGAGTAGCCGTGCGCGGACAGCCAGTCCAGCGTCGTACTGGCGCTGCTGGCGCCGTCCACCGACGGCGTGGAGATGATGATGAGCTGGTCGGCGAGGTCGAGCACCCCGCGCATGGCGCTGTACAGCAGTCCGGTGCCCGAGTCGGTCAGGATGACCGGGTACTGCCGGCCGAGCACGTCGATCGCGCGCCGGTAGTCCTCGTCGTTGAACGTGGTCGAGACGGCCGGGTCCACGTCGTTGGCGATGATCTCCAGACCCGAGGGCGCCTGGGAGGTGAACCGCCGGATGTCCATGTACGAGTTCAGGTACGGGATGGCCTGGACGAGGTCACGGATGGTGGCCCCGGTCTCCCGGCGCACCCGCCGCCCGAGCGTACCGGCGTCCGGGTTGGCGTCGATGGCGAGGATCTTGTCCTGCCGCTCGGTGGCGAGGGTGGAGCCGAGCGCGGTGGTGGTCGTGGTCTTTCCGACGCCGCCCTTGAGGCTGATGACCGCGATCCGGTAGCAGGACAGCACCGGCGTACGGATCAGCTCCAGCTTGCGCTGCCGCTCGGCCTCCTCCTTCTTGCCCCCGAGCTTGAACCGGCCGCCCGCCGCCGCGGGCCGCCCGCTCTTCGCCTTCTGCCTCCTGTTGTTGAGCAGCCGGTCCGAGGACAGCTCCACGGCGGCGGTGTAACCCAGCGGCGCGGCACCGGGGTTGGTCGGCTGCCGCTGATCGTGCTGAACGGGCTGCGGCCACGAGGCGCCGGAGCGGGGGTCGACCGGGGCGTGCGGGGCCTGCGGGGCGCCGGGGGTGCCGTCCGGGTTCTGGGGCGGCTGCGGGAAGCCGTAACCGTCCAACTGGGCCTGGGGGTTGGGAGTCCCCGGCGGCGGGAAACCGTAGCCGCCGGACTGCGCCGGGGGGTTGGGCACGCCCGGCTGCGGGAAGCCGTAACCGCTCGGCGGGGTGGGGCCGTTGGGGTGTGGCTGGGGCGCAGGGGGCTGCGGGAAGCCGTAACCGTTGGACTGGCCAGGCGGATTGCCGGCGCCGGGCTGGGCCGGCGGGTTGGGAACGCCGGGCGCGGGGGCGCCGGGCTGGGGGAAGCCGTAGCCGCTCGGGGGCGTGGGGCCGGGAGTCGGGCCGTCGGGGACCGGGGCGCCGGCTGCGCCCGGCTGGCCCGGTCGCTGGGCGGGGTCGGCCTGGTCCGCGGTGTGGTTCGGCTGGTTCCACGCGGCGGGCGCGGGCTGCGGGGCCTGCGGGTGGAACGGCGGCTGCTGACCGGGTGCGCCGGCGGGGCCCTGCGGGCCGGTCGGTTGCGGCTGCTGACCGGGCATCGGACCGGGCTGCTGCGGGGCGGCACCCGGCTGCTGCCCGGGCTGCGCGGGCCACTGGCCGGCGGCGGCGGGGGCGGCCGGCTGGTACGACGGCGGCAGCGGGGGCACCCCGCCCTGCGACGCGGCCGGCGTCCAGCCGGGCTGGACGCCCGGCGGGGCCGGGGGAGCGGGGGGTACGGCGCCGTAGGGGGCACCGGGAACGCCGGGGGCGGGCTGAGCCGCGTGGGGCTGGGCGCCGGGGGCGGGCTGAGCCGCGTGGGGCTGGGCGCCGGGGGCGGGCTGAGCCGCGTGGGGCTGGGCGCCGGGAAGGCCGGCGTTCGGCTGGGGGAAGCCGTATTCGCCGGGCCGGCCGGGGACAGGCTGGGGCGCGTCGGCCTGCGGAGCGCCGGGTCCGGGGGTACCGGGCTGGGCGGCGCCGGCCTGCTGGGCCGGGCTGTCGGAGGCACCGTGGTCCGCAGCCTCACCACCCGATAGGGCGCCGTCTTCCGCCGCACCCGCCTGTGGCGCACCGCCCGGGGCCGTCAAGTCCGCTGCCCCGGCGGTCGAGGGCTCCGGCACGTCGGACCGCGCCGAGTCGGCGGTGCCCTCGGAGGCCGGGGCAGGACGCACGGCGTCGACCGCGCCCTCGTCGGCACCACCCTGCTCGGTGCGCTCCTCCTCGGAGCCGTCCTTCTCACTGGCGGTCAGCTCACCGGCGGCCTGCTCGGCCACGCCCTCTTCCGCCCCGGCCTTCGCATCGGCGGCGATTGCGTCGGACGCGGAACCCCCGGAAACGGCGGCCTCCGCCACCGAACCGTCCCGCGCGGCAACCTCGCCACCGGACTCCTCGGCGCCGTCCTGGCCACCGGACGTCCCGGCACGGCCGACGTCGCCCTCGGCATCGACGGCCCGGTTGGTGCGGGCGGCACCGGGAGCACCCTCGGAACTGCCGGAACCGTCAGCACCAGCGGCCCCTTCGACACCAGCGGTGTCCTCCGAACTACCGGAACCCTCCGAACTACTCACACTCGCCGCACCGTTGGCGCCCTCGGTACCGGAGGAACCCTCACTCACGGCCCCGGCCGGCTCTCCGGCGGCGCCGGCCCGCTCGGTGATCTCCGCCATCTGCCGCTTCAGGGCGACGGCGGAGAACCGCATGGTCGCCCCGCTCTCCAGATCCCCGTTGTCGGTCTCCGGCTCGACCACGCCGGAAGCGGCCGACGCCGAGGCCTCCGGCTGGGCGGGCTGGGCCGGCTGCGGCTCGAAGCCCTCGGGCAGCCGCGGCATCGGGACGGGATCACCGGTCGGCGGCGCGGGCTGCGCGGGCCCGGCCGGGTGAGCGTGGGCGGCGCCCTGCGGCGGAGTGAACGAGGCGTCCTGCGCCGGACCGTAGGGAGCCCCCTCCGTCGGACGGTGCGAGGCCCCCTGCCCCGGAATGAACGGCGTCCCCTGCGGCGGAGTACCCACCGGCGGGGTGGCCGGCGGTGTCGGTGTCGGACCCGGAACCGGCGTGCCCGTGGGGAACGGCAGCCCAGGAGCCGCCGGAGTGACCGGCTCACCGGTGGCCGCGGACCCGGTGGACGCGGCGAAACCGCCCGCACCGCCCACGCCACCGGTACCCGTACCGCCCGCTCCGGACGCATTCTGCGTGTACCAGGCGGGGGGAGCGTAGTCGATGGTGAACTCACCGGTGGTCTCGACGGCCTCCGCGTCGGGCTGGTCATCGCCGGGTGTGTCCCAGCCCCCGCGCATCCCGTCCCGATCGCTGCTCACAGTTCCTCCTGGTGTGGTCGAGCACCCTCATGCCGTGCCGTGGCGACCATGTCGTGTCGTACCGAGTCGTCCGTAGTCGTTCGGGGCGGTCCGAAGCACCGGCTCTCCCCCGGGGACACCGACGCCGGTTCACGGGTCCTGCCATCGCGCCCGCTCCCAGCCTAATCACCAGGAGCCACCCCTCGGCAGGGCCGCCCGCCCCTCCGTGCCCGCGCACCAGGTCACGGCACGCGCGCAGACACCCGCCCGCGCCGCGCGACCGCGTACGACACCCTGAACAAAAGGGCGGGAAAAGGGCAGTTCAGTCCATCCGTCGGGGCGTGCCCAACAATCCGATCTCGGCGTCGGTGGGTTGCGTCAGGACGTACTGCCGGTCGCGGTCGGTACACCACAGGGTGACGCCGTCGGGCAGCCCCGGCAGGGACTCCACCTCGGTCCGCGACAACCCCATCGTGCGCCCCAATTCGGCCGCCTCGTCCGGCGAGACCCGCTGGATACCGGCGAGCCGCGCCTGTCGCAGCAGCCGGGGCGCGACGGGACTGAGGTACGGCAGCAGGGTCAGCACCGACTGCCAGGGCCCGGACACCACCCGGCCGCGCGGGGGCCGCATACCGCAGTCCCGCACCACCAGCACCGGCGTACCGGCGGAGGCACCCTGCGGCGGCACCCGCCCGACGTCGTACACGGACAACCCGTTCTGCCCACCGCCCATGGCATGCACCATCTGCATCCATGCCTGCGGCCGCCCGGTCTCCACCGCGACCCGGGCACCGGTGGCGGCGGAGCGCAGAGCCATGACCTGCGCGGTCCACAGGCCGCCGATGAGCACGATGTCGTACGGCGTGGGGCGGTTCACCCCGAGGATGGCGGGCCGCCCCTCGTTGTTGACGCCGACCACCACACCGTCGTCACCGATGGGCAGCGTCAGCGCGTCCGCCTGCTCCACGGGCAGGGTGTGCCGCGGGTGACGGGGACCGAGCAGGCCGAAGCCGGTGCGCAGCCGCTCACCGAGGCCCGGACCGGACGGGGTGGATGGGGTCGTCGTGGTCATCAGCGGGCACCTCCGAGCGGCAGCGTGGCCAGAACGCCGGGGAGTTGTTCCCGGTCCAGGCGCGCCAGCCCGGTGCGTGCCTGCTGTGCCGCACGTTCCAGATCGCGTCGCGCGTCGGTCAGTTCCTGCTTGCTGCGGCCGGTGATCCGCACGTGGCCGGTGACGGACACGTCCTGTTGCGCGCCCTTGGCCAGCGTCAGGCTGAAGGTCGTCGCGAGCGCCGGCACCGCGGTCAGCTGTGCCACCAGCTGGGCCAGCGAGCCCCCGGAGCCGCCGAGCTGGGGCCAGCGCCGCACCCAGTAGGTGGTGTGCCGGCGGTTGTCGCAGCGCCAGCTTCGGCTGGACTCCTCGGTCCGCCGCTGTGGCGCCTCGCCCCGGCCGGCCTGGGCGGTCACCATCGGGTTGGCACACGCCGAAGTGGCGATGGCGGCCGTCAGCTCCTCCTCGGTGAGCACGTTCGCCCGGAACCCGGCGCCGGTCAGCCGGCTCGACAGGTGTTCGGCCGAGCGTGCCAGGCACTTCTGCGCCCCCAGCAGCCCGCCGCCGCGCGCGGCCACCGCCTCCGGGCACAGCTCGGGGTCGAGCTTCAGCGCGATCCAGGTGATGCGGACCGCGGGGGAGCCGGTCTGGGCCTGCAACGGCGCGTAGTTGCTGACGACGACGGACTGCTGGGGCAGGTGCAGCGCGGGCGCGGGCTGGGTGTGCACCACGATCTGCGCCGACTCCAACTGGATGCCGTCGACTTCGAGGACGTCCCGGACCAGGGCCATCGGCAGCGGTCGCCTCCCGTGCTCCGCGCGGAGCGCGTCGACGTCCGACTCCACCTGGAGCACCGCGGTCAGGAAGCCGCCGTCGCCCACCATGCCGATCGGCCGCTGATCGCGGTCGTCACCGCGGTTGAAGCTGTACGTGCGCAGGGTCGGGTCGCACTCCACGGCGGGCGCGAGACCGGAGTCGGTCCCCGGCGCCACCGGAGTGCTCGTGGCCCGCCGTATGCGGGCACGCATCGCCAGCAGGGTGCCGAGCCATTCCGGCAGGGAACGTCCCCGGCGTCGCACGACGGCGAGGACCACGAGCACCACGCAGACGGGGGCGACGGCGATCAGCGCGATTGTCCCGATCAGCCAGCCGCACAGCGCGAGCGCGCCCGTGATCTCCAGCAGCACCAGCCGCTGCACCGCGAACGAACCGCCACGGCCCGATCGGGATGCCAGACGAGGCGCGAAGGCGCCCTGGTAGGACGTGGGTGCCTGCGAGGCGCCACCCCGCTCGGAGGAAGAGCCGAGGGCACCCGACCGGCGTGCGCCGCCCGATCGTGCCCTCGATTGCGATCGCGACCGGATCCGCGTTGCGGAAGCCACCACTTCAAAACCCCCGAACTCTCCCGAAAGACCGTGCGCTCCGGTCCCTTCAAGCTCTGAGCACCCTACCCGTGCCACCAGCACGTCCCCGTAACAGGCATAGTAGGGGCCGGGTCTGACAGTCGAGTCACCAGAGGCAAACCGAGGACGGGGGACGGATCTTCACAGGTCCCCCACGGCTCCGCAACGGGGAGAGAGCGGACACAGATGGCATCACGGCGGGACGAACTCAACGCCTACACCTTCGCGAAGCGCCGCACGCTCGCGTCCTTCCTGCAGCCTTCCCCCTCCGGCTCTGAGGAGGGCGCTCCCAAGCCGCTGGGCGCGCTGGTCCCCGGCGTCGTCGTCGGTGTCGTGATCCTCGCGGTTTTCGGCGCGATCGGCATGTTCAGCCCGACGGCTCCCAAGGGCTGGGACACCCCCGAGGAACACGTCATCGTCGCCAGCAAGTCGACCACCCGGTACGTCGTCCTGAAGACGGGCAAGCAGAAGCAGCTCCACCCCGTCCTCAACATGGCCTCGGCCAAGTTGCTCCTGGACCCCGGCAAGGCCAGCGTCATCACCGTCGACGAGACGATCCTGGACAGCGGCAAGCCTCCGCACGGCGCCACCATCGGCATCCCGTACGCCCCCGACCGCCTGCCCTCCCCGGACGAGGCCGGGGCCGCCAAGCGCTGGGCGGTCTGCGAGCGCCCCGCCGACGGCGGCCGGGCCATCCAGAAGGCGGCGTTCGTCCTCGCGAAGAAGGAGTGGTCCAAGACGGAGGGGCCCGACAGGCTCACCCGCGGTGACCTGATGTACGTCGTCGGTCCGGACGGCAAGACCCAGTACGTCGTCGACGCACGGGGCACGGCGTACAAGCTCGCCGACCCGGGCGACAAGGAACTCCTCAAAGCCCTCGACACCCGGGGCCGTGCCCCGCAGCGCGTCTCCCAGGAATGGCTCGACACCCTCCACAAGGGCACCCCGATCAGCATCCCGCCGATCAAGGGCACACCCGGCGCGAAGGCCGACGCCGGCATCATGCCCGCGCAGTACGACAAGGTAGGCGAGGTCATCAAGGCCTACGACGGACAGGTGTTGCGGTACTACGTCGTCCTGCGGGGCGAGGTGGCCCGTATCTCCGAGTTCACCGCCACGCTCCTGCTCAACAGCGGTCAGCTCGTCGGCGTCGGCCAGGCCGGTGAGGCACAGCAGGTGAGCCCCGGCGCGGTCGCCGACAGCACGGCCTTCGACGCGGACAAGCACTGGCCGACGTACAAGCCCAGGACGGTGAACGACGGCTCCAGCGCCACCAGTGGCCGCAACACGGTCTGCAACGTGCTGCGTTCGGTCGGCGCCAAGGGAGTGACGACCCTGTCCACCTGGGTCGGCAAGGACTTCCCGGCGCAACTGCCCACGGGTTCCTCCAGCGCCTACGTCACCGCTGGTTCCGGTCAGCTCTACCGTCAGTTCCAGGGCACGGAGACCGCGGCCGGCGGCGTCTTCCTGGTCACCGACACGGGCCTGCGCTACGCCCTGCAGTCCAACAGCGACAGCGCCACCGACGACAAGGGCATCGGCACCTCCGCCAAGAAGCGCAAGGAGGAACTGGCCGAGGCGAGGATCGCCCAGACCCGCCTCGGTTACGAGAGACTGACGCCCACGCCCATCCCGCTCACGTGGTCGACGTTCCTGCCGACGGGCCCGCGCCTGTCGGAGGCGGCGGCGCGTCAGCCGCAGGGTTCGTAGCGGCGCGCGGAGGAGGACGGACTCATGCTGAAGGCAAGGATGTCGGCAGCCGCGAGCCGAGCGGCGGTCGTGGCCGCGACGGTGGCCCTCACCGCGTCCGCCACGGTGCTCGCCCTGCCCGCTTCCCCGGCTCGTGCGGACGACGGCCAGTGCACGTTCCCCTCGAAGCCGTACGCGGGCCGGCCGTGGGCGCTCCAACGCGTCAACCTGGACGAGCTGTGGGCGCGGTCCACGGGCAAGGGCGTACAGGTGGCCGTGATCGACACGGGTGTGGACGTGAAGAACCCGCAGCTCACCAAGGCCGTTGACGCGTCCAGGGGCAGGAACCTGCTACCCGACAAGAACCGCAAGGGCGAGAAGATAGACCGCGGCAACAAGTCGGGCACCACCGACACGGTCGGCCACGGCACGCGCGTGGCAGGCATCATCGCGGCCCGCCCTGCGAAGGGCACGGGCTTCGTGGGCCTGGCGCCGGACGCCACGATCATCCCGATCAAGCAGAACGACGCCGAGGGGGACGGCACAGCCGACTCACTGGCCCTGGCGATCACGTACGCGGTCCAGGCGGGCGCCGACGTCATCAACATCTCCCAGGACACGGCCGAGGCGCTCAACCCGAAGACTTCGAAGCTGAAGGACGCCGTCGACTACGCCCTGAACCGGAAGGTCGTCGTGGTGGCCTCCGCCGGCAACGACGGCCTGGGCGGCAACGTCAAGGTCACGTACCCGGCGTCATACGAAGGAGTGCTGGCGGTGGCGGCCTCCGACCGCAACAACGAACGCGCCGCCTTCTCACAGTCGGGGGACTTCGTGGGGGTCGCGGCTCCCGGCGTCGACATGATCTCCACGGTCCCGGGCAAGGGCCACTGCTCGGACAACGGTACGAGCTTCTCGGCGCCCTATGTCGCGGGCGTGGCCGCCCTGCTGAAGTCCAAGTACCCCGACTGGACGGCCCAGCAGGTCGTCGCCCAGATCGAACAGACCGCGGAACGCTCGATCCCCGGACGTGACCGGCTGGTGGGCTGGGGCGTGGTGGACCCCGTGAAGGCACTCACGGAGGTGGACCCGGCGCACCCCGTCGAGTCCCCGAAACCCGAGAACGGCATGGCCAGGGGAGAGGCTCCGTCGGTCACGCCCCTGCACTTCGGTGAGACGGCGGAGGAACGCGACAGCCGTTTGGCGACGTACACGGTCGTGGGAGGCCTGGTGCTGGTGGCAGGCCTGGCGGGTACGGCGGTGGCGGTCCGGGACGCGCGCCGCAGACGCGGTGGCCGCCCGCGCACCTCCTGACAGCGGCTCTCGGCGCCGTTGGAGACGGAGACATGGTGCGGCGGCGGTGCCTCGGGAGGCACCGCCGCCGCACGTCGTACCACGGTGTTCGCTCTGAAGCGCCCGCGTCAGCTCGCCGGCGGGGAGGCCTTGTCGTCGGCCTTGATGTCGAAGCCGATCTGGCTCCCCTTCACGGAGGAGACGGTCACGGTCACGCCCAGCGTGCTGCCGTCGTCGGCGGTGAGCGTGCAACGGGTGGTGGCGCCGACCTTGCCTGTGAGGTCCTCCGGACAGGTGATGTCCGGCTTCGGCCGACCCGTCTGGGCCGCGAGCTTCCCGGACACCGTGTCGGCCAGCTTGCCGGCGGAGATCTTAGGTTCGGACTTCTCCACGGTGACCGATCCCGAACAGCCGACGAGCAGCACACCGGCGGCCACAGCCGAAAGACTCCATGCTGCCGCGGACGCGCGGGCTATCACCATAAGGGGCTCCATTCCGGGTGCAGGACGAGAGAACGGCGGAATCATACTGGCACCCGGAAAGCTTCATGAATCCTCCACTCCCCTTGCTCGGCCCTTCACTTGGTCTGCCGGAAATCATCACCGGGAAACTAGTGCGCGGTCGAGAACATCGCACAGGTAATTGAGCCTCGGCAGGACGTCTTCTTCTCGGAGCCGACCCTTGGTCCACGTGATGAGTTCACCCCTGTCGAATCGCAGCGGCCTTTCGGCGTCCGCTGCGCGGAGCGCGGGACGCGGGGCGGTGTCCGGGGCGGTGGCCGAGAAGACGCCGTAGTACGACGTCTTCGTGAGGGAGCGCCCGGGGCCCGCCGACTGGACGGTCCGCACATCGCGGTACTCGAAGCAGCGAATGCTGCGGCCTCGATGCCGGCCGTCGACGCAGTTCCAGGCGCTCAGTCCCGACGACACGTCAGGAAAGGGAGCTGCGCCCTCGTAGCGATCGGCGCCTCCGGCGACCCGCGCCCGGTACGTCCACCCCCGCCGCTGCGCGAGGGAGACGAGGGCGGACGCCTCGTCGTCGCCGAGGGAGTCCTCCTGGGCGTCGGACCAGCTCGCCCAGACGATCCCACCGAAAGCGCCGCCGAAGAGAACGAAGACACCTGCGGCGGCCAGGAGAAAGTAACGACGTGGTATCTCCCGGTCGTTGACGATGACCACGTCGCGTCGTTTCGCCGGATGCGGCAGGTCCTCGAAGTTCATCGCTGAGTTCGCCTTCTGATGCTCGTGAGTGCCGATGCTACACTTCGCGCGCCGATCACTGCGTACGCCAATAGCCAGCGTTTCGGCAGGAGTTGAAGATGGGGAGGACGGCCATGGGTGACCCGGATCTGGGTGCGGATTCACAGATTCTCAAAAAGGGCGCCAAAGACGTCACCGAGGCCCTGCGCCCGACCGAGGGTTTCGACTTGGAGGAGTCGGCAGGACGGAGTTCGTCCTTCGGGCATTCGTCGGCGTCCTCGTCGTTCGTGGCGTTCTGCGCGACCTGGCAGGCGGGCGCGCAGCTCCTCAGTGGCAGCACGGCCCGGCGTGCGGCCGGGCTGATCTCGGCATCGGGCACCTTGACGGACACGGACGGTCAGGTCCGGGACGCGGCCAACTCCGTCAAGACGAACCAGGGCAAGTAAGGCAAGAGCGGGGAAGCAGTGGCAGCCGCACTCGGGTCGACGAAGGACCCCAAGGAGCTCATTCCTGGTGACGTACACGCGTTGACCGAGCTCGCAGACACCATGCAGCACTGGTCCGACAAGTTCGACAAGGTCGGGTCCAATCTGCGGGACGTGAAGGTCCCCGGCTGGCACGGAGAGGCCAGCGACGCGTTCTGGAGGAGCCTGGACGGCGAGAAGGGCAAGTGGTACATCGCCTCCGACCACATGGCAGGTGCGGCCGGTGCCATCAAGTCGTACACCAGCGTGCTCCACTGGGCACAGGGACAGGCGGCCGACGCGATAGAGAAGTGGGACAAGGGCGACCACGCGGGAGCACAGCAGGTCCTCGGCACCGCGCGCACCCAGCTGGAACACGAGGCCGGAACGCTGTCGTCCAAGCTGGAGAAGCTGTCCGGCGGCGCCAAGGACAGCCCGAGCTGGCTGACCCAGGCGCGACAGCTCGCCAAGGAGCTCGGGCTCGGCCAGACCACCGTCAAAGAAGACGAGCTGTGGCAGTACGGCAACAACCCTGCCGACAAGCGGAAGCGGCAATGGGGCTACCAGGCCCCCAACGCCACGTCGGAGGATCCCGACGCGCCGAAGAAGGTCAGCTGGTCGGTGAAGATCGCCGAGTTCAGCGGTGGCTCCAATGTCTGGTCGGCGGACGCCAAGGGCGAGACCACGGTCGGCGGCGTCAAGCTGTCCGGCAACGCGGGCGTCTCGCTGCTCGGCTATGACGCCTCCGCGGTCGCCGGCGTCACCGACGGGAACCTGGAGGTGAAGGGGACGGCCAGCCTGTACCTCGCCAAGGCCGAGGTCGGCGGCAGGGCCGAGTACGGGATTCTCGGTCTCCAGGCCCAGGGCGGCGCCTTGGTGGGGGCCAACGCCGAAGCGAAGGCCACCATAGGCAAGGACGGCCTGCACGGGGGCGCGGAGGCTTTCGCCGGCGCGAAGGCCGAAGGGTCGGCCGCCGCTGACGTGGGCGGTGTCGGTGCCGGTGTGACCGGCGAGGCATGGGCCGGCGCGGGGGCCTCCGCCAGCGCCGACGTCGGCAAGGGGGACGACGGCAAGTACCACGTCGGCGGTGAGGTCGGTGTCGGACTCGGACTCGGTGGGAAGGTGGGCTTCCAGGTCACCGTCGATCCGGGTGAAGTCGTCGACACGGTCGGTGACGCGGCGGACGCGATCGGCGATGCCGCAGGCTCGGCGTACGACCACACGCTCGGCAAGTGGTTCTAGGCCGGCGATGAAGCTCAGCAAGGAAGTGGGTTCACGATGACGGGCACACTGCCGGTCAAGATCTCGTTCTCGTTGCCGGACGGCTGGCGGTCGGCGCCGCCGGACGAGGTGGGGGCGCCCGATGCGGCCTTCGTCGCGCTGCACCCCGCCTCCATCGACGGGTTCACGGCGAACATCACCATCGCCGGCGGGATGCGCAACGACAGCGCCACCATGCGGCAGATCGCCGACGAGTCCGTACGGCGGCTCGGGCAGGCCGGCGCCGTGCAAGTCACCAAGCAGGAAGAGGTCGGGACCCCCGACATCCCGGGGCTGACCGACTCACCAGGCATCGTCCAGAACCTGCGCCTGTCGACCACCCTGCACGGAGAACCGCTCGAACTGGTGCAGAGCCAGGTCTACCTCGGCCTGGAGGACGTGGACCGTCCGTCACAGCGGGCCGTGATCGAGCTGGTGCTCACGGCGAAGCCGGAACAGATGGCGGCGGTGCTGGACGACTTCAAGCAGTTCGTCCGCTCGGTACGGGCGGACCAAGCCGCCTGACCCCGGGGCGGTGGACTCAGACCGCCGACCAGACCTGCGGTGGGATCCGGTCCAGCACGTCGCACAGGTAGTCGAGCCGCTCGTCGAAGTCCTGCGGGCTCAGCCGGCCGCGCCGCCAGGTGAGCAGTTCGTCGTTGTGCAGCCGGATCGGGAAGTCCTGCACGGACTGTGGCTGCGCGGTGAGGAAGGGCACCACGCCGCCCGTCAGAGCGTTAAGGGCGAACGACTCGTCATCCGTGATCACCCGGAACGCCTCGTCGAACTCCGGCACGCCGAGCTGCACCACACGGCCCCGCTGTGTCACCCCGTCGAGCGTCTGCGGCCGCCGTACCACCATCTCGGGCCCGGGGCCCGGCGCGGCTACCGCGAACACCGTCCAGAAGACGGGCTGGCTCCGTCCCGGGCCGTCGTGGACGTTGAGGGTGCCGGTCACGTACTCGAAGCAGCGGAAGCCGCGGCCCCGGAACTCCCCGGTGATGTAGTGCTCCGCCCGCAGGTTGTGACCGCTGACGGGCAACGGCGCCATGCCACAGAGCCCGTCGATCACCCCGTAGGCGGCTTGCTGGTAGCCGTAGCCGCGCTCCTGGGCGAGTTGGATCGCTGCGGCTCTCGCCTGCACGCCGCGCGCCCGGTTCCGCTGGGCGCGCACCATCATGGTGATGACGAGGGCGAAGATCCCTCCCACGACCAGGATCATGAGCACAGGCATCAGTACGGTCATGGGACGGGATTATGTCTGATGGCCTGCACCTCGGGTGGGGACCGGGCCCGACCGTACCCGGGTCGGCGGTTGGCGTCATGCGACCGATGGCATGGGTGCGTCCGACGGCATGAAAGCGTTTTGGCTGGGTCACTCCTCTTGCAGCCGGTCTCTTCAGCGACATCCCGCGCCAACTGGTCATGCGCCGGAGGGCGACCACGCGCGCGGCGTGAGCTCGCGGAGGCTCGGCTGGACGGTGTGAGTGGAGCGGTGACCGCCTCCGTCAGGCATGGTGGGGGAGTGTCGCGACCAGGGCGGCGAACCTCTGGCGGCAAAGCCCTCTCGGATGGTGCTGCCCCACAGTCCCGACGACCGCGCCAGGGGGAGCAGATGCTTCTCCCCGCTTGCCTCGATACATGCATCGCTCCATTCGGAGCGCAGGTCGACCAAGTCCAAGGCTGCCGTGGGCGGACCGGCAGGCGGAACTCCGACGAGAGCGTCCGCAAGGAAAGGCACGAGGGCGCGGCGTACCAAGTGACGTCTTCGAGTGAATTCACCTGACTGCGGCACCGCTCCGGCGTGGAGGTTTGATGCAGATCGCATGAGGGTGCCCTGCTGATGCTTTCTGGTGTGCTCATCGTTGGTAGGTGGAGTGGTGGCGAACGACCGCGTCGCCCGTGCGCGTTCACCCGTTACAGACCGGCATGCCCGGCGAAATGCGGCACCTGTGCCGGAGGCGAGTTCCGGTCAACACACCTGCCTGGTTGGACTGGTTGGACGGGTTGACTAGAGTGGTAAAGGCGTTGTGAGACGCGGCTCGCTTTGCGATCGTACGGCGAGCGGTTGGTCGGCCCTCGCTCCGGAGTGGCCGATGGATGTACGGGGAAACGGGGAGGAGCGTCGTGCTTCCGTCAGACATGGTGGGGGGCGTGTCGGCGACCAGGGCGGCGAACCTGGAGGCCAGTGGCGAGGCGCTGGGCAGGTTCGTGGGCCAAGTGGACGAGGTGCTGAGCACTCTCGAAAGGTCCGCGGGCAACCCGGCGAAGGTCGGCGCTCAGACGATCAGGGCGACGTCGCTGACGTCGGGCGGGGAGAGCGAGTTCCCTGAGGCACACGGTCTGTACAAGCAGTACAGCAGGGTCCATCACGAACTCACGACCCTGTCCAAGAGCTTGCACCTGCAGATCGAGGCGATCGGCATCGCGGTCGCCGGTGCGCGCAACGGCTTCGAGAGTTTGGAAGAGGAGCAGCGTCAGCGCTTCTGGGCGATCCAGGCGGAGATCAAGAAGCTCGAACCCAGGGCGGACGACAAGCAGCACGCCAGCAGCGGCACCAAGACGAAGGCGTGACGATGACGGACAAGCAGCACAAGGACGATCTGCATCGCGTCTCTCAGCAGAACTCCGTGACGGACATCGTCCGCGGTATCGAGGACGGACCGCGCGGCGGCTTCCTCACCGGCATGATGCGCTCCGTGGTCGAAACCACGCCCTTCGGACGGGCCGTCGCCGCCAGGACGGACTTCGACAAGCGCGATCTCGACCTGAACCAGATGATCGATCTGGTCGAGAAGACCGACCCGGAGGATCTCGAATCCTCCGGCAAGGCGCTATGGGAAGCGCGCGACGCCATCAAGAAGGCCGCCGACGATCTCAAGGCCTACATCGACAAGGTCCCCTGGGTGGGAGTGTCGGGTGACCAATTCCGCTCGTGGGGCGAAAGTCTGGTCACCAACACCCACCATCTGAGTGAGTTCGCCGGGGCGGCGGGTGACCAGATCACCGCCGCTGCCGTGGGCCTTGCGGCCGTGCGTGGTGGCATGCCGGCTCGCGACACCAGGGCGAATCCGAAGCGACCCGAGAAGTTCACCGAGGCCGAGAAGGCCGCGAACAAGACGGAGTACGACCACGCCGTTCAGGTGGAAAAGCACCGCCAAGAGGCGATCAACCAGATGAACAGGTTGGCGTCGTACTACGCGGTCTCGGAAGAGGTCTTGGCGGCCCTGCCCGCCAAGGACAAGACGCCGAACTTCACTTCGATGCCCGACGTGGGGGTGCCTCGGCCGCGGCCCGTCAACTCGCTGGGGACCGACCGTCCGACGTCCGGTACGGGTTCGCATGCGGGCACGGGCTCGGCGCCCGCCGTCGGTCATCACATCACTGCAGTGGGGGTCGACCATGTAGCCCACCACGTCACCGGAGACACCACCCCGCCTCACGTGCCGACGACGCACGACAACCACGCGGTCACGCTCCCTGAGGAGCCGCCCGTCGGCACGCACATCGACAGCACCGGCACGCTGCCTCCTCCCACGACCACACACACAACCGGCCCCACCCCGCCGGTCACGAGCACACTTCCGGCAGGCGGCCAACCCGACCCGTTGGGTGGCGCCGGCTACCGGGTTCCGGTGCCCAACCCGACATCGGGCCGGAGCCTGAGTGGTTCGGGTGGGTACCGTACTCCTCCCCTTGCTCAGGGGCGTGCGGGTACGGCCGGCCTTTCCAATCCCCAGGGCCCCGGACGCAACGCGGCACAAGGGCCCATGAACCAGATGGGCCGTGCCACGTCGACGGGACAGCCCGCCGGTAGGACTACTGCGTCGCCGATGGGCCGCGCGGTCACTGGTGGTACGCCGCGGCCCGGCGGCACGACGACGCCCCGTGCGAACGCCACGCCGGCCACCGGCGCCGGCCGTTCCAACGGTGTCGTCGGGGGGCGCCCCACGGCCACCGGTGGTCCCGCGAAGGCGGCGAGGATTCCACGTGGCACGGTGATCGGGGCGGAGACTCAGGGCAATTCGCAGTCCACGGCTGGTCGGCTCGGTCAACGTGGCGTATTCGGAGCGCCCCAGTCCGCAGCGCGGCCCGGTGCGAAGCCGACCGGTTCTCGTACGGGGACGGGTGAGTCCGAGGCTGTCACGGGCAAGCCGACTGCGCGGAACTCCGCAGCGGGCGCCGAGCGGAGCGGTATGACACGTGGCGGTGCCGGTCTCGTTCGCGGCGCCGGCCGTAAGGGAAAGCCCGGGGACGCGGAGGAAGAGTCACAGCTGCCCGACAAGCCCCGGCGCGATGTGCCGCCGGCGGCGAACTGACCGCTAGCGAGGACACGGAAGACGATGAAGTCAGGGATGGGCAGACGAGCCGAGTGGACGACGCTCTACGGGACGCGCAGCGGTAGACGAGTGCGTGCTGTGGGCGCGGCCGTCGGTGCCCTGGTGGCCGCGACCGTGGGCTTTGCACCGAGTGCTGCAGCGGATGATGTCCAGGCGAAGCAGTGGTATCTGGGTCCGATGCAGGCCGAACAGATGTGGAAGGTCAGCACCGGCAAGGGCGTCAAGGTTGCCCTCATTGACACCGGTGTGAACGCGGACACGCCGTCGCTCAAGGGTCAGGTCCTGGTTGATGAGACACCGAAGTCGGTGGCGTACCGTGCGACGGCCGACTACAAAGGTCATGGGACGACCATGGCCGAGTTGATCGCTGGTACGGGAGCCGGTGGCAGCCTCAAGGGGCTGGCGCCGGGAGCAAAGATCGTCCCATATCGGATTGAGCTGGACGGTCTGAAGGGCGGGGCCGCAGAGAAGAAGAAGACCCCCGAACCTGAAGATGCGATCAGGGCGGCGGCCGACACCGATGCGAAGATCATCAGCATGTCGTTCGGTGAGGCGGCACCGATCCCCAAGGTGGAAGAGGCCATCAAGTACGCGGCCTCGAAGGGCAAGCTACTGATTGCCGCGGTCGGCAATGATGGTCGGACATCAGGGGACAACATCGGCTACCCAGCCGCCTTCCCCTACGTGATAGGCATCGCGTCGGTCGACAAGTCCCTCACGGTGTCGAAGTTCTCCTCGTCCGGTAACTACGTGGACCTCTCGGCTCCGGGCCAAGGTTTTCCGGGGTGGTGCGACACCAACTTCCGCTCATACTGCGACGACGTGAACGGTACAAGTTCGGCAGCCGCAATCGCTTCCGGTGCTGCCGCCTTGATCTGGTCCGCGCACCCTGACTGGACGGTCAACCAGGTAGCCCGTGCTCTGATCGACACGGCAGGCCGTACCTGGGCAAAGAACGACCCGAGCAAGTACGCCGGCTATGGGCTTATTCGACCCCGTCTCGTTCTTGCGAACCGCGACTACGACGCCGGCCCGGCCAATGTCGACCCGCTTGCGGCGGAGAACGGCGGCGACCTGCTGGCCAAGTCCGCGGCGTCCTCCACGTCTCCCTCCTCGTCCCCGTCCGCGGCTTCCTCCTCCGCATCAACCCCGTCACAAGCCCCTGACAAGGGTTCTACCGGCGGTACTTCGGCGGCAGGATCGAGCACGCAGTCGTCGAACGACAACACCACCCTCTGGACCGTGCTCGGCGCCGTGGCCGCAATCGTCGTGATCGGCGGTGGCGGGCTGGCCGTCGCGCGGGCGCGACGTGCCAGGTGACGACGTCAGCCGTCTGTAGCCCTGTGCTCTTCGGATAGGGCGTGCAGTACGCGCCCGCCGCCGTACCGCACTGTGCGGTAGTGGGCCGAGACAGTTGGACCAACGAGACAGACAGAGAAAGGGCTGAGATGGCCGAGAACAAGCAGAAGCTCGAAGATGCCGCAGTAATCCACCTGCAGAAGCAGATGCTGGAGAAGTACGACGGCATCCGGAAGCGGGTGCACGGGCTGCAGGGCGTGATCGACGGCCTGGAGGGCCAGTGGCACGGTATCGGTCGTGCCGCCTTCGACTCGAAGCAATACGAGATCAACCAGTCCCTTCAGGCCATCGGCGGCATCCTCGGTGACGTCATCGAGGCCATGACCGCGACGCGCAACATCAAGGACAGCAAGGAAGACGAGGTCCGCGCGGCCGTCAACAAGATCGACGTGCGGGACGGCGCTCCCACCGTGTCGCCGCTCAGCTCCTACTGACCGGTCGTCACCCAGGACTTCGGCCGGGCACCCCGGCACGTCCATCGGATCCACATCAGCGAGACGAGGTAACAGGTATGGCCAACAACGCTGACGGTCTGTCCGTCACTTACGACGGGCTCGACGTCGCGGCGACCAAGATCGGCAACGAGGCGAGCCAGCTCGAGCAGGACCTCCAGGAGCTGCGTCGGCTGGTAGTGAGCAGCCTGCAGTACTGGGAGGGCCAGGCCCAGGACACCTTCCACGAGAAGCTGAACCACTGGGACAAGGAAGCGAACGACATCCACCAGGCGCTGGCCGGTATCGGCCACGTCGTCGCCCAGTCCGGCGGTACGTACATGGAAGGCGACAAGAAGGCGGCCAGCTACTTCCGCTAGGCCGAGACTCCCGGAAGCGACGAAGCAACTCCAGGGTGGGCGTGTGCGGGAGGCGCCCACCCTGTTGTCGTGTCCGGCAGGAAGCCGATCAGGGGACAGGGCTGTGCGCGCGCCGTCCCGGGCTATGGACCGGGCTGGAGCGTTACACCGGCTCGCCTATGGCGGCCCCAGCCGTCATCGACGACATGCCCGGCGGTCTGCGCGGTATTCAACCGGCGTCCCCCTCGCCGCCCGCGTCCTCGATCACGCATCGGGAACCGCGGTCGGCAGGTCGGCCTCCGAAGCGCAGCCTGCCTCTTGGGCCACCTCGCGGGAGACGGAGTTGAGGATCACCATACGGTCTTTGTCGACGCTGTCCCCGCGCAGTTGGGCACGAGTGGAATAGAGTTCCGCTTTCACGTACTTGGTGTCACCGATATACGCGTCTTTTGATTCCGCTCTGGTGGGACACCGGAAAAACAGGTCAGCTCCGTCGCGGCCCACTTGGGCATACAGCCCCACGGGGTATCTGACCTTACTGCCGCTGACTTCTCTGTCGGGCGGTGCGGGGTAACTCTGGGAAGCCGAGAAGCGTATTTCAAGAAGGGGCTTCCCGCTCTCGTCGCCGGCCCTGTACACCCAGCACGCTGCGCGCTGACGGTATTCGTCGTGCAGGTGCCTGACCGCGTTCTGCACGGAAAACGTACGAGGCTGTCCGGCCCCGTCGGCACCCGTGGACTCGTCGAACTGATCCGTACCGGCCAGATTCCGCAGGGCTTGCCTGGCGGAAGCGTCGAGCGCTCCGCCGCAAACCTTGCTCGCAGACGTACCGGACGTCTTCGCCTGCTCATGCTCAGGATCACTGCTGCAACTTGCGACAAGAAGCGCCACAGCCGTAAGAGAGAGAGCAGTCCCGTATGTACCGTTCCTTGCGATTCGCAGCACTTCACGCCCCTGCTCAGTCCTTGTAGGGAGGCCGGCCACGGTAGTCGTTCTCGTGGGAGCCGGTGCCCAGGTAACTGCCTTTTGTTTCTTCGACCCATTGCTGCTGGTCTGCGACAGCCCTGGCGCTTGGGTGGTCCTTGAAGTACGTATCGTAGGTCGATCCGAGATCGTCGACCCCTCGGCCGTAGAATTCACGGCTCGTCATCTGTGACGGAATCAGAGGGTCGGACTCCGCGTCATCGGTCGCCTTGTCGATCTCGTGCCCGAGTAGCGTGTTGGCCGCATTCGTGATCGTGTCCGCCGCAACGGGGGCGATGACGACTGCGGCAGCCGTCGAACCGGGCAGCGGGATGGAGGCGACTCCACCAGCGACTACTGCTCCGACCAGGAGTTTTTTCCAGTCTCCCGATCGTCCCAGTGCCTTGTTGGCTTCGTCCGAGTTCTCACCGTATGTCGTTGACGCCTGCTCCACGCGGGAATTGTCCAGAATGCCGCGGGCTTCCGCACCCACCGACATGATGTCCCGCGCCTGGTTCATATGGGCATCGCTGGTCGGGGGATGGGCGTCGAGCATGCTCAAGGTGTACACATGCTGGGCGGCGGTCACGGCCTTGTGTGAGTGCTCGTCCTGCCCGAGGACGCTCAGGAAATCGATGGCTCCCTGGTTGCCGAAGTGGGCGCGTCCGGCATATCGGGCAGGGAAGTCACCGGCGTCCTTGCCGTGGTCCCCGATACCGGACAGTTCGTAGTCGATGTCATCGATGTACGCGCCGGCCATCTTGCCCAGGCTGTCGGCCAGTTCGGGCTGATCGTGCAGCATCTTCGGGCCGTCCTCACCACCGTAGAGGTAGGCGACCTGTTCCATGACGCCGGCCGTGGCCGCGGTGCGTCGGTCACCCGCCGCGACGTCCTTCGGGGAGGCATCCGCAGAGTAGCCGGTCGTGGCCGCCTCCAGCGCTCGGCCCAGTGAGTTGCGTGCTGCGACGTAGTCGTGGTCGCCTCCCATCGTGGCGTCGGAGACCCAGACCCGTTCCTTCGTCAGGTACTTCAGGTGCTCGTTGACCTCGGCGTCCTTGTTGACCGTGTCACCGCTGCCATCGGGCTGGGCGAAGAACTGCGTCGACGCATCCGGATTGTGACCGAGCGCCTCCAGGAACCCGGTCATGGGGTCGCGGCCACGATCGTTCTTGTAGCCCCAGTAATTGAGGTCACCATCGTTGAAGTTGTTGACCCAGGCGTTGATGCCCTGACCGTTCATCTTTTTGTCGTATGCGAGGAGCTTGTCGCCGTAGTCGTTGAGGAACTGGTCGTCGTAGTCGCCGAAGCGCATGAGGTTACTCATGACCGCGTAACCCGTCGGGTTGCTCGCGTCGTCGATCCCGAGCTGGTCGGGCACCAGCCGGATCATCTGCCGTTCCCAGCTCTGCATCTTGTCGCTGTCCGAGAGCGTGGCCTGGCCGATGACGGTCCCGAGGTTCTTCTGCAGTTGCTTCGCTTGCTTGGCGCGGTCGGGATCGTACGTTCCCTGGTAGGGATCGGCGATGCCGGCCCAGAAGGTGAGCACCTTCTTCGGGCCGACCTGCGTGGCGAACTCTTCCGCGAACAGAGGATCGTTCTTGTAC
This sequence comes from Streptomyces sp. NPDC047841, assembly GCF_040704085.1. Lineage (NCBI taxonomy): Bacteria > Bacillati > Actinomycetota > Actinomycetes > Kitasatosporales > Streptomycetaceae > Streptomyces > Streptomyces sp. NPDC047841. The sequence goes on from NZ_JBEYRP010000009.1 coordinate 347,229, forward strand.
TTGGTCAGGGTCGAGTTGAGTGAGGCGAGCTCCGTACTCGTCACGTCGTGCGGATTCTTCGCGAGAATTTTGGCCATCCGGTCGGCCTCCGAAATGGCATGGGCAGCTTCGTCCCGGTTTTCGTAGTGGGCGCCCGAGAAGCCGTACTTCGCCTGGTGGACGAGGAGACCGAGTGCCTTCGCCGCAGTACTGTCACTCTCGGTCGCCTTGCTGAGAATGCGCTGAATCTCGTTTCGAAGGGCATCGACGTCTGCCTGGCTGACCGCGCTTGTGTTGCCACTGGGATCGGATGTCCAGTCAGGACGAGGATTACCGCTGACGCTGAAGGTCCCGCCGCCTGTGTCGATGACGGTGCAGTACTTGTACGGCGCCCGCTCAAGGGTCTCGTTCAGCTGATCGCGGTAGCCGATGAGTTCGCCGCGAGTGTCCTTGAGGATCTTCGTGATGGAATCCGCCTGCGCGTGGGCGTCCGCGAACTCCTTCGCGGTCTTGTCGATGAACTCCCGGCTCACCTGAGCGTTGACACCGGCCCAGTCCGCCTTGTCTGCGCGACCCTTCAGGTTGCTCTGGGCATCCTCCTTCAGCGCAGCCAGGTTCTTGGTCATCTCCTCCCAGTCGGTGATGGCCTCTTGCAGCTGCGAGAAGTTCCCGTAGCGCAAAGCGTCGAGATCCATGGCCGTCAGCTGCCCTTCCGCTCGTCAAAGCCCCGGTCGAGCTGGGAGATGCTGCTGAGAGTGCCGGCGATGTAGGACTCGTCAGCGTCGTGCTGGTTCTTGGTGTAGCGGAGGTGGTTGGAGATGTGGGCGCAGGCATCGAGGAGGCTCTGTACCTGGTCCACCCAGCGCTCGGCTACGTGATCGAGCGCCGCCCCGATGGCGAAGCCCTCACTCTTGAGCCCTCCCGCCGCCTTGATGGAGGACATACGAGCGTGGTCGCTGAACCGGCTGAAGTCCTGGAACAGTTCATGGGCCGCGGAACCGATCGCGGCGAGGTCCTTCTGGCGCACGGTGAGATCACCACGCGTACTTTCGCCGCCTCCATCGTCGGGCGTCACATGGTTCAGCCGCATGTGTGCTGACTGGTTCTGCGCTGCCCTTGCTTTCAGCTCTTCCCACTCGTCCCACGCCATGCGCGGTTCCTCCCGTCTCTCCGCTCCTGCTCATGAGCGAGAGCCTCGTCAGGTCAGCCGTGCCTACGTGCCTCAGTTCTCCATGTCCATCAACCCCACCTGAATCATGGGCTTCCCCCGCTTCCGGGACACGAAGATCCCCCGCCCCGCCGGCATCGGCCGCGGTCGGACACCGCCCAGCAGGTCGCCCTCGGCCGGGTCGCCCGCGAGGACCACGCCCTGGGCGCCGAGCTCCTTGATGCGCTGCATGAAGGACTCGTAGCCGGCGCGGCCGGCGCCCGCTGTGGAGCGGGCGATGATGAAGCGGACTCCGACGTCACGGGCGAACGGCAGCAGTTCCGTCAGGCCCGCCAGCGGGTTGCCGCTCGACGTGGACACCAGGTCGTAGTCGTCGATGACGACGTAGACCGTGGGGCCCCGCCACCAGCTGCGGTTGCGCAGCTGCTCCGGGGTTACGTCGGCGGTCGGCGTGCGACGCTGCATCAGGTCGGCCAGTGCGTCCATGTGGTGCTGCATCTGGTTCGACATGGGGATGTACTCGGCCAGGTGCGACTTCGGGGTCACTCCGAGCAGCGAGCGGCGGTTGTCGACGACGAAGAGCTTGCAGGTGTTGCCGTCGTAGCGCTCTGTCAGGCGCTTGATCAGCAGGTTCAGCAGGTTCGACTTGCCGGACTCGCTCTCCCCGAACACCAGGAAGAACGGGTCCTGTTCGAAGTCCACGAACACGGGTTCCAGGTTGTCCTCGTCGAGGGCGAAGGAGACGCCGCGGTTCGGGAAGTGGTCGCCCGGCGGAAGCTGCGTGGCCGGGAACTCGCGGGGGAGCAGGCGCACCTCGGGCGCGCCCGGCTCCTGCCAGTGGCGGGTGACCTCGGCCGCGAGGGCGGTCGTCGCCTCCGCGAGGTCCGTGTCGGACGAAAGACCGTCGATGCGCGGGACCGCCGCCATGAAGTGCTGCTTCTGCGGGGTCTGACCGCGGCCCGGCACACCGGTGGGGACGTTCGCCGCGACCTTGCGGTCGATCTCGGAGTCCATGGGGTCGCCCAGCCGCAGCTCGAGGCGGTTCATCAGGTGGTCCTTGAGGTTGGCGCGGACCTCCATGGAGCGCGAGGCGGTCAGGACGAGGTGGATGCCGTAGCCCAGGCCGCGTGCGGCGATGTCCAGCACCAACGGCTCCAGCGCCTCGTAGTCCGTGCGGAAGTTGCCCCAGCCGTCGATGACCAGGAAGACGTCGCCCCAGGGCTGGTCGGTCACCGAGATGTCGCCGCGCGCGCGACGGGTACGGAACTCCGCGATGGAGGAGATGCCCACCGAGCGGAAGTACTCCTCGCGCCGGGTCATGACGCCGTACACCTCGGCCGCCGTGCGCCGGACCTTTTCCGGGTCCAGGCGGGACGCGACACCGCCCACGTGCGGCAGGCCGGCCACCGAGGCCATACCGCCACCACCGAAGTCGAGGCCGTAGAACTGCACTTCCCACGGCGTGTGGGTCAGTGCGAACGACGCGATGATCGAGCGCAGCAGCGTCGACTTGCCGGACTGCGGGCCGCCGATGATCTGCATATGGCCGGCCGCGCCGCCGAAGTCCAGCCACAGTGGGTCGCGCCGCTGCTCGTACGGCTTGTCGATCAGGCCGACCGGGACGACGAGTCTGCCCGCGCCCTCGTAGCCCGGCTGGGTCATGCCGCGGCCGGGCACCGGAGCGAGCCCCGGCAGCAGAGCGTCGAGCGACGGCGGGCTGTCCAGCGGGGGCAGCCACACCTGGTGGGCGGCCGGGCCCTGCGCCTCCAGACGCCGCACGATCACGTCGAGCACGGTGTCGGCGAGCGCGTCGTCCTGCCGTTTGCCGGTCTCCTCCTGCCGCTGCTGCGGGATCGGCACGTACTGCACCGGTACCTCGGCCGCCGTGAACAGGACCGGCCTGCGGTCGACGGGCAGTGGGCCGCCGAACACCGCGGCCTGCTGGGAGCTCGTGCGGTACACCCCGGAGACGTACGCGGCCTTGAAACGCACCATCTCGTCCGTGCCGAACTTCAGGAAACCGGAACCGGGGACGTTCGGCAGCTCGTAGGCGTCCGGGACGCCGAGCGCGGCGCGGGACTCGGCGGCCGAGAACGTCCGCAGACCGATCCGGTAGGAGAGATACGTCTCCAGGCCCCTCAGACGGCCCTCCTCCAGGCGCTGGGAGGCCAGCAGCAGGTGCACGCCCAGCGAGCGGCCGATACGGCCGATCTGCACGAACATCTCGATGAAGTCCGGCTTGGCGGTCAACAGCTCGCTGAACTCGTCGATCACCAGGACGAGGGACGGGATCGGCTGCAGCGGGGCACCCGCCGCGCGCGCCTTCTCGTAGTCGTGGATGTTGGCGTAGTTGCCCGCGTCGCGGAGCATCTCCTGCCGGCGGTTGAGCTCACCGCGGATGGAGTCACCCATGCGGTCGACGAGGGTGAGGTCGTCCGCGAGGTTGGTGATCACGGCGGCCACGTGCGGTAGCTGGGCCATTCCCGCGAACGTGGCACCGCCCTTGAAGTCGGCGAGGACGAAGTTCAGCGTCTCGGAGGAGTGGGTCACGGCGAGACCGAGGACCAGGGTTCGCAGCAGTTCGGACTTGCCGGAGCCTGTCGCGCCTACACACAGGCCGTGCGGACCCATACCCTCCTGCGCCGCCTCCTTGAGGTCGAGCATCACGGGCCGGCCGTCCTCGCCGACACCGATCGGCACGCGCAGCCGCTCCGACTGCGACCGGGGCCGCCAGGTCCGCTTCGGGTCGACCGAGGCGGCGTCGCCCAGGTTCAGCAGGTCGGTGAACTCCAGGTTGGCGAGCAGCGGTTCGTCGTCGTCACCACCCGATGCCATGCGCAACGGCGCCAGCTGGCGCGCCAACGCCTCCGCTGCCTCGTACGAAAGGACGTCAGGGATGCCCTCGTAGACCATGCCGTGGGCGGACTCCAGGCGCAGTTCCTTCGGCTGCACGACGACGGACAGGTCGCCGCGTCCGATGGTGAGGTCGCCCGGCACGACCTCCAGGACCGTCACGCCCTGCAGGCCCTCGGGGCTGGCCAGCAAGGAGGTGGGCGGTAGGGAGACGCCGTCGAGTACCACCACCAGGTGGGGCTGTTCCGGAACGGGCGGCCCGGAGGGATGGAATCGCGGACGGCCCTCGAGGCGGGAGGCGAGCCGGTCCTCCAGATCCACGGGGTCGGCGCTGATCAGGCGCATGCTGCCGGCGCCATCGGTGACGCCCGGGGCCTGTACGTGCGGCAGCCACTTGGCCCACTCCCATTCGGGCGCCGACTCACGCGCGGTGACGACGGCGATGACCAGGTCCTCGGGGGAGTGCAGCGAGGCGAGGGAGGCCGTGACGGCTCGGGCGGTGCCGCGCACGGTGCCCGGCTCGCCGCTGATCGTCACGTGGTAGAAGGCGCGCAGCGACACCGCCATCGGCAGGTCGTCGAGGGTGCTGTGCGTCGCGAGGAAGCGCTGCATCGCGCCGGCGGTCAGCGGCTCCAGCTCGTCGACCGGGGCGGTCTGGGGCGGGATCAGGGGCGTGGCCAGGGCTTGCGGACCGAGGCCCACGCGCACCTGCCCGAAGTCCTCGTCGGCGGTACGCCGTTCCCATACCCGGCTGCCCTCGGCGACCAGGGCCCACAGTTGCTCCGGCGAAGGGTGCAGGTAGTACTGGGTGTCGCGCTGGGCCTGCGCGGTCTCCACGGCGACGCGTCGGGTCTGTGACAGGTAACGGAGGTAGTCACGGCGCAGGTCGGCCATCTGCCCCTGATTGCCGCGGCGGTAGCGGACGAGCATCGAGATGCCCATGGCGATCGTCGAGGCCACCATCACCAGGCCCATGATCTTCATGAAGGGCTGGGCCTGCGGGTTGAAGAAGAACACCACGGATCCGCCCATGCCCAGCATGGGCAGGAGCTGCATCAGTGCGCCTTCCTGCTGACCGCGCGGCAGTTCCGGCGGAGCCTGCAGCACGATCTCGTCCGTGGGCACTTCCCTCGGCAGTGCCCGAGGCGGGCGCTTGACGACGATGTGGCTCACTACGCACCAATTCCCTTGCCGGACCGAGATGTTTCATCCGCCGCCCCGTGTCAGACGGACGTCGATCGCGAACCGCGATCCTACTGACAACCACGGACAACGGCGGGCGGTAGGGTGCCGGTGGAGCGCGTGAGCAGTTGCGAATTGTTCCGGGAAAACCCGGGCAATCCGCACCTGTTCGAAGCCAGCGCCTTGCGCGGATCCCGGCCAGAACCGCTCGGTCGGCCGACGGGGCGGGAGGGCGCCGCACAACCTACACAGCATCTTTACGGGCGGAAGGTGCGCGGTGGCACCGTAGGCCGCCCCACCACCGACGAGGGGGAACAGCAGGTGAGCATGACGACCTCCGCGCCGGCCGGCGCGACCGGCGGACCGGGCACCGGAGCCCCTTCCGGGGCGGGGATGGGCTTCGGCTTCTGCCGCGTCACCATCGTGGCGCCCGACAGCCGCATCGACGTCGCGCTGCCCGACGACGTACCGGTTGCCGACCTCTATCCGGAGATCCTGCGCCTGTCCCAGCAGAGCCCCGCCGAGGGCGCTCCGGTCGGTTACCACCTCGTGCGCCGTGACGGCACCGTCCTCGACGGCTCCCGGTCCTTCACGGCCCAGCGCATCCTCGACGGCGAGCTGCTGACCCTGCGCCCGTTCGCCGAGTCGCTGCCCCCGGCCGTCCTCGACGACGTCTCCGAAGCGGTGGCCGCCGCCGTTACCCGGGACCGCACCCTGTGGAGCGGCGACCTCACCCGCGCCGCCGGGCTCGTCGCGGGCGGCATCCTGCCCGCGCTGCTCGCGTTCGTGGCCTGGAGCTCGCAGATCCGGCACGACATGCACAGTCTGCAGGGCATCATCGCCGGCGTCTGCGGCGTCCTGCTCGTCACGATCGCGTGCGTACGCGCGCGCGTGTACGACGACCGGGCCTCCGCCGTCGCGCTGGGACTCGGCGCACTGCCCAACGTGGCCGTGGCGGGCTCGGGCCTGCTGTCGCTCTCCGCCGGCGAGGGCATCGGGCGACTGCAGTTCCTGCTCGCCTGCACGACCGTCCTGGTCGCCTCCCTGGTGCTCACCTTGGTGTCGCCGGGCGGCGACGGACCCTTCGTGGCGTTCGTCTTCGCCTCCGCCATCGGTCTGATCACGACCTTCATCGCGATCCTCACCGAGCTGAAGCCCATCGAGACGGCCGCCGTCTGCGCCCCGCTCTCCGTCGTGGCGCTGGCCTTCCTGCCCGGGCTGTCCATGCGTTTCGCGCGGCTGCCCATCGGTTTCGAACCGCCCAACCCCTCGCGCGGCGGTTACGACACCGGCGAGCCCGCTCCCCAGGGGCCCGTGGACGCCGAACGCGTGACCGCCCAGGCCCGGCGCGGCCACGAACTCCTCGTCGGCCTCGTCGGCGGCTGCGCTCTCGTCGCCGTGGGCGCGTCCATCGTCCTCGGGTTCTCCAGCAACATCTGGGCGCAGCTGCTGGCTCTCGCGACCGGCGTGGCGATGCTCATGCGGGCGCACCTCTTCCGTTACACCGCACAGGTCGGCGCCACCCTGGCCGCAGGGCTCGCCGCCATCGTCTTCCTCGGCCTGGGGCTGGCCCTCAACCCGCCCCAGGACTACCTGATCGACGCGCTCCGGGGCGACACCACGGCCCTGGACATCCGCAGCGTCTGGCTCGCCGCCGCCGTCGCCGCGGCCACCGCCGTGGTCACCGCGATCGCGCTGATCACCCCGCGACGCGGTGTCACCCCCTTCTGGGGCCGCTTCCTGGAGATCGCCGAGAGCTTCGTCCTCCTCACCCTCATCCCCCTGTCCCTGGCCGTCTTCGACGTGTACGCGCAGGCACGGGCCATGACCAGCTAGCAGCCCGACGGCGGAAGCGGCGCACAGCGCGTCGATGTCCGCCAGACCGCCAGACCGCCAGACCGCCAGACCGAGCTACCGGCCGTCACCGGCGATGAGCCGGACGGCAGAAAGGGCGGCACGCGCGCGTGCCGCCCTTTCTCATGCCTGGCTCGCTACGCGTCCAGCCCCCCGTTGTGAGCCGTAGGCGTCAGATCGAACTCCCCGTCCCGGGCCCCCAGCACGAACGCCCGCCACTCCGCCTCCGTGTAGCGCAGCACCGTGTCCGGGTCGAGCGAGGACCGCATCGCCACCGCCCCGCCGGGCAGGTACGCGATCTCGACCCGCTCCTCGTGCTCCTCCGTGCCCGGCGCGCAGTGCCACTCGACGCCCGAGATGTCGAGGGCGTACAGCTCGTCCCGCTCCCGCTCCTTGCGCGCCTTGATCTCCGCTTCCGTTTCCGCCATCGTGCAGCGACCCCTTCCCGAGGTAGGTACGGTCCCGGCGCTCACCCTAGTGGCCGGGGCCGCTCCACCAGGGCGGTTCGCCGACCGGGCGCAAGGTGCCCGCCGTCGCCTGGTACCCTGAGTGACGGCCGTTTGTGTACGCACCCCCGGAACCGCCCTGTGCTCGTTCTGGAGGCCGCGCCCAGCGGATCCCCGCCTCCCGAGTAACGGAAGCTTCCCCGAGACGTAGACCGGGGGCACTCGGTGGCATTCAACAGACTATGAGGAGTACGCGTGTCGCTCGACGCCGCTACGAAGAAGCAGATCATCGGCGAGTTCGGTACCAAGGAGGGTGACACCGGCTCCCCCGAGGTCCAGGTCGCTCTGCTCTCCCGTCGGATCTCCGACCTGACGGAGCACCTCAAGACCCACAAGCACGACCACCACTCCCGCCGTGGCCTGCTGATCCTCGTCGGTCAGCGTCGCCGCCTTCTGCAGTACCTGGCGAAGAAGGACATCCAGCGCTTCCGTGCGCTGGTCGACCGCCTCGGCATCCGCCGCGGTGCGGCGGGCGCCCGGTAAGACGCCATGAGGGGAGCGGTTCCCGAACGTACTCGGGGGCCGCTCCCTTTGCCGTATGCGGGGCCCCGCCGCGCACACGGAACCCTCCGCCGTACGAGCGGAGACGTGCGGAGTGTCGCTCACGCTTTGTAGTGTGGTAGCACAACGCAATACGCACGACACGGAACGACGTACGCCGCGCATGACGGGGTACGTCACTGAACGAGGGGAAGCGCACCAGCCGCCGCCGGTCCTCGGTAGTGGCCCCCGGGGGGAAGCGAGCCCCGGGTGCTTCGATCGAAGACCGGCCCGCACCGCACGGAGCGCTTCTCCGCCACCGTCCCCCTGCCACACGGGCAGCCAAGGGACGAAAGACGATACGTAACGGAGAAAACGCTAGTGGAGAACGAGACCCACTACGCCGAGGCCGTCATTGACAACGGTCCCTTCGGCACCCGCACCATCCGCTTCGAGACGGGCCGCCTGGCCAAGCAGGCCGCCGGCTCCGCCGTGGCGTACCTGGACGACGACACCATGGTGCTGTCGGCCACCACCGCCTCCAAGAACCCCAAGGACCAGCTCGACTTCTTCCCGCTGACGGTGGACGTCGAGGAGCGGATGTACGCCGCCGGCAAGATCCCCGGCAGCTTCTTCCGCCGTGAGGGCCGGCCGTCCGAGGACGCCATCCTCACCTGCCGCCTCATCGACCGTCCGCTGCGCCCGTCCTTCAAGAAGGGCCTGCGCAACGAGATCCAGGTCGTCGCCACGATCATGGCCCTCAACCCCGACCACCTGTACGACGTCGTGGCGATCAACGCCGCGTCCGCGTCCACGCAGCTGGCCGGTCTGCCCTTCTCCGGCCCGATCGGCGGCGTCCGCGTCGCGCTGATCCGCGGCCAGTGGGTCGCCTTCCCGACGCACACCGAGCTCGAGGACGCCGTCTTCGACATGGTCGTCGCCGGTCGCGTCCTGGAGGACGGCGACGTCGCGATCATGATGGTCGAGGCCGAGGCCACCGAGAAGACCATCAAGCTGGTCGAGGGCGGCGCCGAGGCGCCGACCGAGGAGGTCGTCGCCGCCGGTCTGGAGGCCGCCAAGCCCTTCATCAAGGTCCTGTGCCGCGCGCAGGCCGACCTCGCCGCCAAGGCCGCCAAGCCGACCGCCGAGTTCCCGATCTTCCTGGACTACCAGGACGACGTGTTCGAGGCCCTCACCGCGGCCGTCCGCCCCGAGCTGGCCCAGGCGCTCACCATCGCCGGCAAGCAGGAGCGCGAGGCCGAGCTGGACCGCGTCAAGGGTCTGGCCGCCGAGAAGCTCCTGCCGGAGTTCGAGGGCCGCGAGAAGGAGATCTCCGCCGCGTACCGCTCGCTCACCAAGCAGCTGGTCCGCGAGCGCGTGATCAAGGAGAAGAAGCGCATCGACGGCCGCGGTGTCACCGACATCCGCACCCTGGCCGCCGAGGTCGAGGCCATCCCGCGCGTGCACGGCTCCGCGGTGTTCGAGCGTGGCGAGACCCAGATCCTGGGCGTCACCACCCTCAACATGCTCCGCATGGAGCAGCAGCTGGACACCCTCTCCCCGGTGACCCGCAAGCGCTACATGCACAACTACAACTTCCCGCCGTACTCCACCGGCGAGACCGGCCGCGTCGGCTCCCCGAAGCGCCGCGAGATCGGCCACGGCGCCCTCGCCGAGCGCGCCCTCGTGCCGGTGCTGCCGGCGCGCGAGGAGTTCCCCTACGCGATCCGCCAGGTCTCCGAGGCGCTGAGCTCCAACGGCTCGACGTCCATGGGCTCGGTCTGCGCCTCCACCATGTCGCTGCTGAACGCCGGTGTGCCGCTGAAGGCCCCGGTCGCCGGTATCGCCATGGGCCTGATCTCCCAGGAGATCGACGGCGAGACGCACTACGTCACCCTCACCGACATCCTCGGTGCGGAGGACGCCTTCGGCGACATGGACTTCAAGGTCGCCGGCACCAAGGAGTTCGTGACCGCCCTCCAGCTCGACACCAAGCTGGACGGCATCCCGGCCTCCGTCCTCGCCGCGGCCCTCAAGCAGGCCCGCGACGCCCGTCTCCACATCCTCGACGTGATGATGGAGGCCATCGACCGGCCCGACGAGATGTCCCCGAACGCTCCGCGGATCATCACCGTGAAGATCCCGGTCGACAAGATCGGTGAGGTCATCGGCCCCAAGGGCAAGATGATCAACCAGATCCAGGAGGACACGGGCGCCGAGATCACCATCGAGGACGACGGCACGATCTACATCGGTGCCGCCGACGGTCCCTCGGCCGAGGCCGCCCGCGCCACGATCAACGGCATCGCCAACCCGACGATGCCCGAGGTCGGCGAGCGGTACCTGGGCACGGTCGTCAAGACCACCACCTTCGGTGCGTTCGTCTCCCTGCTGCCCGGCAAGGACGGTCTGCTGCACATCTCGCAGATCCGCAAGCTCGCCGGCGGCAAGCGCGTGGAGAACGTCGAGGACGTCCTCGGCGTGGGCCAGAAGGTCCAGGTCGAGATCGCCGAGATCGACTCCCGCGGCAAGCTCTCCCTCGTCCCGGTGATCGAGGGCGAAGAGGGCTCCGACGAGGCGAAGGACGACGCCGAGCAGTGACGTCCCGTGGCTCCAAGGTGACGGCCCGCTCCTCCTCGGAGGCGCGGGCCGTCGCCCGTACCCAAACCCTCATCAAGGGCACAGGCGGCATCGGCACGGTCCGCAGGACCACCCTCCCGGGCGGCCTGCGCATCGTCACCGAGACCCTGCCCTCGGTCCGCTCCGCCACCTTCGGCATCTGGGCGCACGTCGGCTCCCGCGACGAGACCCCGTCGCTGAACGGCGCCACGCACTACCTCGAGCACCTGCTCTTCAAGGGCACGGACCGCCGCAGCGCGCTCGACATCTCCTCCGCGCTCGACGCGGTCGGCGGCGAGATGAACGCGTTCACGGCCAAGGAGTACACGTGCTACTACGCGCGCGTGCTCGACACCGACCTGCCCCTCGCCATCGACGTCGTCTGCGACATGCTGACCGGCTCGCTGATCCGCGAGGAGGACGTCGACGTCGAGCGCGGCGCGATCCTCGAAGAGATCGCCATGACCGAGGACGACCCGGGCGACTGCGTGCACGACCTGTTCGCGCAGACCATGTTCGGCGACAACGCCCTCGGCCGCCCGGTCCTCGGCACGGTCGACACGGTCAACGCCCTCACCGCCGACCGCATCCGCCGCTTCTACAAGAAGCACTACGACCCGACCCACCTCGTGGTCGCCTGCGCCGGAAACATCGACCACAACAAGGTCGTCCGACAGGTCCGCGCGGCCTTCGAGAAGGCGGGCGCCCTGCGTGACCCGGACGCGCGGCCCATCGCCCCGCGCGAGGGCCGCCGGACGATCCGCGCCGCCGGCAAGGTCGACCTGCTCACCCGTAAGACCGAGCAGGCCCATGTCGTCCTCGGCATGCCCGGCATCGCCCGCGCCGACGACCGCCGCTGGGCCATGGGCGTGCTCAACACCGCCCTCGGCGGCGGCATGTCCTCCCGCCTCTTCCAGGAGGTCCGGGAGAAGCGCGGCCTCGCCTACAGCGTGTACTCGTACACCTCCGCCTTCGCGGACTGCGGCCTGTTCGGCGTCTACGCCGGCTGCCGGCCCAGCCAGGTGCACGACGTCCTGCGGATCTGCCGCGACGAACTCGACCACGTCGCGCAGAACGGCCTGACCGACGACGAGATCGCCCGCGCCATCGGCCAGCTGCGGGGCTCCACCGTCCTCGGCCTGGAGGACACCGGCGCGCTGATGAACCGTATCGGCAAGAGCGAGCTGTGCTGGGGCGAGCAGATGTCCGTGGACGACATGCTCGCGAAGATGGCGGCGGTCACCCCGGACGAGGTCCGCGAGGTCGCCCGCGACATCCTGGGACAGCGCCCGTCGCTGTCGGTCATCGGCCCGCTCAAGGACAAGCAGGCCTCCCGGCTGCACGACGCGGTCGCCTGAAACACCACCGGTTAGGAAACAGGAACATGAGCAAGCTGCGCGTGGCGGTCCTCGGTGCCAGGGGCCGGATCGGTTCGGAGGCCGTCAAGGCGGTCGAGGCCGCCGAGGACATGGAGCTGGTCGCCGCCCTCGGCCGCGGCGACAAGCTGGAGACGCTGGCGGAGACCGGCGCCCAGGTCGCCGTCGAGCTGACCACCCCCGCCTCGGTCATGGGCAACCTGGACTTCTGCGTGCGCCACGGCATCCACGCCGTCGTCGGTACGACGGGCTGGACCGAGGACCGCCTCGCGCAGCTGACGGGCTGGCTCGCCCAGTCCCCGGAGACCGGCGTGCTCATCGCGCCGAACTTCTCCATCGGAGCCGTGCTGACGATGAAGTTCGCGCAGATCGCCGCGCCGTACTTCGAGTCGGTCGAGGTGGTCGAGCTGCACCACCCGAACAAGGTGGACGCACCCAGCGGTACGGCCACCCGCACGGCCCAGCTCATCGCCGAGGCCCGCCGGGCGGCCGGGACGGCACCGGCGCCGGACGCCACCGTCACGGCCCTGGACGGCGCGCGGGGCGCCAGCGTCGACGGCGTCCCCGTGCACGCGGTCCGCCTGCGCGGCCTGCTGGCCCACCAGGAGGTGCTGCTCGGCGGCGAGGGCGAGACCCTCACCGTCCGGCACGACTCCCTGCACCACAGCAGCTTCATGCCGGGCATCCTGCTCGGCGCCCGACGGGTGGTGACCACTCCGGGCCTCACCTTCGGCCTGGAGCACTTCCTGGACCTGAGCTGAGACGAACGAGCCGAGACACCCCTCCGATGCGCGCGAAGATCACCTATCTCGTCACGGCCGCCGTCCTGGTCTTCTATTTCGTCCTGGTCGGCAGCCGTGGCGTGATGCTCATCCAGTCCGGCACGGCCGTCACCGTCACCTTCGGCGTGGCGGTGCTGATCCTGCCGCTCATCGGCCTGTGGTTCCTGTGGAAGAACACCCAGTTCGTCCGCAAGGCCAACCGGCTGGCCGCCGAACTCGACGCCGAGGGCGGCCTGCCGGTCGACGAGCTGCGGCGCCTGCCCAGCGGCCGGATCGACCGCGACTCGGCCGACGAGGTGTTCGCCAGGCGCAAGGCCGAGACGGAGATGTCCCCGGACGACTGGCGCTGCTGGTTCCGCCTGGCCGTCGCCTACCACGACGCCCGCGACACCCCCCGCGCCCGCAAGGCGATGCAAAGGGCCATCGCCCTGCACGACGGGAAGCCGGTCCAGGCCGCCTGACCGGGCGCCCTCACCCGAGAGCCCCCGCGGCGCCGGCTCAGCGGCGTCCGTACTCCGCCGCCCACGCCTCCACCGCGTCCGCCGCCCGGTCGAACGCCATCGGCCGGCCGAGGAAGTCCAGGCCGTGCGTGGTGAGCAGCGGCGGGGTGTCCTCCGGCCGCCGGTCCTTGCGCACGAACGCGAGCGCCTGCCCCTGCACCGTGCGCGGCAGACCCAGCCAGCGCACCGGCTGCTGGACGGTCCGCACCGAGACCACCCGCGCCCACGGCACCGTCCGCGTCAGCAGGAAGCCGGTACGGCGCAGTCCGCTCCGGCTCACCCACACCCCCATGCGCAGCAGCCGGAGCGCGCCGACGACGATCGCGAGGCCCACGCCGAGGACCGCCCCGGCGTCGGCGAGCGAGCCGGTGACAGCGGTGAGCACGCCGGCGAACAGGACGAACGAGGCGAGCAGCAGTACCAGCGCGGCCACACCCACCCGCCAGGGACCGGGCCGGTACGGGCGCCGCCAGCGGTCCGGGTCGTCGTACGGGAGCGCACTCTCGGCCGTCGTCTCGAAGGCGCGGTCGGCCGTCAGGAAGGGCAGGGGCACGGCTGGTCCTCACTCGGTCCTCACGGGAGCTGTGCGGTGAGGCTATCCGGCGCCGTTCCCGCCCACCAGCCTTGAGCGTCCGGACGGGGCAGTGCCGGTGGTCAGTGCCCCTGGGACGCCTGGGACTGCTGAGCCGGTGTATGGGCCGGCGTGGAGAGCGCCGGCATGCCCAGGACCAAGGCACCTATGAGCCCGGCGACGATGGTGAGACCCAGCAGCCAGCGCCCGGCCATCTCGCCGAACGACGCCCGCCGACGGGGCGGGGGAGTGACATTGCTGCGGAACCTGTCCGCCTCGGCCAGGAAGGCGAAGGGTACGGAGTCGCGGGGGGTACCTCCCGGCGGCAGCTGGGGGCGGGGCATCGTGGGTGCCGTTCCTTCCAGGGTTGGTGACCGAATGTACGGACCTCACCGATACAGACGATCGAGTGACACAAAAGGTGCCCATGTCCGAAAAAATCGCGGGTGCGTTTTTTGCGGCGAGGTGGTGCGGTGCGAGGCTCCGCCGGGTGCCCCCGTAAGGTGGTCGCAACCACCGAAGTGATGGGAAGGACCTCAACCCCCGTGACCACCCCCGAGTCGCTCACGTTCCGCAGTGACGTCACCGTCGAGCTGGTGAAGTCCAGCGCTTCGGACGCGGACGTGCTGTTCGCCGCCCGTGTCTCCACCGCCGGCGAGCAGTCCCTGGACGAGCTGAAGAAGGATCCCGAGCGCTCCAAGGGCCTGATCAACTTCCTGATGCGCGACCGGCACGGCAGCCCGTTCGAGCACAACTCGATGACCTTCTTCATCAGCGCCCCGATCTTCGTCTTCCGCGAGTTCATGCGGCACCGGGTCGGCTGGTCGTACAACGAGGAGTCGGGCCGCTACCGCGAGCTCCAGCCGGTCTTCTACGTCCCCGGCCCCGACCGCAAGCTGGTCCAGGAGGGCCGCCCGGGCAAGTACGTCTTCGTCGAGGGCACCCCGGCCCAGCACGAGGCCGTGAGCGGCGCCCTGCGCGAGTCGTACGAGCAGGCGTACACGGCCTACCAGAAGATGCTCGCCGACGGCGTCGCCCGCGAGGTCGCCCGCGCCGCCCTCCCCGTCGGCCTCTACTCCTCGATGTACGCCACCTGCAACGCGCGCTCCCTGATGCACTTCCTCGGCCTGCGCACCCAGCACGAGCTGGCCAAGGTGCCGTCCTTCCCGCAGCGGGAGATCGAGATGGTGGGCGAGCGGATGGAGGCGGAGTGGGCCGCGCTCATGCCGCTGACGCACGCCGCCTTCAATGCGAACGGGCGTGTGGCCCCGTAACGAAGCCTTGTTCCCCTGTCGGGAACGGATGTACGGGTCAGCCTGGCGAGGTGTCCGTATTGCGGCATTTAGAGAAGTTCATCTAGCCTGATCAAACGGACCCGGCACTGCTTGAACCCCCGAGCAGGCAGTGCCGGGTTCCCTCTTTGTCCTGACTTTCCCGGCACCCCGAGGACGCACCCCGCATCGAGCACCGAGTAGCGTGTAACCATGGCTCCGACCTCGACTCCGCAGACCCCCTTCGGGCGGGTCCTCACCGCCATGGTCACGCCCTTCACGGCGGACGGCGCACTCGACCTCGACGGCGCGCAGCGACTCGCCGCCCACCTGGTGGACGCAGGCAACGACGGCCTGATCGTCAACGGCACCACCGGCGAGTCCCCGACCACCAGCGACGCGGAGAAATCGGACCTCGTACGAGCCGTCCTGGAGGCCGTCGGCGACCGCGCCCACGTCGTCGCCGGAGTCGGCACCAACGACACCCACCACAGCATCGAGCTGGCCCGCGAAGCCGAGCGGATCGGCGCCCACGGCCTCCTGGTCGTCACGCCGTACTACAACAAGCCTCCGCAGGAGGGCCTGTACCGGCACTTCACGGCCGTCGCCGACGCCACCGGCCTGCCGGTCATGCTCTACGACATCCCCGGCCGCAGCGGCGTCCCGATCAGCACGGAGACCCTCGTCCGGCTCGCCGAGCACCCCCGGATCGTCGCCAACAAGGACGCCAAGGGCGACCTCGGCCGCGCCGGCTGGGCCATCGCCCGGTCCGGCCTCGCCTGGTACTCCGGCGACGACATGCTGAACCTTCCGCTGCTCTCCGTGGGCGCCGTCGGCTTCGTCTCCGTCGTGGGCCACCTGGTCACCCCCGACCTGCGCGCCCTGGTGGACGCGTACACCTCGGGTGACGTCGTCAAGGCCACGGAGATCCACCAGAAGCTGCTCCCGGTCTACACCGGCATGTTCCGCACCCAGGGCGTCATGACCACCAAGGCCGCCCTGGCCTTCCAGGGACTGCCGGCCGGACCGCTGCGCTCGCCGATGGTCGAGTGTTCCCCCGAGGAGATCGCGCAGCTCAAGATCGATCTTGCCGCCGGCGGGGTACAGCTCTGACAACAGACTTTGCACCACAGGGGCTTCACAACTGAAGAACAACAGAAGAAGAGGCAGGCCACCGGTGCCTGCGATCAACAACGACAACTGCTTCCGCACGAACGTCATGCGCGCCACGTGCCGTACCGGTACGTGGCGCGCGTGGTGAGGAGAGTCTTTTGAGTCATCCGCATCCTGAACTCGGCCCGCCGCCCCCGCTGCCGCAGGGCGGCCTCCGGGTCACTCCGCTCGGCGGCCTCGGCGAGATCGGCCGAAACATGACGGTCTTCGAGTACGGCGGTCGCCTGCTGATCGTCGACTGCGGAGTGCTCTTCCCCGAGGAGGAGCAGCCCGGAATCGACCTGATCCTGCCGGACTTCTCGTCCATCCGGGACCGCCTCGACGACATCGAGGGCATCGTCCTCACGCACGGCCACGAGGACCACATCGGCGGCGTCCCCTTCCTGCTCCGCGAGAAGCCGGACATCCCGCTGATCGGCTCCAAGCTCACCCTCGCGCTGATCGAGGCCAAGCTCCAGGAGCACCGGATCCGCCCGTACACCCTGGAGGTGGCGGAGGGGAACCGCGAGCGCATCGGCCCCTTCGACTGCGAGTTCGTCGCCGTCAACCACTCCATCCCGGACGCCCTGGCCGTCGCTATCCGCACCCCCGCCGGCATGGTGGTGCACACCGGCGACTTCAAGATGGACCAGCTCCCGCTGGACAACCGCCTCACGGACCTGCACGCCTTCGCGCGGCTGAGCGAGGAGGGCATCGACCTCCTCCTCGCCGACTCCACGAACGCCGAGGTCCCGGGCTTCACCCCGCACGAGCGGGACATCTCCAGCGTCCTGCGGCAGGTCTTCGCCGGCGCCCGCAAGCGGATCATCGTGGCGAGCTTCGCCAGCCATGTCCACCGCATCCAGCAGATTCTGGACGCGGCCCACGAGTACGGCCGCCGGGTCGCCTTCGTCGGCCGCTCCATGGTCCGCAACATGGGGATCGCCCGCGACCTCGGCTACCTGAAGGTGCCGCCGGGCCTGGTGGTCGACGTCAAGACGCTGGACGACCTGCCCGACCACGAGGTGGTGCTCGTCTGCACAGGTTCGCAGGGCGAACCGATGGCGGCGCTGTCCCGCATGGCCAACCGCGACCACCAGATCCGCATCGTCCAGGGCGACACGGTCATCCTCGCGTCCTCGCTGATCCCCGGGAACGAGAACGCGGTCTACCGCGTGATCAACGGCCTGACCCGCTGGGGCGCCAACGTCGTCCACAAGGGCAACGCGAAGGTGCATGTCTCCGGCCACGCGTCCGCGGGCGAGCTGCTGTACTTCTACAACATCTGCCGCCCGAGGAACCTGATGCCCGTCCACGGCGAGTGGCGGCACCTGCGGGCGAACGCGGAGCTGGGTGCCCTGACCGGCGTCCCGCACGACCGGATCGTCATCGCCGAGGACGGCGTGGCCGTCGACCTGGTCGAGGGCAAGGCGAAGATCTCCGGCAAGGTCCAGGCGGGTTACGTCTACGTCGACGGCCTCTCGGTCGGCGATGTCGGCGAGCCGGCGCTGAAGGACCGCAAGATCCTCGGCGACGAGGGCATCATCTCGGTCTTCGTGGTCGTGGACGCCTCCACCGGCAAGATCACGGGCGGCCCGCACGTCCAGGCGCGCGGTTCCGGCATCGAGGACTCGGCGTTCGCGGACGTCCTCCCGAAGATCACCGAGGTCCTGGAGCGGTCCGCCCAGGACGGCGTCGTGGAGCCCCACCAGCTCCAGCAGCTCATCCGCCGGACCCTCGGCAAGTGGGTCTCGGACACCTATCGCCGCAGGCCGATGATCCTGCCGGTGGTCGTGGAGGTCTGACGCCTCGTCGGCCCGGACCTGGAGCGGGGTGCCTCGATTTGCATCGAGGCACCCCGCTCCAGTACGTTTACGGCTCCGCCCAACCGGGAACCCCAGCACTTCACGCGCTGGACACGGATGCCCGGAGCGGGTGGGAAAACCGACTCAGAACTTCTGATAAAGTCGGAACCGCCGGAAAGGGAAACGCGAGAGCGGGAACCTGGAAAGCACCGAGGAAATCGGATCGAGAAAAGATCTGATAGAGTCGGAAACGCAAGACCGAAGGGAAGCGCCCGGAGGAAAGCCCGAGAGGGTGAGTACAAAGGAAGCGACCGTTCC